>NZ_JBHSRM010000012.1:0-153811 GCF_042658975.1 Sporosarcina thermotolerans | reverse complement strand
TCTCATAGCATAATTTAAGTTAAAGGGTGGTGTGCAAATCACATCACCCCAACATTTGATTTAGAACCAATTTATTCAAAAAGAAAATTGCGATTGTTCCAGGGCCGGCATGTGATCCTATAACGGAACCAATCATATGGACTTCCACATTTTTCGGTTTGAACTTCTCTTCGATCATCGTCTTCACTTCATTTGCTGTAGCCTCATCATCCCCGTGACTAATTGCAATTGTTTGTTCAGACAATTCGCTTCCGCGCTCTTCCATTAAATCTAAAATTCGGCGGAACACTTTTTTACGGCCACGGTGTTTCTCGATTGGTACAAGCTTACCATTTTCGACATGCAGTAAAGGTTTGATGTTCAATAAACCTCCGATGAATGCACTCGCCTTGGAAACTCGACCGCCTTTTGCCAAATAATCAAGATCTTCAACAGTGAAAAGATGCTCCATATGGGCAGCCATACTACGGATTTTCCGCTCGATTGTCCGGACATCATCACCCGAATCACGTAAACGGACTGCCTCCTTCACTAATAAGCCGTGTCCAAGTGAAGCGCAACGAGAGTCAATAATGACTAAATTAAAGTTCGGATTTCCTTCCTTTACTTGGTCTCTCATCATGACGGCAGTGTTGTACGTACCCGAAAGTTCCGAGGAAAAAGCGATATATAAGCCTTCTTCGTCAGATTCCGCAAGCTCCTTCCAAAAGGAAAGTAGTGACTCTGGAGATGCTTGTGATGTTTTCGGATGCTTACCATTACGGATTGCATCGAAAACCTCTTTCGAGTCGATTTCAATGACATCATCATATTCCTTGTCATCGATCAAAACACTTAATGGGATCAATGTTACATCATTTTCATCAAAAAATGATTTTGGTAAATCTGAACCGCTATCCGCAAAAATTCTCATTAGGGACCCCTCACATTCTTTTTATATTTTATTCTGTAAAAACAGTCGTTCTTTCAATACTTCTGCGATACCGTCTTCGTTATTTGAAAGCGTCACTTCATCCGCAATAGATTTTAGTCGGTCAATACCATTGCCCATTGCAACCCCGACTCCAGCGTAATCAATCATTTCCAAATCATTGTCTTCATCTCCGAAAGCGATAATTCGCTCGCGAGGAATACCGAGCCACTTGGAAACATGTGAGATACCGACTGCTTTATTCAACCCATGACGGACGATTTCAATGACATCCCACGGTGCTCCCCAGTTCCTATGGTCTATCACTTCGGCATGCACTTCGGCGAGATGTCTTCGTATCGGGTCGACAGAATCAGATTCAGCCTGGATAAGCAAACTTGTAGGATCGACCTCTAACATTGTTCTGATATCGCCTTCCTTGATGACTGGATTTCCAAAATTGAATATATCCAAAAGTTTTGTGTCATGATACTGCAAGTACACATCATCCATCACTTCGGCCACAATATTATGAAGTCGGAAATCCTGCATCGCATCGACTACATCTTTTACGACAGGAAGTGAAATCGTTTCATGGATTGTTTTCCAAGAGCGGTCGGTTGGATGGTGAACGAATGCACCGTTGAAATTGACTATTGGCGTCTTTAATCCAAGTTCGCGGTAGTACATTGCACTTGCGCGATATGGACGACCCGTTGCAATCATTATTTGGTGGCCTTGTTCCTCTGCTTGTTTCAATGTATTTGCTGTTTTTTTCGATATGATTTTTTCATCTGTTAGCAATGTCCCGTCAAGGTCAAGGACGATTAAATGCGGTTCCATCGTTCCGCCCCCCTTTTTTAAAAGAATTCGTTATCTATCTTGTCTTATACCCTATTTTCAGTTTATCGTTCATAGAGGTGGTGAGTCAAAAAATTCCATCACGTAACCGTACCTTTTGTTTTTCTACGAAAACTTTGATACGATTTAAGGAAAAGTACAGAAGGTGTTTGAATGCTTGTCAAAGAAGAGAACTGGAGCAATATACCATTACTGCATATTGTGGACGAAACATTGGAAGATAGCAACATTCCAGCAGTCATTTTCCTACATGGGTTCACGAGTGCCAAGGAGCACAACCTTCATTATGCATACAATATCGCGAAGAAGGGGTTACGTGTCATATTACCGGAAGCCCATCTTCATGGCGTTCGTGATGAAGGTCTGGATGAAGTTCAGCTAAGCTTGCGGTTCTGGGAAATCGTTCTCACATCAATTGAAGAAATGGGTATTCTCCATAGGGAATTGATTGAAAAAGGTGTTCATAAAATTGGAATGGGTGGGACCTCGATGGGTGGCATTACGACACTCGGATGCATGACTGCCTATCCTTGGATTGACGCGGCTACAGTCATGATGGGGGCGCCTGGATACGTAGAACTAGCAAAAGCTCAAATTGCCCAATTTGAAAATAGAGGTTTTAAATTACCGATATCTGATGAGGAAAGAAAATCCCTGCTTGAAACATTGGCTATATTTGATATGACGAAACATAGGCAGAAACTTAATAAGCGACCGGTATTCTTTTGGCATGGTGAACAAGATACAACGGTTCCATTCGAACCCACATTTAACTTCTTCAATGCAGCAAAAAAAGATTATAAAGAGACGCCTGAGCGTTTTGAATTCATCTCCGACCCAACAGCAGGACATGCCGTTTCAAGAACGGGCATGTTGCGCGCTACGGATTGGTTCGCGAGTTATTTGAATGAATAGGTCCATCTTTGATATGATGAAAGAAGAACAAATACGGAAAGGGGAATTTACAATGAATGATGATATGAAGGGCAGCCTAATGGGCGCTCTCGAAAACGTAATCGATCCAGAGTTAGGTATTGATATTGTCAATTTAGGACTCGTCTACGATGCTGAAATGGTGGATGAAGGTACTGCAAAGGTCACAATGACATTGACATCAATGGGTTGTCCAATGGGACCTCAGATAGTTTCGAATATCAAGCAGGAACTTATGGAACTGCCAGAAGTGAAGGACGTTGACGTTAACATCGTCTGGAATCCACCATGGTCCCGTGATAATATGTCCCGCTACGCAAAAATGGCGTTAGGCGTACGATAATAGAAGAAAATCAAGGCTGTTTGACTATTTGTCATGCAGTCTTTTTTTTATGGGAATAGCGCTTGTTTCATGTGTTTTGAGAAAGGTACGGATAGAAATGAGGAAGTGCAATACACTTTACTTATATGAAAAATCAGCTTATAATTTAATTAATCAAAGATAGTCAAAGTCAAACTAATGAGGTGAATGTATATGAGAATGGGCGGCATGCAAGAAGATCAACGTACACCACTTGAGCAATTTGGTCGAAATCTTGTTGAAGATGTGAAGAACGGAAAGATGGATCCCGTTATTGGACGTGACGAAGAAATCCGAAATGTCATCCGAATTTTATCTAGGAAAACAAAAAACAATCCTGTCCTTATTGGGGAGCCCGGAGTAGGGAAGACGGCAATTGTCGAAGGCCTTGCTCAACGAATCGTCAAAGGCGATGTGCCTGAGGGATTGAAAGATCGGCAAATTTTTGAATTGGATATGAGCTCCCTCATCGCAGGTGCCAAATACCGTGGCGAGTTCGAAGAGCGTTTAAAGGGTGTCTTGAAGCAGGTGAAGGATAGTGATGGGGAAATTATTCTTTTCATCGACGAAATCCATACGATTGTAGGCGCCGGGAAAACTGAAGGTGCGATGGATGCGGGGAATATGTTGAAACCGATGCTTGCACGCGGTGAGTTGTATTGCATCGGAGCGACGACACTTGACGAGTACCGAATGTATATAGAAAAGGATCCCGCACTCGAACGCCGTTTCCAACAGGTGCTCGTGCGTGAACCGTCGGTGGAAGATACAATTTCGATTTTACGCGGTTTGAAAGAAAGATTTGAGCTACACCATGGTGTTCGTATCCATGACCGTGCAATAGTCGCTGCAGCTACATTGTCGGATCGTTATTTAACAGAACGTTTCATGCCGGACAAGGCAATCGACCTCATTGATGAGGCGAGCGCCATGATTCGGACGGAAATTGACTCGATGCCTCAGGAGCTCGATTCGGTCACACGTCGGATTATGCAGCTTGAAATTGAGGAACAGGCATTGCGGAAAGAGAAGGATGCAATCAGCCAAACCCGCTTGGAAGCATTACGTACGGAGTTACAGGAATTAAAGGATTCGTCATCCGATATGCGTCAGCAATGGAATAAAGAAAAGGAAACACTGCGCGAAATCCAATCGAAACGCGAGGAGCTGGACAGATATCGCCGAGAGTTGGAAGATGCGCAGAACCGCTTCGATTTGAATAAAGCTGCAGAGTTGCAGTACGGCAAGATTCCTGAATTGGAAAAAGAACTGCAGGCAATGGAAGGACCGTTAGCCAACAGTTCTGAAAATCGTTTGCTTCGCGAAGAAGTGACGGAAGATGAAATCGCGATGATCGTTGCCCGCTGGACAGGAATTCCGGTTACGAAACTTGTTGAAGGTGAAAGGGAGAAATTGCTACGTCTTGGTGAAACGTTGGAAAAACGGGTTATCGGACAAGATAATGCTGTTCAGCTTGTCACAGAAGCTGTTTGGCGTGCGAGGGCAGGCATTAAGGATCCGGATAAACCAATAGGATCATTTCTATTTCTTGGACCGACTGGAGTCGGAAAGACAGAACTGGCGAAGACTCTCGCTGCGTGCATTTTCGATTCAGAAGATCATTTTATCCGAATCGACATGTCTGAGTATATGGAGAAACACAGTGTATCCCGACTCGTCGGTGCACCTCCTGGTTATATAGGCTATGAAGAGGGAGGCCAGTTGACGGAAGCGGTGCGCCGGAACCCGTATTCAGTCGTACTGCTTGATGAAATCGAGAAGGCGCATCCTGATGTATCGAATATTTTGCTTCAAGTCCTGGATGATGGCCGTATTACCGATAGCCAGGGAAGACTCGTTAATTTTACGAATACAGTTGTAATCATGACATCTAATATTGGTTCAGCCTTCTTGTTGGGGGGAAAATTCGATTCGGAAGATCATGCGGCGGAAGACTTAGTTATGGCTGAATTGCGCCGCCACTTTAAACCTGAGCTGTTGAATCGGATGGACGATATTATCATCTTCCATTCTTTATCAGGGGACTCATTCCGTTTGATAGCGAAAAAAATGTTAGAGAATCTCGTCAAACGGTTGGATGAGCAGGAAGTTGGCTTGGAATATAACGATGATGTCCTTGATTGGATTGTAAAGGAAGGGACAGACGCGGACTTCGGGGCAAGACCGTTGAAACGGTTTATCCAACGCCATGTTGAAACAGTAGTCGCCAAGGAGATCATTAAAGGTGAGCTGAAAGATGGGGAGAGATTAGTGTTATCAATGGATGATGGGAAACTATTGGTTGAGAAGAAGTGAATTTATAGAATTAAAAAAGCCGCGTCACCGATTTGAATCGATGGCGTGGCTTTTTTGTTGAATCAATGATCCGCTACTTCCCCTTCAGGAATAGCTGTTGTCATAAGAAGAATAATAACTGATAGGACCACTGATGCGATAATACCGGTCATGAAGTCAAACGATGCGATTCCAGCGATTGAACCAGCAACATAGTTCAACATCGACACTAAAAGAAAGGACCAGAAAAAAGTCATAATATATTTCATCGAAATCACCTCAATAAACTATTTCACCATTCATCATACCATAGCAGGCACAATCATCAAACAAAATAATTTTTAGATTTCACATTCTTTGGCGAAATCGTGTCCAGATATTGAAAAGTGAGCTCAGTTATCTTATAATTAATACCAGGTACTAATAATAGATGATAAGGAACGGGGTATGTGCTATGAATGCAGGGTTGATTGGTATAGGAAAGTTTGTCCCATCAAAAGTAGTGACAAATAAGGATCTTGAAGCTCGTATAGATACTTCTGATGAATGGATCCGCACACGCACCGGCATTGAAGAAAGACGCATTGCGGACGAAAATACAGATACATCCGACATGGCATATGAAGCTGCATTGGATGCTATAAAAAATGCAGGTATCAATGCGGAAGAGATTGGTATGATCATTGTTGCTACAGTAACTCCTGATCGTCCTTTCCCTTCTGTCGCTACGATGCTTCAAGAGCGGTTAGGTGCAAAAAATGCAGCAGCCATGGATGTTTCCGCTGCATGTGCAGGTTTCATGTACGGAGTTGTTATGGCGAAGCATTTTGTTGAAGCTGATACGTATAAGCATGTCTTAGTCGTCGGTGTTGAGAAATTATCGAAGGTAACAGATTGGGAAGATCGTAACACTGCAGTACTTTTCGGAGACGGTGCAGGAGCTGCAATCGTCAGTAAAGTGAGCGAAGGTCGAGGAATTCTTTCGTTCGAATTAGGAGCAGACGGTACAGGTGGCAAGCATTTATACCAAGACAGATACATTCGGATGAATGGACGTGAAGTATTCAAGTTTGCGGTAAGGCAAATGGGCGAATCTGCTGTCAATGTTACGGAAAAAGCAGGTTTGACTACTGAAGACGTGGATTATTTGGTACCTCACCAAGCAAATATCCGAATCATGGAATCTTCACGTGAACGTCTTGGATTGCCAGTAGAAAAGATGTCCAAATCCGTCCATAAATACGGAAACACCTCAGCTGCCTCTATTCCGATTTCATTAGTTGATGATTTACAGGAAGGCAGAGTCAAAGATGACGACATCGTTGTATTGGTAGGTTTCGGCGGAGGCCTCACATGGGGCGCTTTATGTATTAAATGGGGAAAATAATCACGGATTACTATATACTTGATAAAGAATATTGTTATTGATTGCAAACTATAGGATTGTAGCGAAAGGCGGCGACTCCTGCGGGAAAAGCGTCAGCAGAAGACCCCGCAACGAAGCGTAGCGAAGTGAGGAGGCTGAAGCGACGCCCGCGGAAAGCGTCCGCCTGTAGCGTAAATCCGATTTAAATTACTTGTAATGATGAAAGGGAGTTTTCAGGAATGGAAAAACGTCGTGTCGTTGTTACTGGAATAGGTGCTGTTTCTCCAGTAGGAAATTCCGCGGAAGAATCGTGGGAAGCGGTATTGAATGGAAAGTCGGGAATCGGCCTGCTAACAAGATTAGACAGTGATCAATTCCCTGTTAAGGTTGCAGCGGAAGTAAAAGATTTTGATATTGAAGAATATATCCCTAGAAAAGACGCCCGGAAAATGGACAGATTTACACATTATGCAATGGCAGCGTCCATCATGGCAATGAAAGATGCAAACCTCGAATTAGACGAAGAGACCGCTCTACGTACAGGAGTCTGGATTGGATCTGGAATCGGTGGCATGGAAACCCATGAACAGCAATTCAAAACATTCCTTGAAAAAGGATATCGCCGAGTAAGTCCATTCTTCGTACCGATGATGATCCCGGACATGGCTTCTGGTCAAGTATCCATCCACTTCGGAGCGAAGGGCATTAACTCATGTACAGTTACAGCATGTGCATCAGGTACGAACTCTATTGGAGACGCATTTGAAGTCATTAAACGCGGCGACGCAGATGTAATGATCACAGGAGGCGCAGAAGCACCAATTACAACTATGGCTGTTGCTGGCTTCTGTTCAAACACTGCATTGTCATTGAACCCGGACCCTGCATCCGCATCTCGTCCGTTCGATAAAGAACGGGATGGCTTCGTCATTGGCGAAGGAGCAGGAATCCTAATCTTGGAAGAATATGAACATGCGGTGAAACGCGGAGCGAAAATCTACGCGGAAATCGTTGGGTACGGCTCAACTGGAGACGCGCACCATATTACAGCTCCTGCACCGGAAGGCGAAGGCGGCGCGCGTGCGATGGTACAGGCACTCGACGAAGCAGAAATCAGCCCGGATAAAATCGACTATATTAATGCACACGGTACAAGCACGCCATATAACGATCTATTCGAAACGATGGCAGCGAAAACTGTATTCGGTGAGCATGCTTATAAGCTTGCGATAAGCTCAACTAAATCGATGACAGGTCACTTGTTAGGCGCGGCTGGTGGATTGGAAGCAATCTTCACAGTGAAAGCATTACAAGAAGGGATCCTGCCTCCAACAATGAATTATGTGAGCACAGACCCTGAATGTGATCTTGACTATGTTCCGAATACTGCCCGTAAAGCGGACATCAATTATGCGATGAGCAACTCATTAGGCTTCGGCGGACATAACGCTTCACTTGTGTTTAAGAAAATATAAATAAGAAAAGCTCCCTATTTAGAGGTCATCTTCTAAATGGGGAGCTTATTTTCATATGATAAGAAAAAGCAAAAGGGCGATGTTCATGACACGTATATTCCTCTTCCTTCTCAGCTACGGACTTATAGTAGTTTCCGTATCACATATGATTTTTTATTTTAATTATATTTCACTTGGCTATAGTTGGACGCAGATATTTTTATTCATTATCCGGACCTTTGATTTCACCCTATTTGTAATAGCGTCCGTTTTACTTCTGCTTACCGTCTTCTTCCAATTCCCATCGCGGACTCCATCTTCTTAAGTGTGGCGGTTGCGATTTTATTCGCTTTTTCAGCACCTCTGTCTAAATGTACATCCAGCTCGGAGGAATTTAAAAGATCCGCATAGCGTTCTTGAATAGGTGTCAGATGTCCGATAATTGCTTCCGCAACTCCTGCCTTAAAAGCGCCGTATCCGAGACCTTCATATTTTACTTCAAGATCAGGAATTAAAATGCCGCTTAATGCGGATTCGATTGTTAGTAGATTCGAGACACCAGGTTTATTTGTTTCGTCGAATTTAACAATTCCGTCAGAATCCGTTACCGCACTTTTAACTTTCTTCTCAATTTCTTTCGGTGTATCCAAAATCGCAACTGTTCCCTTTTTATTTGGGTCGGATTTGCTCATTTTCTTCAAAGGGTCTTGAAGTGATTTAATGCGAGCACCGACTTTAGGTATGCGGATTTCTGGTATCGTTAGGACATTACCGTACCTTTTGTTGAAACGTTCTGCCAGGTCGCGTGTTAATTCAACGTGTTGCTTTTGGTCTTCACCGACAGGGACGACATGCGTATTATAGATAAGGATATCCGCCGCCATTAATGGGGGATATGTTAGTAATGCTGCGGATACACCTTCTTTTCCTTCAGACTTATCTTTGAATTGAGTCATTCGTTCGAGTTCACCAATATACGAAATACATTGCATCATCCATCCAGCTTGGGCATGTGCGGGTACTTCTGATTGGATGAATAGTGTGGATTTTTCCGGGTCAATTCCACTGGCTATGTAGATGGCTGCAAGCGAGCGGATTGTTTTTGATAGTTCGTCTGGATCTTGTTGTACAGTGATGGCATGTTGGTCTACGATACAGAACCTGCAGTCGAAGTCGTTTTGAAGTTCTGTAAATTGTTTAATAGCCCCGATATAGTTCCCTAATGTTACTGTACCTGTCGGCTGCACACCTGAAAAAATAGTTTTCATTCTTACTCCTCCTTAAAATAGACTTCCGCTACAGACGGACGCTTTCCGGGGGGCGGGCGGTGAGCCTCCTCGGTCGCTACGCGACACTGCGGGGTCTCACCTGTCCCGCTAATCCCCCAGGAGTCGCCGCCTTTCGCTCCAGTCAAATAAATACCAATACCTAATGAAAATAAATAATAATATAAAACAAAAAAACACCAGTCATCCCTAAAAAGGGACGACTGATGTTGATCAACCGTGGTACCACCCGAATTAGCCCGTAAAAGGCCACTCAAATCCCATAACGCGGGAGACGTGATTGACTACTGGGAGACAAAGCAAACCCTCATTCGCCAATCAAGCTCAGGAATCCAATTCTTCTTGTACGTCTTGCCTGTTTACACCAGCCACAGGCTCTCTGATAAGTCGATACAAGAGTACTCTTTCCGTCTTTGCTTTTTAAAAGTATTAGTGTCAAAAGTATAGTACGACTTTGTACAGAATGCAATAGGGAAAACTTGAATAGACAAAAAAACAGAGGAACTGAGGTTTTTCGACAATTAATTACGGGAATAGGAGACTTGCTCTATTCAATAGATTTTTGCTTTGGTAGAATAAATGAAAGAGAGGATGTGCCCTATGAAGAAAATGAAGTTTTTGAGTTCGCTAATGCTTGCGGCTGCAGTTGCGATTCCAACGATTGTCTATGCCGATGAAACTATAAAAGATATTGACTTTGCGGAACGTACATATGGATTTGAAGAAATGGATGAAGCGATTGTAGCGAGCTCAAAATTATACCGTTTTGATTCCGGGTTAGTCTTTGAATACCCGGATGCGGTTAGAGGAATTTACGTCACTGGACATTCTGCCGGGGGAGCCCGATTCGAAAGATTGTTGAATCTGATTGGTTCAACGGATTTGAATGCAATGGTTATTGACATCAAAGACGATTTCGGGAATTTGACATATAAGCCTCAGGAAGTTTCCCCGTTGTTTGATCTCGGAATTGGAAAACCGTATATTAAGGACCCTCAAAATATGCTCAAGACGCTTGAAGCGGAGGGGGTCTACCCAATTGCAAGAATTGTTGTGTTCAAAGATAGTGTCCTCGCAGAACAACGACCGGATCTATCCTTCATGGATGGGGATCAGGTATGGAAGAACGGAAGGAAAGAATCATTTGTCAATCCGTTTATGAAAGAAGTCTGGGATCATAACGTTGAAATTGCGATAGAAGCTGCGAAGATGGGGTTCCAAGAGATCCAGTTTGACTATGTTCGTTTCCCGGAAGGCTTTGAAAATAGAGCTGATATACTTGGATATACGATGGAAGACTACGAGGATTCGGAGCTTGACACTGTGCAACGAAGGGTTGAGGCAGTTACGGATTTTGTTGCCTATGCACGTGAAAAGTTAAAGCCGTACGACGTTGATGTATCGGTAGATATTTTCGGCTACTCTGCAACATTGCCGGAAGCACCAGGTATCGGACAAAACTTTTCTAAGATTTCCGAGAATGTGGATGTCATTTCGTCTATGATTTACCCAAGCCACTGGACCTCCTATTTCGGAATTTCGAAACCCGACCTTGAACCATATCGCCTTGTGACTGAATATGCGAAGGTTGAAAATGCTAAATTAGGGGAACTTGAGAATCCACCTATTTCTCGTCCTTGGCTTCAAGATTTCAGTGCACCTTGGTTAGGTGCAGGGAATTATCTTCGTTATGGTAAAAATGAGGTCGAGGCACAGATTAAAGCCTTGAATGAGAACGGTATTAACGAATTCCTACTATGGAATGCCGGTAATTCATATACAGAAGGCGTAGATTATACGCCGTAAACAAAAACGTAGGGGGTAAGTTTTTATTAAAAGTCAAGAGATAACATGTTCCTCTTGATACATCAGCATCCTTCATAGAATGTGCAACATTATATGAGCTATATTAATTGAACAACAGGAGATTGTCATTGACGATCTCTTTTATGTCGTATCGGGCCATAACATGTAGTAGAAACATCTAGTATGTAGCACTTTTTTGATGCCTACTAAATGGGTAAATGTGGTACTATGATATAGATAGCTCTTCAAGAAACGGGCCATATTGCGGAATTGTATTTGAACTAAAGGACAATCTAGTAAGATGATTAAAAAGTTGTTGAATTCTGATTGTTAATGTGGTATTATTTTCTTAATGTATGGAAAGGGAGTGAGATTATGCAATTCATAAACTTAATGAAGTTAACCTTGGGAATTGAATTTTTGCGTCTCACTCATTCGGATTTATATTGAAAAATGGTTTACCATCACATCATGATGTGCGACTTGTTAGAAGCATTTCTATTTTGAATTAACACTTAAGCCACAGGGTTATTTTATATAACCCTGTGGCTTTTTGTTATTTTATACAGCTATGCTAACAAATATTTGATTCCCTTGGTTACTTCAAAAATGGAGGTGACCAAATGGATTAATTATGGTGGAATAATTTTTATCAAAACACTTTATTCATTATCAATTGTTGGACTTTAAAGAAGGCAAGATCAAAAAATTAAGTTATAGAGAGGGAAGTTCTATGTTTGAACAAAAAAACTTTGGAATTAAGAAGTATGTAAATGAAAACCCTATAAATTCACATAGCGACATTGCTCGTGTCATTCAAAAAAATAATCATTTATATACAATTGCTACAATCGATAAAATAATACCTCGAGTCAAAGTTGCACATAAACTTACAGATAAGGATTTTTATGTCGGTGACTTTGTTATGTTTAATTGGCAAGATGATGATTATTATTTGGAAGAGCTACTACAACGAAAAAATGTTATTTCTAAAGCTTCCAGTCATGCTGCTAAGAGCTACCATGTAAAATCATATGAACAGATTCTTGCGACAAACGTTGATCAACTCTATATTTTAATAGCTGCTGACCAACGATTTACTTTATCAAAATTAGAACGTTATCTGATGACATTTAATCAAGAGAAACTAGAATTGAATATTTTAATATCAAAAGCAGATTACATTGAAGAGACAAAAGAAATCATTGAGACGATTCATTCAAATTACCCAAAAGTAAAAATAACATCAGTCAGTATGCATCAAGGAGAATCGATACAACTGGTTAAAGATACTTTATATAGCGGGAAAACAGCGATGTTTATCGGGGCATCAGGAGTAGGAAAATCTACATTAATAAACTATCTTACAAATAATCGCAGTGAAGATACAAATTCAGTCAGAACTGATGGGAAAGGTAAGCATACAACAACGGTAACTAAGATGTTGTATTTAGAAGAAACTGATTCACTTTTAATTGACAGTCCTGGGTTTAAAACGATTAGTACAACTAATGAGGTTGATGGGAACATTCTATTCGCAGAAATTCAAGATCTCGCTAAGTATTGCAAGTTTAACGATTGTACTCACAATCATGAATCAGGATGTGCTGTTATTCGTGCTGTTGAGGATGGAGAATTATCTACAGAACAACTATCAAGATACTCTCTTTATGAAAAAAAGTTAAGAGGTCAACTGAAATATGAGAATATGAAGCAATTGAAAAAGCAAAAAAAGTTTTACTCGAAAAATTAATCAAGGCGAGTAAAGTTAGTAAGCTTCTCTTCAAAATGTTCAATGGTTAAATCATTAGTTATAAAAAATAATTAGAATAATTGCGGGAAATACCAAAACCGCAACATTCATAGAAGGAAGATAAAATGGGAAATCAAAGGTTATTTTTAATCGATAAAAAAGAGGGTTTAAGTTTGGAATTCAGCAAGCTAATATCTATGATGAATTATACAAGAGAGACAACATTAGCGGAAATAATGAATTTATCAGTCGAGCAATTAGATTTTTTAATTAACGAAAAAGCAAATTCCATCGGCATGCTGATCGCTCATATGGCGTCACTTGAAAAAGCATATCAAATCGATACATTTGAGAAACGTGAATTTACGGAAGAGGATATACAAATGCTGAATCCGGCAATGGATCTCGGAAAGGCAGCACAAGAACAAATTAAAGGGAATTCGATTGAATTCTACTTGGAGCAATTGGAACAAACAAGAAAAAAGACAATTGAGGAATTCCGAACATTGCAGGATTCATGGTTGTTCGAACAAACTCCATTTTGGGGAGGAAAACCTACGAATAACTATTTCAAATGGTTCCATGTATTTGAGGATGAATTAAATCACCGAGGTCAAATAAGATTAATTAAGAAAATAATAAATCTCTCAGCGAAATAATTCAGGTTTCAGTAGCGCACATAATCGTTCTTTTGCCAAAGAATATTGCAAAAGCAATGGTTTGTGCCTATAATTTTATTGATATGAGCAGAAAGTGAACTCACGGGTATCTATGATTTTAAAACAACAAAATGTTGTCATCTAGTTTCTAAAATAGCCTTGTTAAAAGTAGTTTAACAAGGCTATTTTTTGTATCTTATTAATTATCTATTTGAACTGCTTAAATTGATTAGTTACCCATCGCTCTTGGTTTTCTGCAACGTATTTTTCAACCGCTATTAATCTATTCACCAAGTCCTCTTTCGAAAGCTGCATATACCTCTTTTTGGCGATGTTTACATCACGTTCAGACGAATTCCTTCTTAAAGATGCTTCGTCAAATGTAGAGGGCATTACAGGTTTTTTACGCGTATTTTTTACTTTATACGTTCTGCTATGCTTTTGATAATAAGAATGTAGTTCCTCATTGCGTTTAATCGTATTTTGATGGATGCCTTTTCCTTTTTCATCAAATGCTTTTGAATGCTCACTAATGTTGTGATAGGTTACGGGAATCCCTTGTTCTACGAGAAAATCAATCGTTTGAATACCAATAGTAAGTGAACGGTCTTTACGTTGCTGATGCACTTTATCAAGCCATTTCCGCTTATCTGAATGGATTGAGCTTGGTGGTTGGTTCATAATGACGTTCCTCTCTATATTGTTTTATCAAGTCAATCTCTTTTAGTTCGATCTTAGCTTGCTTCGCCATTTCTTTTGCTTTACGAACTTCAACCTCTAACCCCATTTGCTTGAAGCGTTTCTCCATATCCTTTGATAATTGAATAACTTCTAAAAGTTCATCCTCTTGGTCTGGTTCAGGTACTTTTGCTTTACAACCTAGACATTGCATTTTAGTTGGACACACGAAATCGGTCACGCAAGTACCACCTAATACTTTGTTGTATACCCCAACTTTTTCAGCGTGTCCATCAAATTGCTGTTGCAACTCTTTGGGGCTTCTTAAATACGCATCATCAATATCGACATAGCTTGAAATGACATCATGTAATTCACTTATTGATTCAGATATTTGTGATGGGGTTGGTGCGGAGTAATAAGCCGTTACATTCAAATCCCTTTGATGTAACAGCTTGGCGACAATATCAACATTCACGTTTTGTCGCTGGACTGCTTCTGTTGCAAAAGCATGACGTAAAAGATGCGTCTTGATTGTTACAGGCTTACCGCTTTGTGTTTCCAAAATCAATCCATGAAGGAGGAATCGAATGGAACTGTATATAGAATCCACTTTCATTGCCTTACCTTCGTATTGAAAATAATAGGGCAAAGGCTTAGTGAAAAGATGCTTTCTCTCATATCTATATAAATTACTCGGAATTTTCTTGACAGCATAATGCTCTTTTAACAGCCTTGCTACGGTTTGAAGATGCTCCATAGTCTGCTTGCTTATATAAAACTCTTCTAAAGAATCTCGTCCTTTAGGGATAGCTTTAAATGAGAAATGCAACTTCTCTTTAACTTTTTTTATAAGGATACATTCTTTCGTATTATTAATTTGAAGTAATTCATTAATTCTTGCACCAGTGGTTGTTAGAATGTCGATAGCTAATAAACCAAATGTACAAGCAGCGTAAAATGGCTCAACATCAATTAATAAACCTTGTGCTTTGTCTTTGTGCAAAGTAACAAAAGTTGTCGGTGTTAAAATACCTTTATGTTGAGAAAAAAATGGTTTGGGCTTTTGCTCATATTTTTGTTCGTAGCCCCATAAAGATAAAAACTTTAAAATACGCTCATGTTCTTCAATTGGTCTATTTTTATTCCAATTTCCGAGAACATTAAATCCAATCAATTCATTAAACCAAAGACCTTCTCCTTCTGAATTGTCCTCTATTGATTCCGTACGAATAAACTCAAGGAAATAAGCATTTTTCTCGTCAGAATAAGTTACTTTCTTCTGTGTTGCTTGTTTTATTATAGCTTCTGAAAATTGTGTTTGGTGATGCAATACAAAGGATGGTTTATCCCATAAACGAAAATGAAATCTTTCTCCGATGCGTTCGGGTTCATCATAAAAAAATTCAATTGGTAGTGATAACGATTTAGTTTCTACCTCCTGTATTTGTTGATGAAAGGCATCACGTAGTCTTTTCATCTGATTCCATCGTAAATTTGCTTCTGCACGTATCGTTGGAAGCATTGGAACAATAGCATCT
This sequence comes from Sporosarcina thermotolerans, assembly GCF_042658975.1. Classification (NCBI taxonomy): domain Bacteria; kingdom Bacillati; phylum Bacillota; class Bacilli; order Caryophanales; family Caryophanaceae; genus Sporosarcina; species Sporosarcina thermotolerans. The sequence continues at coordinate 137,908 of NZ_JBHSRM010000012.1, read as the reverse complement.
GTTTCATCTTTACGAATAGTTTGAGCTTGTTCTATTGCTAACCTTTGAAATGAAAAATCGCATGAATCAAACGGAATAGGTTGCAGTAGGAACTGTTTATAATAATCTTGTTCTTCAAAAGATAAGTTGTTATGAACCCATTTTTTTGTAGTGCACTCGGCTCCACTATAATTTCCCAATAATCTTCTTCTTTTGTTGTTGGAATCGTTAGGAAAAATCTCACCTTTTAAATATCCATATAAATGAACATTCGGATCGAAGTCTAAAAATCTAGTAATGTTAAAATGATTGAAAATATCTTTAAGACGTGTGCTTAAGGTCCCGATGATTACTTTAATAGTTCCGGCATCTTTATTTTGAGCTGTTTCGATTAATATAATCAATAAAAGGTGATTCTTCCAATCAAAATTTAAGCAATTATTATTAATGTATTTAAGAATCCGTTCATCTACTTTGTCGATTAAAAACTCACTTCGACCATTTTTCAGGCACATTAGCTTTGTATCCATTTTTCCAAGCCATTTATCATACCATACCGTTGCTGGTCTTTGTTGTGTTGCGTCAGGCAAATTCATTCCAACCCTTCTAATAACTCTTGTAAATCTTCATCGACTAGTTCAATCTTGGTTGTTTCAATGACTGCCAACTTTGATTTTCCAGAAGATTTATACTGCTTAGTGTAATCTTCCTCTCTTTGTGCCATTTGTACCAGCATGTTTTCATGGGCTTCTCGATGTTTTGCTTCGTCAAAATGATGTTCATATATATTCATGGTATCGGGATTTTTCCATTTCATATATTTAATTAATTCATTTTTACGCTGTTGAATTTCAGCTTCACTTTTGGATATATTATAAATTTCTCTTAGGCGAGAAGTAACAAACCAATGTCTTGCTTTATGCGGGTTTAAACTTAATTCATTAACTTTCATTGCTCGATTCCAATGATAATACCAAGCATGATAAGTAAATGCTTTTCCATTTGCAGATAAAAAGATTGGTGCATCGTCAGGCAATTGTTCAAATCCTAAATGATTTTCATCATAGGATTTTCTCTCGGTGTCTATATAGTGAAACAATCGCTTGACAGTATCTTTACTAAAGCGTAAGAACTTGATCTTCCTACCATGACTCCCTTTGTTAAACGTACTAACCTCTTGGTGACTTCTACGCTAACGATAATCTCCAATGGTGAGTTCAATAATTTCCGATGCCCTTGCTCCTGTTTCGAATAACATACGAGCTATAATCATTTCACGTTGCGACCAATTTACCTTTTTCCCTGCTTGATAAACTTGATAAGGTAAATTCATATCATCAATAATTTGAGGTTGCCATTCTTCATTGATGATTTTAAAATAGGAATCTGTTAATCTTCGGTGAGTGACAGGATCTTCTGTTCCTGCAACTGAGGGCATTCTAGGTTTATCTTCTCGAACACCTCTTACTTCTTCTTTATAGCTATGTAGAATAGCTTGCCCATCAATTAAAGGGTTATGATGTGGATAGTAGTTTAAGCGAACCATAGACTTATAAAATGACTTTAGTGCCGATAAAAAACGACTAATGGTAGTAGGGCTTTTATTTGTTAAATTCACAAAACGAAATGAATCTTTATCTCGAACTTTACAGCTCATTTCATGCTGTAAATAATCCTCAACAGCTACGCGTATCTTTCCTTCCGATTCATTCCATTGCACTCGATTTCCCTGATAGTTACTTTTTTCCTCTATCCACTTAAAAAAGGGTAATAAGCACTTTAAATAAGATGTTGCAGAACTCTTATCAATTCTCCCTAAACAATCTTGGTAATAATCTGTCAAAGGTAGAAAGGGCTTGTTATCTTTAAATACTAACAGTTGATATTTACTTTCAACATGTTTCGGACAATACTCATACCAATACAATTATTAACCCCTCCAATAAGGAACGTTAGTTCTAATCTAATACTTTTCTTCGTAAGTGTAAAATGTTTAACTTTTTAATAAAACTATGAGGAAATGTTAGCCAAAATAAAAATGCACATTACTAAAATTTACTTTTAGTAATGTGCATTTTTATAATGTGTGTAACATTATAAACAAGCCACGACGAGATAAGTCATCATGTACAATTACTTGTCTTTAATATTACAGGGTACCTCTACGTTTTTGTTTGAAAAAATGCCTGGATTTTGAAACCTTTTTTGGGGTGAGTTCGTACTATTAGTAAAGGAATTTGTTTTTCAATCAAGCATTCCTAAATGAGAAATGGATTTTTTTATGTGAATGATGTTTAAACTTTTATGCTATCGGGTATAACAGTATAGAAGTGTGAAAGTACAAATCCAAAGGAGCTGTAACCCTTACATTATTGCGGAACTGTGACAAAGAAACAATCTGTATTACTTTTTTTTGAAAAAGTGTATTCATTGAGAATGAATATGTGTATAATAGAAGATAGCAAATTACTTTAAAATCATTCTAATTTAAATAAAACAAGCAAGCCGACTGAAAGGAAGTGTCAGCGAATGGGAGTTACATTATTTACCTCACCTAGTTGCACATCATGTAGAAAAGCTAAGGCGTGGCTGGAAGAGCATGAAATACCGTATACGGAACGTAATATTTTCTCGGAGCCATTGAATATTGGTGAAATCAAACAAATTCTCCGAATGACAGAAGACGGGACAGATGAAATTATTTCAACCCGATCAAAAATCTTCCAAAAACTTAATGTAGATGTGGAAAGCCTTCCACTTCAACGCTTATACGAATTAATACAGGAACATCCAGGCCTCTTAAGAAGACCAATCATTCTTGATGAAAAAAGGCTTCAGGTAGGGTATAATGAAGATGAAATCAGACGTTTCCTACCTCGTAAAGTAAGGGCCTATCAGCTGCTTGAAGCGCGGCGCATGGTTAACTAATTTAAGACATAGTAAAGCTGATAGGGAGATAACGGGCATTCGCCAAATCCTATCGGCTTTTTAATTTCCCTTCAGGGTTTAGCATCCAGCTACGGGCGCCAGAGGCTCGGGGTCATAAGTCAAATCTGCTATGTGGCAAAAAACGCCACTTCGCAGCTTCGCCTTATGCCTGTCGCCTCTAAGAAGGCGCCCTACGCTTTTGTCTCATCCAGCTACGGGCGCCAGTCCCTCGAGTCGCTTCAGACATGCCAAAAAGGCAAAAAGCGCCTTTGTTGTGGCATGTCTCCCAGCGAAAGCCGTTACGAAGAACGGCTTTTGCGAGTAATAGCGCAGCGTTACGAGCACGTCTTCTTTTCCCAAACTGTCGGGACTAAGAAGGCGCCCTACGCTTTTGTCTATTGCAATATGTGCTGATGTTCCCTACAATGCTATTATCAATAGAAGTCTTGAGCGGTAACCCTTTCAAAACTTCGTAGACGCTCATATAGTAAGTATAAGCATTGCAGGTTAATCGCGAAAATAAAAAAATAGGCATATACCTATTTGTAAGGAAGGGAGAGAAAAGGGATGGAAATAGAACGTATCAATGATAATACAGTAAAGTTTTATTTATCGTATATAGACATAGAAGAACGTGGCTTTACTCGTGAAGAAGTCTGGTATAATCGAGATAAAAGTGAAGAGCTCTTCTGGGAGATGATGGATGAAATCAATGATGAGACCGAATTTGAAGTTGAAGGTCCATTGTGGATTCAAGTCCATGCGATGAATAATGGAATCGAAGTTACAGTGACACGTGCACAAATGGAAAATAACGAAATTGATTTTGGTGTGGATGAGTCTGATAAGCACTTTGACCCTGATCCCAGTTTATTCACAAACCCTGAACAGCTCATGAATGAATTAAACGATGAGCCGGTAGTATGGACTTCCGATATGTTCGTGTTTGATGATTTCGAAAATCTCATTCCGTTAGCTAAGAAAATTCCCGCTTATGCAGTTCAATCATCTCTCTATTCATTCGAAAATAAATTCTACATGCATGTGATCTATGATGAATCTGAAATGGATGACGATGCTAAATTGGATTATTGTAGTATCGTTTCGGAATACGGTTCATTATCCCAAGTAACCATCCATCGTTTGGAAGAGTATGGAAAAGTTATAATGGAATCAGATGTTTTGAAGACTGTTGATAAATATTTTGGCGAATAAAAATAATCAGCTGCTCCCCATTGGTAAATATAGGGGAAGCAGCTTTTTTTCTTATTGTTAGATATATAAACTCATAATAGTTGCAATTGTAAATGAAGATTCCTACAATTACTCTGAAAGGAGTGAGGAGAATTTTAACAGCCTGTTCGGAGGATGGACGGATGGTCGTTTTAACAGCAGATCTAAAAAGGGACGAGCTCAGAAGTTGGAAAGAGACTCGTAGTTTTTTCTGTCCCCAATGTAGAAGTCCGGTCCATTTAAAAGTCGGTGATATTGTTATTCCCCATTTTGCTCATCGAAAGGCGACCGCCTGCCGTGCATCCTTTTCAGAGGGGGAATCGCCACAACATTTAACTGGTAAATTATTATTACATCAGTTGCTTTCAACGCATTCGGAAGATGCGATATTGGAACCGTTGTTAAAAGAAATTTCACAGCGACCTGACCTGCTTATTGCTTCCAATGACGTAAAAGTTCCAATCGAGTTTCAGTGCAGTACAATTCCGATCCCCCTGTTGGAAAAGCGGACCCAGGGGTATCAAAAGGTCGGTATGACCCCAATTTGGATATTGCATACGCCTCAAAAGTTTACGAATATCCCCGAGGGCGTAGGGACTTTTCAGTTTTCAAAGTTCGAGGAATGGTTTATCGTCAGCACCCCACCTGAAGGAGATGTCCTCCTTACTTTTAACCCCCAAACGAAAACATTTCACTATTTTACGAGTTTGTTGCATATTGCAGGCCAGAGATATATTGGCATGCACCACAACCTTCCAATTACCTTTCAATTTTTCCCTTTTATTCGCCCGAAAGTACCGTCAAATGAGGATCTTATTCGATATGTAAATCTATATAGTTCAAAGCGCCGTGAAGACCTTGAACGGTGGGTAATGCTAAATAGAAAAGGCATTAACGATCCATTTTTAAGATGCTGTTATGAAATGCGAATCTTGCCAGTTAACCTGCCAACCTGGATTGGTGTGCCGATTTCAGGGAATGATGCATTCCGTGAAGCCGATTTTGAATGGCAGTTAAGACTTCTCCATTTTTTGAAGCGAAAAAATTTGAGCTTCAATAAAGTTACTTCATATAATCTGCAACAATTCGTATGGGGTTTTGATCATCCTTCTGCTGAAAAAACGTCGGCTTGTAAAAAATATATCGAATTCCTTATTAGGAATGGATTAAAAAACCCTTCGGATAAAACAGATTTCAGTGAAAAGGGAATTTTGTATATAATTTCAGAAAGATTTCTTGCAAATGAAGCACAAAATTGAGAGAATGATAATGATTCGATTTACGAAGAAAGTTTGGGGGAGGAATTTGAATGACGACGGAAGTTAAAAACAAAGTGTTAACTCGTGACCAAGTCAAAGTGGAAGAAACTTGGCGCTTGGAAGATATTTTCCCTACGGATGAAGCGTGGGAAGAGGAGTTTAAAGCAATCGATGAGCTTTTAGCTAGTGCGGAAAGCTATAAAGGTACATTGAACAACGGTCCGGAAGCACTATCCGAAGCTCTATCTTACCGTGATACTGTTTACCAAAGAATGGGCAAATTATATACGTACTCCCATTTGAAAGCTGATCAAGACACGACGAATGGCTTCTATCAAGCGATGGATAGTCGTGCGAAATCTTTATACTCCAAAGTATCTACAGCACTTTCATTCTTCACACCGGAATTGTTAACGATTTCTGAGGAAGAATTGAACAGTCTTGCTGAGAATAATGAAAGCTTGAAAGTGTACAAGTATGAATTTGAAAAAATGAACTCCCGCCGTGCTCACATCCTTGCTGCAGAACAAGAGTCAATCCTTGCACAATTGGGCGAAGTGACAGGCAACGCTGCAGAAACGTTCAGCATGCTGAACAATGCCGATTTGACTTTCCCAATGGTGAAAGACGAAAACGGTGAAGAAGCGGAACTTTCACACGGACGTTATATCCGTTTCCTTGAAAGCCAAGATCCGAAAGTACGTGAAGAAGCATTCAAAGCAATGTACAGCAAATATGGCGAGTTCAAAAATACTTTTGCATCTACATTGAGCGGAAATGTTAAAAAGAATAATGTCAATGCGCGAATCCGTAAGTATGATTCTGCTCGTAATGCTGCATTATCGGCAAACCATATTCCGGAACAAGTATATGACAACCTTGTTAACACGATTAATAGTAACCTTGGATTGCATCATCGCTACGTTGCATTACGCAAAAAGGTACTTGGTCTAAAGGAACTTCATATGTGGGACATGTTCGCGCCGATGGTAAAAGATGTGGAAATGAAAGTTCCTTATGAGGAAGCAACAGGAACTATGCTTGAAAGTTTCCATCCACTAGGTGAAGAATATAAATCCATTGTTAAAGAAGGACTTGAAAACCGTTGGGTTGACGTACGTGAAAACAAAGGGAAGCGTTCAGGAGCTTATTCCTCTGGATCATATGGTACGAATCCATATATCTTGATGAACTGGCAGGATAACGTGAATAACTTGTTTACATTGGCTCATGAATTCGGCCATAGTGTTCACAGCTATTATTCACGTCAAACGCAACCATACAACTACAGCGGCTATTCAATTTTCGTAGCTGAAGTTGCATCGACAGTTAATGAAGCAATCTTAAACGACCATCTTCTAAAAACAATTGATGATGAGCAAAAACGAATTTACTTGTTAAATCATTGGCTCGAAGGATTCCGTGGTACAGTATTCCGTCAGACAATGTTCGCTGAATTCGAACATAGAATTTACCAGCTTGACCAACAAGGTGTTGCATTGACTGCTGATAAACTAACAGAAGAATATGGTGCACTAAACAAGAAGTACTTTGGTGATGCTGTTGAGGTGGATCCGGAAATCGCTCTTGAATGGGCACGTATTCCACACTTCTACTATAATTATTATGTGTACCAATACGCGACTGGTTTCAGTGCAGCTGTTGCATTAAGCCATCAGATTCTTACTGAAGGCCAACCAGCTGTCGACCGTTACATCAATAACTTCTTGAAAGCCGGTTCATCAGACTATCCCATTGAAGTTCTTAAAAAAGCAGGAGTCGATATGACTTCTACAGCACCAATCGAAGAGGCATGCCGTGTGTTCGAAGAGAGATTGAACGAGTTGGAAGAATTGCTTAACAAGCAATAAAAGAGATACTGACTTGGCGTTTTTAAAAGCCAAGTCAGTTTTTTGATGCTTTGAATCATCAATATACTTCTATAACAAATAGTAAAGCGCTTACATTCTGTTTGTTTACAAAAATATTAATAGATGATAGTCTTTAAGTCTTTAGGTAAGGGATTTGTAGATGGTTTTATTTGTGACAGAGATGTGAAACTTCTTGTGAAATGTTGCATTAACTACTATTTCATGATAAATTATAGATGTGAAATAAATCACATACCAAACATACACCCCTTTTGTTTGAACGTGAACATTTCTCCCATTCCCTTTGTAAAAGAGCATCCCTCTCCCCCAGGAGCGGATGCTCTTTTCTTTTTAATTGAGTGGTTCTGAGAATAAACGAGCGGTTATGAGAATAAACGAGCGGTTATGAGAATAAACGAGCGGTTATGAGAATAAACGAGCGGTTATGAGAATAAACGAGCGGTTATGAGATTAAACGAGCGGTTATGAGATTAAACGAGCGGTTATGAGAATAAACGAGCGGATATGAGAATAAACGAGCGGTTATGAGATTAAACGAGCGGTTATGAGAATAAACGAGCGGATATGAGAATAAACGAGCGGATATGGGAATAAACGAGCGGTTGTTGGAATAAACGAGCGGATATGAGGATGAACGAGCGGTTACGACAATAAACGAGCGGTTATACGAAAAAGCAGACGTCCCAATTTTACTGGGACGCCTGCTTTTTATCTATTTTCGTTTTCGCCAAAGCGTTACATTATTGAACGGCTGTCTTTCTAAATTTTGCAGGAGAAGCTGCTTTTTTAATTCGCGTTCAGCTAATTTCTCCGAGATGTGATAAATCTCAGCAACTTCTTTTGTTGCGAGTGAATCAAAACGTTTGAAAAGATCATCAAGTAGTGGGGGAGTATCCGGATCGATTGGATAACCGACCATTTCTTCTAAAATCTGTTCATAGATTTCATAAGAGTGAAGTCCATTTACCTTGAGTCCTTCGTCTTCAATATTTTCATTGAAAAACACAAAGGATGGTGCATCATCCACTTCCATTTCATTCGCAAGATACAAATCCACCTGCAAGGATCGCAATACATTATGTGATGAGAAGTCGAGGATGAATTCATCGACGTCCAAGCCTAATTTTTCGGCAATCTCAACAAGTACTGAAAACGATAAGACGTTTCTCGATTTCAAATAAGTGTACTCAAAAAGTTTTGAGAGGAAACGGAAACCGGCCCGTTTTCCTTGAAATTCCGCCGCTTTCATTGCGATGCTTGGAAAGGACGGATGGGTTTTATCGCAAGATTTAACATCATCACATCGATTACTCAAGTTTGTTACATTCATCTTTGGCAATGATGAGCGAAGAACTATTCTTAATGTGAAATAACGTTCATATTCAATCTGTAATTTACGGAGCAAGGGCTGAAGTGACCAGCATTTGCTGCATAAAGGATCAACGAATGCATAAATCTCAATGGGTTTTGATAAGGTTGCTGACGAAGTGACACTGTTTTCCATAATGGTATCACGGTTCACAGCTCATCCTCCTCGCTTCTGTTGACCATATGATTGGCAGTCATAACGAGCCGTTGATAATACACGTCACGGATAGTACCTTCAAGCCCTACATCATCCATCGCTTCGTACATGCATGCGAGCCATGCTTTCGCTCGAGTCGGAGTTATAGGAAAAGGCATATGACGCGCTCTCATCATCGGATGTCCATGTTCCTCCGTGAATAAATTCGGTCCGCCTAAAAATTGTGTTTGAAATTGCTTCTGTTTACGAGCTGTTTCCGTCAAGTCATTAGGGAAAATCGGATATAAATCCGGATGGACAGCCACTTTTTCATAAAAACGGTCGACTAACTCAGATAATTTTTCAGCACCGATTTCTTCATAAGGAATCAAAGGTCTACGAATCATGTATGTCAATCTCCTTTGTTCTGACTGGTATGGATATTTTAACAACCAAACAAATCTTTCACAAATATATTGCCTTCCGAGGAATTAATATTGTCAGGTTTTATAGTAGTTTAATACTTTGGAAACGTAATTTTGAGTTTCTTTGAAAGGAGGAATTCCGTCGTATTTTTTCACATTTCCTGGTCCTGCGTTATAGGCAGCCAAAGCCAGTTCGATATTGCCGAATTGGTCAAGCATTTGCCTTAAGTATTTTGCACCGCCCATAATATTTTGCTCTGGGTCGAAGCTATCTTGTACACCCAAAAATTTTGCGGTGCCCGGCATAAGTTGCATTAAACCCATCGCCCCGGCGCCGCTTACAGCAGTGTTGTTGAAATCGGATTCCTGTTTAATAACGGATGTAATTAGGTTTACAGGAAGTCCATATGTTTCCGCGGCTCGTTTAATAAACCCGCTGAAATTAGTATTTCCACTTGAATCATCGGTAGAACTGAAATCATTTTTCTGTAACACGAATTCCAGTCCTTTTGGAAGATAGACGTTACTCGACCCTTTATATAGTAGACTTTCCATCGACCGAAGCCCGTCAAGCATTCCAAATGATTGATTCATAACTGAATTGGGATTAAAAGATTTGTTATTTATATCATCTAAAGCAATAGTCATCATATCACTGAACAAGGTCGAGGTTGTCTCCTGCACACTTGAAAAAGACTGTACGGAGCCCAATGTTTGCATAGCTTGGATATCCATTAATGTTCGAACTGTTCGTGCATCCATTCAGTGCCACCCCTCCCTTGAAGAAACTAATAGCCCATATTCATTAAGTATATCAAGTTAGTTGCGAAAACGCATGTTACAAACTGCATCAAAGCCATTCATATGGTAGACTGATCGTATGACTAAGAATTGAATGAGATGTAAAAGAGCATTCTACTGACGTATGGGCCAGTGTTAATTGTAACAGCAATTAGGCTATCACAAACTTACCAATTTGGGGTAAAATATCAATTGGCGTTTTACTCTATGTGGATCCCTAAAACTACATAACACAAAAAACATAAGCTATAAAAGCATCAACTACCAGTCGGGAGGGCTACTGATGAAGGAATGGAAGCAATTTCTTGAGCCGTATAAACAAGCAGTTTCGGAATTGAAAGTGAAACTGAAAGGGTTACGGACACAATATGAACTCGAAGGCGTACATATGCCGGTGGAATTTGTAACGGGGCGTGTGAAACCTTTAGCCAGCATCTATGATAAAACCCTTGAAAAAGGAATTCCATTCAAACCTTCGGCTGAGCTTGCAGAAGAATTACCTGATATTGCAGGACTACGAATCATGTGCCAGTTCGTGGATGATATCGGCAAAGTTGTCGATACGTTAAGAAAGCGAACCGATATGCACGTTATTGAGGAAAGAGATTATATTTCCAATAAAAAACCGAGCGGATACAGATCATTCCATATGATCATTGGCTATCCAGTACAAACGATTCACGGTGTAAAGACAATTTTGGCAGAAATTCAAATCAGGACATTGGCGATGAATTTTTGGGCGTCCATTGAACATTCATTGAATTACAAATACCAGAGTGAATTGCCAGATGAAATCATGCATCGTCTTGAACGGGCTGCGGAGGCTGCCTTTAGACTTGATGAGGAGATGTCGCTCATCCGTGATGAAATCCATGATGCACAACAATACTTTACTGCCTATAAAGAATCAGCAGACAGAGGGTACGGCGAAAAACGGAGGAAAGGGGAGTGAATGTTGATGAAGTTTGCCATTCAAACAAGGAATGATTCACTTTCAAACCGATTAAGAGATGAAGCCGTCGAGTATTTAACTGATTTCGGACTTATTTTTGATGAAGAATCACCTGATATTGTTTTATCGGTTGGTGGAGATGGAACGTTGCTTCATGCTTTTCATAAATATATTCATCGATTGAAGGACACGGCATTCATCGGAATCCATACAGGGCATCTTGGTTTTTATGCCGACTGGAAACCGTCCGAAATGGAAAAATTGGTCCTGTCGATTGCACGTAAAGAATACAATGTGATTGAATATCCATTACTTGAAGTGACGATTTCTTATCGTAATTCGGATCAGGAGGCTAAATACCTGGCGTTGAATGAATCGACAGTCAAATCTCCTGAAGTAACATTGGTCATGGATGTGGAACTGAACGGTGTGTTATTTGAAAGATTCCGGGGGGATGGTTTATGCATGTCGACACCTTCCGGCTCCACTGCATATAATAAAGCTCTTGGCGGGGCGATCATCCACCCATCCCTGGATGCCATTCAACTGACCGAAATGGCGTCCATAAATAATCGGGTATTCAGAACGGTCGGCTCCCCTCTAATTTTGCCATCACATCATTCCTGTGTGTTAACGCCAGTAAATGGACCGGATTTTATGGTGACTGTGGACCATTTGCAGTTATTGCATAAAGATGTGAAATCGATAGAATATAAGGTTGCGGATGAGAAAGTGAGATTTGGAAGATTCCGTCCTTTCCCATTTTGGACAAGGGTCCATGATTCATTCATAGCAAGTGAAGAGTGATGAAGACGCAATCTAACCGGTTTACGTTAAATTTTATTGTAGAAGAACAAGTTCTATTAAGGGAATTTTTACATGCAAAAGGAATTTCAAAACGAACATTAACCGCCGTGAAGTATGACGGCGGTCAGTTGTTAGTAAATGAGACGGAGCAAACGGTTCGGCATATAGTAAGGGCAGGGGATACGGTTACGGTTCAATTTCCAGAAGAACAGCCAAGCGATGGACTTATTCCCGAATCAGGAACGCTTAATATCCTATATGAAGATGAAGCGATTATAATTATCGATAAACCTGCGGGACAAGGAACAATCCCGTCCCGTGATCATCCGGCAGGAACAATTGCAAATTATATTGCCGGTAAGTTCCTGAAAGAGAAAGTTCCTTCAACCGTGCATATTGTAACCAGATTGGATACGGATACGTCGGGACTTATATGCATTGCCAAAAACCGGCATATCCATCATCTATTAAGTGAGCAGATTCAGGAGACAGGCTTTTACCGCAATTATATCGCATTTGCGGAGGGACATATTGTTGAGAATGAATTTGTCATAGAACAACCTATCGGGCGGAAGGACGGCAGTATTATCGAGAGGATCGTCCGACAAGACGGTCAATATGCAAGAACTGATGGGAAAACACTTGGACATTATGAGCTGCATGGATCCAGGTTTACTTCTGTTTCCCTTGAGCTTCATACAGGACGGACGCATCAGATCAGGGTTCATATGCAATGGCTTGGACATCCGCTTGTAGGTGATGATCTGTACGGCGGTTCCCGTAAACTTGTCAACAGACAGGCGTTGCATTGTGCAACCATCGGCTTCAGGCATCCTCTAACGGGAACGAAATTAGTGTTCAACAGTGAACTTCCTATAGACCTCAAAAAACTAACGCAGAGCTAGTCAATCAAATTGAGTGAACTTTTCAGGGATGAACGGTTGTGAGGATGGTACCGAAACAACGTCCATTTCAGGATAACGAATAGCGGTCAGCTTTCCTCCAAACACACATCCAGTATCCACATTGACGGTTCGGTGCATAAACCTTGCCTCAAGTACTGGAGTATGGCCATAAACAATCCATGCATCTCCATGGTATTTCTTTGCCCAATCCCTTCTCACGGGCCGCCCATCTGGAAGTGTTTCACCTGTAGTGTCACCGTAAAGGACAAAGGACTTTATTTTTTTTGAAAAAGGTTCTCCAATCATCTGTTCACGGATTCCGGCGTGTGCGATAATGATTTTCCCGTCATCTAAATTTGCGTATAAGGGAAGGGCTTCGTAAAATCGTTTGTATCGATTCAAGAAACGACGTTTTTCTTTAGGTGGTAAAGCATTCAATTCAGCCACGGTTGTTTCGAGACCATGTGTTTGTTGAACATTTCTCCCTATCGATAATCGATAAAGTTTATTGCAATGGTTACCGGGGGAATAGATAAGTCTATCCTTATCCTGTAATTTGAACATCAGTTCAAGTGTCTTTACAGATGAGGGTCCACGATCCATAGCATCACCAACGAATGCAAGCTGCCTTTCCTTATGAACGGGTATATCGGATTCAAATGTATAGCCAAGCTTGTTTATAAGTGTAAGCAACTCGTCGTAGCAACCATGAATATCCCCAATAATATCCAGTTTCATCAGAAAATCTCCTTTTGATAGATCGGTTATATATATTATTTTGCCTTGAATGGAAACAAACATGCATGCTGGGATGGAAAGGAAGGTGCAACCATGACTGTTAATGAAGAAGTTCATGACGATATCATCATTGATGAAGAAAAATTGATTGATGCCCTTGAGAGGCAGGATATCAAAGCTTTTCGCGAAGAATATTTAATCCTTCACCCTTATGATCGTGCAATTTTCTACGAAAAGGTCGATGAGGAACATAGGAAAACAATGTATTTCTTTCTGTCTCCAAAAGAGTTGGCCGAAATCTTTGAGACGAGTGAAATCGACGATGGTGAATATAAGCAGTTCCTTCAGGAGATGGACACGACATATGCAGCGGACATGATTTCATACATGTTTGTCGATAATGCGGTAGATGTCCTGAAAGAACTTGATAAATCACAAATCGCTAGTTATTTGACGTTAATGAATAAGGACGCAGCTACTGAGATAAAGTCTCTCTTACATTACGAAGAATACACAGCCGGTTCAATTATGACGACGGAGTATGTTTCCATTCCTCAGAATTCTACCGTACGATCTGCGATGACAATATTAAAAAATGAAGCCCCTTCCGCGGAAACAATCTATTATATATTCGTTGTTGATGAAGATAATCGTCTAACGGGGGTTGTTTCACTTCGTGATTTGATCATCGCAGATGAAGACACATTGATCCAATCCATCATGAATGAGCGTGTTGTCAGCGTCTTAGTTTCGGATGACCAGGAAGACGTCGCCAGGACGACGCAGGATTATAATTTACTTGCAGTACCGGTTGTTGACTTTCAATATCACATGCTTGGAATTATTACAGTCGACGACATTATTGACGTCATCGATGAAGAAGCTTCGGACGACTATTCGAAACTTGCAGCTGTTTCGAATATGGATTCCATTGATAAGAACTCTCTTTCTGCAGCAAAGAAAAGGATTCCTTGGTTAATTATCCTTTTAATCCTTGGTATGTTGACCGCTAATTTGATTGATTTATTTACCGAAACGATTTCGCAAGTTGCTTTACTTGCAGCTTTCATTCCGTTGATTGCCGGAACGGCGGGGAATAGCGGTACTCAAGCGCTTGCGGTTGCGGTCCGGGGTATTGCAACTCGGGACATTGAGGATGTAAATAAATTCAAGCTTCTTTTGCGAGAGGCGGGAACTGGTTTAATCACTGGATTGGTTTGTGCTGTCTTTGTTGTTGGACTTATTTTCATTTGGAAGCATGAGTTTATCATCGCTTTGTTGGTTGGTGCAGCTATTTTAGTTTCGATTTTCGTCGCTACTATATCAGGTTCATTCATACCATTGTTCATGCATCGGATGAAAGTTGACCCCGCAGTAGCATCGGGACCGTTCATCACTACATTGAATGACGTGATTAGTATTATTATTTACCTTGGTTTGGCGACTACGTTCATAAGTAGTCTTTCATAAACCCAAATGAACTTCGTTGTTCATAGGCGCATATACTACGGAAAAAGGGGGGATCAACATTTCCTACAAAGATCCGTTGATATTCGTGTCTGGGCCGCCACCGGTTTATATGAAGAGAATCGTTGTTGAAGAAGAGAGTACATCGGTATTTGTACTGAATGAAGAATCGGTTAAGGAAACAATAGAAATTGCGTCTTCATCCCAGGTTGAGCAATCTAAAGTTGTCGACCCCATTATTTTAGGTAAAATTTTATATTTAAGTGGGCCGTTTCAAAGGGCAGCGTACAAACCGTTGCAGTTTTTGGTGGATGGTAAGAGTGTGAAGGGCACTATTCAGAGGGTTGAAGATGATTTGTTGTGGATTGATGCGGATGATGAGGTTACGAAGTTAGAGATTGGGAAGATTGATGATGTGTTGTGGAGAGGCCAGTCGTTTGAGACGGAATAAATAAAAACAGGACTGTTCAGAATGTCAGTGTGATTGACATTCTGAAACAGTCCTTTTTTAAATAAAGCCATACATAGAAATCAAAGGGATTTCCGTTTCGGGCGGACGCTTTCCGGGGGGCGGGCGGTGAGCCCCCTCGGTCGCTAACGCGACACTGCGGGGTCTCACCTGTCCCGCTTATCCCCCAGGAGTCGCCGCCCTTCACTCCAATCCTATATGTAGAATGTAGAAATCAAATTGTTTATGCATGAAAATTTTCCATAATACTATCTTAAATTTTAGTAGACAAAAACAAATCCACCCGATCTTTTGGATCGGGCAGAGTTAGCATCACAGGTTATTCCCTCAGTCTTCGTCGCAATCAATAAAAACGTCCTTAACGCATTGGATACCACAGAAGCAAGTTAAGTCAACAGTTACGCAAGTACCTGTTGCTTCGAAGCGTTCAACTTCGCAAACTGCGTCAAGGTCCAGCCTGCCGCCTTTGAATAAGTCGACTCTTCTGCCTCTAATATCACGAGGTTCAAGTACTTGTAAAGTAGCGCAGCAGTTATCAAAAACATTTTGCACCCTGAAGAAAATCGAGAAACATGAAGCACAATCCCTACGACCACCTTTTTCGGAGGCTGGCGCTGTTTCCTCAATTTCATCGAACCTTCTTCTTCTTCTGTTGAACATTGCTTTGAATGGATTACCTTTTTCGTCCAAAAGCATGAATACACGCGTATTGGCACGTTGCCGCGAAGGGCTAACAAGGCTACCAAGCGGAGTCAGGAAACAGTCAGTTCTGCAGTCGTCACAGTCAATATCTTCACGGATGTTTTGTACGCGCCTTATGGCACGAACCACCTCGCAAATGCAATTGTTGTGGCGATTTTCATGATTTTCTTTTTCATGTCTGACATCTTCATCTCTTCCACATCCCATTCATTCCACCTCCTTTTCTCAACTCCCTATACATTATGCGCATCGATACTTGGGGACAGGGCAAACATCACGCTATGAATAAAAAACAAGATCAATGCCATACTTTTTAAAAAAGGGGATGATGACTATTCGTCGATTACTACCCATTTTCGGTATAATCCTTCTGCTTTCGGGTTGTATTCCAAATGAGTTTACTGTTGAAAACCATACAGGGGAGGATGCGAAGGAAGCGGAAGATTTAATTAAGAAAGACGATCGTATTAAGGGCGCAGCAACACTCTTTCATGATGATCATCTTATTGTCGGTATCCGAGTTAAAACCTTTGATAGGTTCAATAAGAGAAAGATTGCAAAGGAATTGGAAAAGAAGTTGACGGAAATTTACCCCGATCTCTCGGTGTTAGTATCAGCGGACAGCAAGGTTTTAACGGAAATAAATAACCTTATTTTAAAAGACGATGAAAAAAGGATGAAGAAAAAGATTCACGAATTGATTTCTCTAACGGAGGAAGAGACATAATGGATAAAAAAAAATATGCGAAACTGGAACAAAGCATTTCTCCAAAGCCACCGGTACTTAAAAATGTCATCAAAGCATTCTTGGTAGGTGGCACTATTTGTCTAATCGCCCAATTCATCGCCCTTTTCTATATGACTTTCTTTAACTTTACTGAAAGAACGGCAAACAATCCGACAGTTGCAACTATGATTTTCATCTCCATGCTTTTGACGGGATTTGGGCTATATAAGAAAATCGGTCAGTTAGGTGGAGCAGGTGCATCTGTTCCGATTACTGGATTCGGAAATGCTGTTGTGTCTGCAGCCATTGAACATAAGTCAGAAGGATACGTCCTTGGAGTCGGTGGAAATATATTTAAATTGGCAGGCTCCGTTATTCTATTCGGTGTTTTTTCCGCTTTTCTCGTTGCTCTTATTAAGACAATCCTTGTGAAGTTAGGTGTCGCATCATGGTGAACAAAGGTTTAATTACATTTCCTTCAACCCCATCCATAGCGGCAACCGGTGTAACGGCGGGTCCACTTGAGAAAAAAAGCCCGTTTCATGTCAATTTCGACAAAATGTTTGATGACGAACGATGCGGAATGGAGACCAATGAACAAGGGCATGCAAAATTGATGGAAGATGCCATAATGATTGCATTAAGCAAGGTTGATAAAGTTCCGAGCGATGCAGATTATTTATTGACAGGAGATCTTGTCAATCAAATGACGCCATCCAATTTTACTGCTACGACAGTTGGTATTCCGTACATCGGCTTGTTTTCGGCATGTGCGACATCAGTTTCTTCTGTATTATTGGCGGCCTTGCTTACAGAGTCGGGCATGTCGAAACTTGCTGTTGCGGGTTCCTCCAGCCAGCATAATGCAATCGAGAGGCAATTTCGATATCCAATCGAATATGGCGCCCAAAAGGGAGATACTGCCCAATGGACAGTTACAGCAGCAGGTGCAGCGGCCATCACGCCTTATCAAAAAGGCGTACCATGCATAGAGCGAGGCACCTTTGGTAAAGTCGTAGATATGGGCATGACTGATCCATTGAATATGGGAGCAGCCATGGCGCCTGCAGCAGCAGATACATTAATGCGACATTTAGCAGGTCATAATACATCTGCAAGCGACTATGACATGATCATGACAGGCGATTTAAGCAAGGTCGGCTTTGCGATTTACAAAGAGTTGGCTAAAAATCAAGGAATTAAGGCTTTCAACAACTTTAGCGATGCGGGTGAGGGATTTTACGGTAATCACTCGGAATTCATGGCAGGTGCAAGCGGTTCCGGATGTTCTGCGGCAGTTTATTTTTCCGAAATATATAAAAAAATTATGGAAAAGGAATATAAAAGGGTTCTCCTCATTGCGACGGGTGCATTATTATCGCCGTTATCTTACCAGCAAGGAGATACGATTCCGTGTATAGCACACGCGGTCGAATTAACGATGAAATGAGTGGTTTGAATGTTCTCGATTTACATTACTTCCTTTATAGTGGGCGGTTTAATATGCGTCATTGGGCAGCTGATGTTTGATGTAGCAAAAATGACCCCTGCACATACACTTTGTACATTGGTCGTTGCGGGATCCATTTTGGATGGTTTTGGTCTTTATGAACCGTTAATCGATTTTGCCGGAACAGGTGCCACGATTCCAATCACCTCATTCGGTAACGCATTAACGCATGGAGCGCTTGCTGAAGCTGAAAAACACGGTCTAATCGGCGTCTTAACTGGGATGTTTGAAGTGACGAGTTCTGGGATAAGTGCAGCCATTCTTTTTGGATTCATCGCATCATTTATTTTTAAACCGAAGGGCAATATATAAAAATGATTGTGCAAACGCCCCCTCATTCTCTCCGCTATCTGCATAGGATAGACGGAAGGGAAGGAGGGATTTTTATGTTTGGTGGATGCTATTCTGGCGGCGGATACGGCTGCGGTGGATATGGCGGGTATGGAAAAGGTTCCTATGGCGGTTCCACTTTTGTTCTAATTGTAGTTCTCTTCATCTTGCTAATCATTGTTGGCAGCAGCTTTATCTGCTAAGGGGGAGGTAAAAGGGTATGAATGACTCGTTTTTTAAGAAAATTGAATCCAAAACAGGTGTACCAATGGAAGAAGTTTTTGCTTTAGCAAACGCTATCCAGTATGCAGACTTCAGCGACGAGCGGCAAGTCCGTAAAATCGTAAAAAAAGTCGGCAGGCTTGCAAACAAAAACGTCCCACAGCATATGGAAGACGAATTGGTAAGATCAATCGTCAACAATGGAAACTCTGTAAACTTCAACGACATACAACGAATGATGAATAACTAAACAAAAGCGGAGGGTGGTGTTTAGCTGCGACCGGCGCTGGAAGGTTTGAAATAAAGGCGTTCTTTGCCTTTACTTTCAAACCTGAAGCGACCCGAGCAGCTGCCACCCGCAGCTGGATGAAACAAAAGCGGAGGGTGGCGTTTAGTGCCACCCTTTTTCATATACATACAATTAGCCAAGTGTTTCATACAATCTACAAACGGGGATAGTCATATAAAAGAGGTGAGGAAATGGGCTATCAACTGCCGATTCAGCCAATTCAATCGGAAATGTATGCAAATCGTATGAATGTGGAGTTTAAAAACTTTGCTTATATCAATCGAGTACAAAAAGTGAAATTGGACACCGAATTAATGAGTAAATTCCAAAACTCCCTTGAACAAGAAATGGAAAGAATATCCGAGAATGATAAATTGGGAACGACTGTCCCAAATTCTCGAGAGACGAGTGGTTTCATCCCGAATCCAACCAATCTATCACCTGTAATCGCAAGCCTTGTAGGGAAAGGCCTTGTGGTGAATCAATACGTATAAGAATAAGAGCAGGGGCAGTCCGAAATAACATAGCGAACATAAAAAGGGATAGGAAACTTCATGCCTTAGTTAGGTCTTAAGTAATAAAATGACCGATAACTATCTCAAAGTGACCGATAACTTGCATCAAGTGACCGATAACTCGCGACAAGTGACCGATATCTCGCCAACAGCCCATTTTCCATACGAAAAACCGCTTCAGTCACCTTGACTGAAGCGGTTTTTCAATTACTGATATCTTTTTCCATAGCCCGATGGGGGATATCGGCATCCATGAATTCCGGAGAGGTGACCGTAAATCCAAGTTTCTCATAGAAAGGTACTGCATAAGACTGTGCGTTCAAAATGATTTTCTTCATGCCTGTGGACTTAGCATGTTTTTCGAGTTCAAGCATAATAAGATTACCAAGATGCTTGCCACGCAATTCTTTTAAAACGCAAACCCTTTCCACTTTGCCGATGCCGCTATCAATTTCCCGGATACGCCCGGCCCCAATCGGTAGATCATCATCATAGACGATGAAATGTGCGGCTGTTTTATCAAATTCGTCCATTTCTAGACTGAGGGGAACTCCTTGCTCTTCCACAAAAACTTTTTTCCGAACATCATACGCTGCTTCACGCTCCCGATCGGATCGGGCAATTTTAACTTCAATCAATCTTCAATTTTCCTCATCAAGACGGAAAGTTTCATAAACTGTCCAAGATCCGTCTTCAAGTTGGTAAAGAAGGTGTATACGATCAATTATTTCGGTGTGATCGACTCCCACCATCTTAATTTGACCGATAATATCATCATGTTCACCTGAAGTGAGTTTTTGAGCGATTGTAATATGTGGAACGAAGGAGAATTCCGGCGTTACACCGAAGAAATCTTCATTCAGGTCTTTATGGAGTGCAAGTATATCCTCATTAGGTGTTACTTTGAAGAAAATCGTATTTGTAATAGGAGCAAACGTGCTTACTTTTGAGACGTTTAATTCAAAAGGCTTATGCTTATTTGCTACCTCACGAATCGCTACAGCCACTTGCTCAATTTCTTTGTCATCAGCTTCGAATACACCCTTAACAGTCATGTGGGGCGTAATAAGTGCATAATGTGGGTCATAACGCTTCCTGTAACCGTTTGCTATGTCTTGGAGTTTCTTTGATGGAAATGCGACTACACCATATTTCATCCTAAACGACCTCCTCGTAAAATGTTTTTAATACACTACTTCATATCGTTAATTATAGCAGAATCGCCCACACTTTGCCTAAATTGGCATCATTCATATTGAAAGGATTTTCTGATAGCTCGTGGAACGTCCTTTTGCCAATACTTCCACGTATGGTCCCCTTTAAATTCTTCATAGAAGTATGAAAACCCTTTACTTTTTATTAAATTATTTAAATTCCTGTTAGGAGTAAGAAAATCTTGAATGCCATCCACAGTCGTTTTTACTTCCGTCTCTTCGGTGCCAATCACGTGATAGATGGAGAAACTGGATGGATCTTTTAAGGTTTCCACTTGTTCGAGTACATATTCATCCACATAAGGCGAATGAAGAATGACCTTCCCAAAGCAATTCGGATATTTCAATGCGGTAAGCAATGAAATCGTTGCGGCTAAAGAATCTCCTATCAATCCTCTTCCTGCCCCGACTTGATAGGTTGGGTAGTTTTCGTCAATATAAGGAACTAACTCATGCGCAAGAAAACGGATATAATCTTTGTGTCGATCACCGGCTGGATGATACATTCTTCTTCGCTCTTTGACACTTTTATATGGTATTCCAACTACGATCATATTATCGATTTCGCCCTCATTAACTAATTCATCGGCGACGCGTCCAATTCTACCGTATTGAAAATAGTCCTTGCCGTCCGAAGCAATGAGAACGGAATACTTATATAGCGGTGAATACTGATATGGTAAATGGATGAGAAGTTGCATTTCCTCACCAAGTGCTTCGCTGTAAAAGTTGACCTCTTCGATTTTTCCATATTCCATAAGTTAGTCCTCCCTTGTTGTTTATGTATCAAGATTGTATCATATGGTACCCTACAGGTATAATCCTTAAAAAGCTTATTAGGTTGAGGATGTTGACAATGCTTTAGAATCAATTGAAAGGCAACGGTCATATTATATCTGATAAGCACGGATTAGAAAAAGGAGGTAATAATTAATGTTCACTGGTAAAAATATAGTCCATAGCGATGTTGTTACTAAAGCTACAAAGGAAGCCCTTCTACGGCGAGGTGTCACATTGGAAGATGTGGCGAAAATTGTCTACGAAATGCAAGTTCCTTATAATGAAGGCCTTGATCTTGCAGAATGTGTAGACTCTGTAGAAAAGGTATTACGTAAGAGGGAACTTCAGCATGCAATCCTTGTCGGAATCGAGTTAGATGAACTTGCGGAGCAAGGGAAATTATCAGCCCCTTTACAACAGATTGTTGATTCTGATGAAGGACTGTTCGGTGTGGATGAAACGATTGCATTAGGTGCAGTTTTTACGTATGGGTCCATTGCCGTAACTACATTTGGTCACTTGGATAAAAATAAAATCGGTATTATTAATGATCTTGATACGAAAAAAGGAATCGGTGTCCATACATTTTTAGATGACCTCGTCGCAAGCATCGCTTCATGTGCTGCTTCCCGGTTGGCGCACCGGAAAAGAGATTTGGATGAAGCTGGAATAACTTACCTTGATTTAAACAAAAAAGAAAATGAAAAGAATAGTATTGAATAAAGCGTTCCTGGAAGATGAAGAAGTTTAGCTTCATCTTCTTTTTTTTTATTAATTCGGAATGAAAACGCTTGCGATTTACAGACTATTCACAAGAAACGTTGACAAGTGAATGATTATTTGTGTTAGAATAGGTGATAAGTTGCAAAACTATAATAATACAAAAGGGGAGAGAGATTGTATGAATAAGAGAGTAGGACGCATTCTTGCATTGATGTCAGTGCTTACATTGCTACTTCTATCAGCATGCGGTAAAAAAGACGTTGAATATCTAAGTATTTTGACAGGTGGTACGCAAGGTACTTATTACGCACTTGGGGGAGCACTTGCAGAAAACATCGGCCAGGATACTGGTATTAAAACAACAGCTGAAGTTTCACAAGCATCGGCAGCGAATATGACTGCCCTTAAGGACGGAAAAGCTGAACTTGCTTTCGTGCAGACGGATATCGCTTATTATGCGTCTAAAGGAGAAATGATGTTTGATGGTGAAATCATCGACACTGTTTCTGCAATCGGTTTCCTATATCCTGAAACAGTTCAATTAGTTACTCTTGAAAAGTCTGGAATTAAATCATTTGCTGACTTAAAAGGTAAAAAAGTATCTGTAGGAGCTCCAGGTTCAGGTACGTATGCGAATGCTGAACAGCTTCTTGAAATCCATGGTTTGACAATGGATGATATCCAAGCACAAGATTTGGACTTCGGTGAGTCTACAGAGAGCTTGCAAGCTGGTCAAATCGATGCAGCATTCATCACTGCTGGTACTCCAACAGCTGCTGTTGAAGGTTTGAACGCAACAGCGCAAGTATTTATCGTTCCAGTTGAAGATGCCAAAGCTGACGAATTGATCGCAAAATATGGTTACTATGCAAAAGAAGTTATCCCAGCAGGAACTTACGGAATTGCTAATGACACACCTACAGTATCAGTTGGTGCAATGTTAGTAATCCAAAATGATATTCCAGAAGATGTGGCTTATAAAATCACAAAATCGATTTATGACAACGCATCTAAATTGACGCATCCGAAAGCTGCGTTGATTAAAGCAGAAACTGGACTTGACGGTATCGGTATTCCAGTTCACCCAGGTGCAAAAAAGTACTTCGACGAACAAAAATAATTTAATCTTGGTAAATTCGGAATCGGGGCGGTGAAGCGACATGCTTCATCCGTCCCATTCTTAATTGCCACCCAGAAAGGAAGAAGGCGGATGAAATGGAAGAAAGTATTTCCGCCCGTCATTCTGCTATTCACGCTCCTTGTTGTCCTCGCCTTTATTTTCCTGCCGATACATAAGGTGTTCTCGTTCACAGAATATCGGGCAAATCATCCAGAAATCTATTATGTAAAGATGAAAAATGAGCAGGAATTTCAAATAAGGTATGTTCACTCCATCTTTTTAACTGATGTAATTGAGTCCTATAAGGTGACCGATCAAAATGCCATACAGTTATTATCTATGCAATATGAAGATGTTGGAATTGGTTTGCCGGGATATGCGGAAAAAGGCCAGACCCTATCTGTCAAAGATGGTTTGTATACGCTGTCTTTTGAGCATAACATTATCCAATCATTCGTCCTTTTTGTTGGCGATGTCGACGCGGATCTCGCTTTCCGCTATGAGGGATTTGAAACAGATTTAAAAAAACATTTAATAAGAGGAAAATCGTACTCTTTTAGAGTGCAACGCCTATCATTTTACCAAATGATGAAAGGAGTAAAGATAAATGGCTAAAGATAAAAAACAGAAAGAAAAAATACAACTTAATTCAGAAGTAGAAAGTAATGAAATGTTAACAGAAGAACAGCAGTTGGAAATTTTACAGAAGTATGATCCGGAGTCAAATACTCGGAATGTTAAAGGGGTTTTCAAGATAATCGTGTTCGTTGGATTACTTGCATTTTCGCTTTTCCAATTATACACATCCATCGGAACTCCGTACACTGCCTATATTCAGCGTTCCATTCACTTAGGTTTCGCATTGTCACTTATTTTTATTTTATTCCCAGCAAGAAAGAAACCGGGAGTTAAAAAAGATAAGGTTCCTTTCTATGACATAATCCTATCCTTGGTTGCGATTGCAGTTGGATTGTATTGGCCGTTATTCTATGGTGATTTAATTGGCCGTGTTGGGCGGGTTTCCGACTGGGATCTCCTTATCGGAATCGCAGCTGTACTATTAACATTGGAAGCTGCACGACGGGCCGTCGGATTACCAATTACTATTATTGCAAGCGTTTTCTTGGTATATGCATTTTTCGGACGGTATTTTCCAGGGTTCCTTGCGCATCGTGGTCAAGATATAAAAAGTATTGTCCAATTAATGTTCTATACAACAGATGGTATTTTAGGGACGCCAATCAGTGTTTCTGCGACATTCATCTTCGTGTTCTTATTATTCGGGGCTTTCCTCGTAAAAACAGGTGTAGGGAACTATTTCAATGATTTAGCAGTTGTCCTTGCGGGTCGTTTAACCGGTGGACCTGCCAAAGTAGCGATCTTCTCAAGTGCATTGCAAGGAACGATTTCAGGAAGTTCCGTTGCAAACGTTGTTGGTTCAGGTTCATATACAATTCCTATGATGAAAAAGTTAGGGTATCGCAAGGAGTTTGCAGGTGGGGTTGAGGCAGCTGCTTCAACTGGAGGACAAATCATGCCACCTATCATGGGGGCCGCTGCATTCCTGATGGTTGAATTCATCGGAGGCGTAACTTATTGGGAAATTGCCAAAGCGGCAGCTATTCCTGCTTTGCTTTACTTTACTGGGATTTGGATTATGACGCATTTTGAGGCGAAGCGTGTCGGTCTAAAAGGCATGTCCGAGGATCAAATGCCGGATCGGAAGGCGACGTTGAAAAAGATTTATCTATTATTGCCGATTTTAGGGATTATCCTATTCCTATTGCTTGGAATTCCGACGATGAAAGCGGCATTATTAGGTATAGTTCTTACTTTAGTCGTCAGTTTCTTCGATAAATCTACACGTCTTGGATTTAAAGATATTATTATGGCACTTGTTGATGGTGCGCGTACTGCATTGGCTGTTGCAGCAGCAACCGCGTGTGCCGGTATTATCGTTGGGGTTGTTGTTAAGACAGGGTTAGGGTTAAGTCTTGCAAATGGACTCGTTTCAGCTGCAGGGGGGAATATTTTATTAACGCTTATCTTTACGATGCTTGCGGCTTTAGTACTTGGAATGGGGTCGCCGACAACTGCAAACTATGTTATTACATCGACAATCGCAGCTCCTGCCATCATTTTACTCCTAATGGGCGGTGAAATGGGACCAGGAACGACAGTACCACTTGTTGTAGCGATTTCAGCTCACTTATTCGTGTTCTATTTCGGGATTATCGCAGATATTACGCCGCCTGTTGCACTTGCTGCATTTGCTGCGTCAGGTATATCCGGGGGAGATCCGATTAAAACTGGTGTTGTATCTTCAAAACTTGCGATTGCAGCATTCATCATTCCATATATGTTTGTATTCAATCCGGCAATGCTTATGATTGATGCATCCTTCTTGGAAATTATTTGGGTCGTCTTCACGGCCATAGTAGGTATGATTGCAATAGGGGCAGGTATGATAGGTTATTGGTATCGAAAATGTAATTGGTTGGAGCGAATTATTATTGTAGCAACCGGGTTATTGCTAATTTTCCCGGAAACAATTACGGATATTGTCGGTCTAATTCTTTTCGTTATCCTTTGGGCAATTCAATGGAAAACGAAAGGGAATGACGATAAAAATAAAGTAGCAGTTGCTTCATAATTAAAAAAGCTGTCATGGAAGGTGTTTTAACTTCTGTGGCAGCTTTTTATTAAATTATGAAATATATAATAAATTGAACCTATTTGAGAATGGTGATATTTAATACTATTGAATTAATTGACTCTTATGTATATAGTAGAAAGTATCAAGAAATTACCAAATAAGAGCGTTAGGCAAGAACAAGCTGAAGGGTGGAAGAATAGATGTTGAAATTATCAAATGTGTCAATTACCTATAATGATAAAGCCGTTTTGGATAAATTGGAGTTAACGGCTAATATAGGGGAAATCATAGGTGTGGCGGCTCCAAACGGAACCGGGAAATCAACGATGTTCAATGTGATGGCGAATTTTGTAAAGCCTGATTCGGGGCATGTAGTATTTGATGGTAAATACGCTTACCGAAATGAAAAGGAAGAGTTATTGATTCATAAGCAGTTATGTACATTCCCTGAACAAAAAGACCTGTTTGGGGAGTTGTCCGGAGTGGATCACCTGAAACTCTTCGCGAATATGTGGAAGGGATCGACAAAACATGTACCGGCAGTCATTGAGCGTCTTCAAATGGGGAACTACGTGAAAAGGAAAGTTCGCACATATTCATTAGGGATGAGGCAGCGCCTTTGCTTTGCAATGATGATGGCAGCTGACACGCCTGTCATCCTTTTGGATGAAGTGATGAATGGACTCGATGTGGACAATGTGGCTTTATTATCGGAATGCTTAATGGAAATGAAGAAGGATAAGCTCATCTTTGTCGCATCTCACTTACTATCAAATTTAGATTTGTATGCTGATAGAGTGCTTTTCCTGAAAAACGGAAAGTTTGTGCATGAACATAGATTTACCGGCGAAAATGATGTCTACTTAAAAATCGAAGTGAATCCGGAACAGTTTGAAATGCTAAAAGAAAAGGAGACATTGCCAGAGGGCCATATTTATTTGGCGAACCACTTATTATGCATTCCACTAAACGGAATGAGTGCGGTGGATCAAACAAAGTGGATTGAACGTATGCTTGATTATAATGAAAAGGAAATGACAGTTGGACCGTTAGGGACGGTTGAATACTATGATAAGTTTTATTCGAAAAATGCATGAAAAGTGTACAGAAATGAGTAAAGACTTTTCTACTAAAAGGGGAAGTTAGGATGAATCGAAATTATTTGAAGCATGAATTTCTAATTACATCAAGAAGCAGGCGGAACATTCCTTTTGTATTATTTATAGGAGTCCTGCTATTGAGTTATTGTTTAATTCTATTGCCGAATGAAGAAACAAAAGAAACCTATTATCCCGAAGAGGTTAGAGATTATTTGATAACCCTTGAAGTGGAGCAGAAGTTCAGGGAGGAAAAAGGAAATACAGGAATTGTTTTAAGGTCAGGCGAGTTTGTGTACGCCAACAATGCATACTATTACATGCTAAATAATGCAATGCTTAATGCGTATGAGGAAATGGACTACACACGTTTCCTTTATTTAAGGAACTATACCCTTTTAGGAAATGTGTGGGAATACACAGCAGATCCGAATCTTTTTTCACTTTCACCATTCCCAGGCAAAGACAGGGCACATTTATATCAGCAAACAATGATGCGCTATGAGGATTATTTCAAAAATAATTACCCGATTACATATGGCCTGATATATGAAAAGACAGGTTTGCAGGCTTTACAAAAATTCCTACAGACAAACGGTATTCTATTCATTCTGTTCTGTGCAATCTATTTTAGCAGTGATATTTTGTCAAGGGATCGTAAATACCGGACGGTTCTGCAAGGGATGCCGTTGTCCTGGTATCGGCAATTGAATTTGAAATCCTTATCGACATTCCTTTATTCACTGCTCATAGTCGCTGCCGTACTTGTTGCAGGGGTCGTTGTAATGGGCTTGCAGTTCGGTTTTGGCTACTTCGATTTGGAAGTACCTATCATGATCGCTCAGCAATTGTTTACAGCTAAAGATTATGATGTCATTTCGATTGCAACTTTTGTTGCGAAAACATTAATCGGGGTGCCATTATTAATCTTCCTTTTCATCCGATTGAATGTCGTTTTAGGCTTAATAGTAAAAAACGAATGGGTTGTCTTGTTAATAAGTACTTTAATCCTCTTTTCGGATCGCCTATTTGCTACTAGAACGACAAGGGAACTATTCGGAGTAGATATTAGCTTTTTCCCTCATATATATTTTGACTTTGGAAAGATTGTCGACGGAGAGAAGAATTTTCTGTTAAATGTGGAGACGATTACATTTACGAAAGGGCTTGTTGTGTTGCTTGCCACAATCGCGGTTATTGAAATTCTTCTATTCATTTGTTCAAAAGCTATTAATAAAAGACGTTTCTATCAAACATAAAAATAATGAATAGGAAAGGATACGATTATGTTTTGGAAGTATTTATTATTTGAGACAAAATTATTGCTGCATAATCGGAAAAACTGGTTGTTAGGAATCGCTATTATCGTGTTTTTCCCATTGTATTATTCCAGTTATAGTCTAACAGAAATTAAGGATATGCATAGAATGAAAAAAGAGGAAGCAGAGCAATTCAATACCATCTTCAATGCTTTCCCGGAAGAGCTTCGGGAGACGACAGAAGGGGAAGCGGCCTACAATAATTTAACACAGCAATCCTCTTTACTTAACATGCAGAGATTTTATTTGTGGAAGAAAAGTGATTATGACAAATATATAGATGATGGTATCAAGTTGAGTGAATTGCGACTTGAATTGCATGCGATGGGGAACATTGGGCTGCATCCGAAGTATGTCGTTCCTATAGAAGAAATTCAAAAGGAAATTGCGCTTTTACAATACTATAAAGATCATGAGCTTTCGATTGTTCCGAATCCATTTGCGGCAAGCAACTATCTACCGGTCGCTTTAAGCTTGATCAGCGGATTATTGTTTTGCCTATTCATATTAATAAGCGGAAGTAGCATGTTGGTCGTCGATCAGCACAATCAATCCGTTGTTAGTGGTTTTCCGATTTCCTTCATGCAAAGGGTTACTGGCAAACTAACTATCCATTTAGTTCAGGCGATGATGTTCCTATTAGGGGGCATCATTGTTGGGGCATATTATGTTGCAGGTAAAACCGAGTGGGGGAACTTTCTTAAGCCAGTACTTGTTTACCAAGATGCAGATTTTATTGCAGTGTCGACAATTCGCTATATCGTGTACATGTTTATCGCATTTGCTTTAATTGCACTGTTCCTGTATATAGCTTTTGTTTTGATTAATGTACTGACAAAGAATCTGTATGCGACAATTTTGATTTTGATTGTTATCCTTCTTGCCCCCGATTTATTAAGTGTGGCAGGTGTTGAATCCAATTGGCTATTTCCGTTGAAATTTATCGATATTGCCTCCGTTTTAAGTGGGGAAGCTGCAATGGAATTTGGCAATAAAAAAATGGACTTCAAACATTCGTACATTTGGCTAATAGGATTAAATCTGATGGCTTTCGTCATTTTATATTTGCGGAATATGCTTCTATATATTCGTAGAAGGGAATTTGCATTAAAAGTTAGCTGATGCAGAGGAGTTGGCGATGCACAAGGAGAAAATCGGGGATGGTGGATTGGTATGGAATTTAAACTACGGAATTGGTTTGAATATAGAGCCGGGAAAATAGGGTCAGTTTTTTTGGTGGCCTTATGCCTCTTAATTATGACGGGTTGCCATCCATTACAAGGATCGGTGACAGAAAAAATTGCTAACTATGAAAAAAACTTTGAAATCATTGGATCCGAAAAAGATGAATTGATCGGGAAGATAAATCCTGAAATTTTCTCTACAGCTGATCGGAGCAATGAAGGAATTGAACAAATCGGACAAGGTGTGTTTACGAAGGAAGGTATAAAAATCTCCCTCCAGGAGGGAAGATACTTAATCTCGGGTTATCCAGCAGGAAATATCTTCATTTATGATGAAAATGGTGATCTCATCATAAGGGAAATTGTAGGATATGCTGGGGTCGCCAGTCTTACTGTCGATATTAAGGATTCCTATACCATTTTTGCGGATGGTGGATATGATTTTGTCAATTTCACGCCAGTGTCGACATTTTTGGCTACCGAGCTGACAGCCGGTATTTGGGAAGTTGGATTGGATATTGAAGCTGGAGAGTACATCGTTAGTATGGATTATGGATTAGGATATTTGGAAATACATGAAAAGGATAAAGAGCCTATTCTGTATGAAATAATCGGGGGGCCCCCAATATCTCAGTCAACTAGTCATGTGAGTTTAAAAGATGGACAAAAGCTCCGCGTCACGAAAGTTTCCAAAGTTCTATTCACACCGGTGGATGATTAAACTTCAGTAAGTATGTTCACAGAAAAGTGCCTAATAAAAGGGCACTTTTTTCCTGTCTGTACTAAAATAGAGATAATAATAGTGGGAAGGGAACGGGTGAAGTGCAACTGATACTAACTTTTATCATTTTAGGAATTACCGTTGTTTTATTTATGACGAATAAAATTAGGGCGGATCTTGTTGCGATACTTGCTTTGCTTGCATTTGTATTGACTGGTATTCTATCTCCATTAGAGGCATTGTCGGGGTTCTCGAACTCAGTAGTGATCATGATAGCGGCCTTATTTGTAATTGGCGCAGGGATTTTAAGGACAGGACTTGCGCAAATGGCTGGATCACTTTTATTGAAGTATTCCGGTGAAAGTGAGAAAAGGTTATTCATACTTTTGCTTGTCATCGTTGCCTCAGTCGGGGCTTTTATGAGTAATACTGGCACGGTTGCACTTATGTTGCCGATTGTTGTAAGCATTGCGATTAGCATTAAAAGCAGTCCTTCAAAATATTTAATTCCGCTATCTTATATGGCCAGTTTTTCCGGCTTGCTGACATTGATCGCTTCTCCACCGAATTTGATCGTCAGTCAAATCCTTGTCGACAATGGTTATGAGAGATTGAGTTTCTTCCAAATCACACCGATTGGAATAATTGGTGTTGTTGTCGGGATCATTTATTTATACCTTGTTCGGAACAAATTGTTGCCGAAAAGAAAAACCACTGCTTCCAATTTGAATAATAAATTATCGGCAAAACAACTTGCCACTGACTATCAGCTTGGAGGTAACCTGTTTCTTGTCAAAGTACCGGTAGGATCCGATCTTGTAGGGAAACGACTTGCACAGCTAAAGATACCTGCCAATTATCATCTATGTATTTTAAAAATCAGCAGGAAATCAACGGAAGGCATGAATTTATTGCCGATGAACTTTCATGAAATGGCGGGGCCGAATAGCATCCTACAAGAGAAAGACCGACTATATATCCAAGGTTCACTGTCAAATGTGGAAAAGTTTGCGGAAGACTATGGTTTATCTGTAGAACAAAGCACGTCCGAAGCGGATGAACTTGTCTCGAAACAATTGGGCATTGCGGAAGTTCTCCTTACACCTCATTCGAGTCTTATCAATGAGACGCTTCGAACAATCGGATTTAGGGAGAAATATAATTTAAACATTTTGGGCATTAATAGACAGGGTGAATATGTTGAGAAAGACATGTCCAAGCAGAAGCTTCGATTCGGGGACGCCCTTCTTGTGCAAGGTTCGTGGGATTCAATTGAATTGCTTTCAAGGGACACACGGAATGTAGTCGTCATCGGGCAGCCGAAGGAGCATGCAAGTATGGCAGCGGCAAGCGGGAAGGCTTCTATCGCGGGTGTGATTA
Organism: Sporosarcina thermotolerans; assembly: GCF_042658975.1. Lineage (NCBI taxonomy): Bacteria > Bacillati > Bacillota > Bacilli > Caryophanales > Caryophanaceae > Sporosarcina > Sporosarcina thermotolerans. The sequence goes on along the minus strand of NZ_JBHSRM010000012.1, from coordinate 106,060 downwards.
TGATTTTAATGGTACTTCTAATGGTTCTTGAAATCTTCCCTGCGGTAATTTCGGTATTGATTGGTGCTGCATTGATGATATTGACGGGCTGTGTACGGAATATGGACGATGCATACGGTCAAATTAACTGGGAGAGTGTCGTCCTGATCGGAGCTATGTTGCCAATGGCTACTGCGCTTGAGAAGACGGGTGGAATGATACTTATATCAGAAGGAATCATTCAATTTATGGGTGGCCTTGGACCATTGGGAGTTTTAGGAGGAATTTTCTTCATTACAATGCTGTTTGGCCAATTTATTAGCAATACAGCGACAGCGGTTTTATTCGCACCTATCGGGTTAAGCGCAGCGTTAAGCATAGGGGTTAGCCCATATCCATTTTTAATAGCAGTTGCAGTTGGGGCGAGCATGGCATTTTCCACGCCAGTCGCTTCGCCGACAAATGCGCTTGTCATGACAGCGGGGGGTTATCAATTTAAGGATTTTGTTAAAATCGGCGTTCCCTTGCAATTTATCATGTTTATCGTCATGATGATTGCTATTCCGATTTTCTTTCCGTTATGATGAGTAATAGGTTAGAAACTATTGAATAGGAGTGGATGAAATGGCTATCGATGTATATCTTACTTTTAACGGAAATTGCAGGCAGGCGGCTGAGTTTTATGCGGAAGTATTCAATACAGAAAAACCCCAAATCATGACATTTGGTGAAGCGCCAAAAGACCCGAATTACTCGCTGCCGGAAGAAGCAAAGGATCTGGTCCTGCACACTCGGTTGGATATTAACGGAAGTAATGTTATGTTCTCCGATACATTCCCGGGTTCGCATTTTGTTCAGGGGAATAATGTAAGCTTGGCTTTTGTTAGTAATGATATGGAAGAAATCAAAAGAGTATTTGGCAGGTTGAAAGAAGGCGGTAAAGTAGCAATGGATCTACAGGAGACCTTCTGGAGCAAGAGCTATGGCTCATTGCGAGATCAATTCGGCATTGAGTGGCAGCTTAGCTACGAAGAGTGACTATAGAAAAACGGCAAGGATAAGTAATTCCTTAGCCGTTTTTGTTTTGGCTCGCTAATATTAAAAAGTGGCGCTCAAGAATTCATGTTCAGCGTTCAAGAAGTCTTGCCCCGCGCTCAAGAGTGACCAACGATTAAAACGGGTGTTACAATATCCTATGACATTCGCCTATTGAAAGGAAGAAACAATAATGAAAATCAAAGAAATTGATATCTATGCAATCCATCTGCCATTGCATGAACCGTTTATAATTAGCTATGCAAGCTTTGACTATATGCCTTCGATTATTGTCAAAATCACTACTGATACGGGTCATATAGGATATGGAGAAGCAGTTGCAGATGAACATGTAACAGGAGAAAGTTGGGAAAGTACATATGCAGTATTGAAAAATACGCTCGGACCGAAACTAATCGGTATGAATCCAGCTCAAATGGAAAAAATTCATGCAACCATGGATGCAGAAATATATGGAGTTCCTGCAGCTAAGGCCGCAATGGACATCGCTTGCTATGATGTCATAGGAAAAGCACTTGGTGTTCCTGTCTATGATTTACTTGGCGGGAGATTCCACGATGAATTCCCGGTCACACATGTGCTTAGCATTGCAACTCCCGAGCATATGGCAGATGAGGCTGCGCAACGTGTTGCTGAAGGATACCGTTCACTGAAGATGAAAGTCGGGAAAAATGTTTGGGATGACGTGGAGAGAATAAAAGCAGTTCGTGAGCGTGTCGGAGAAACGATTGCAATCCGTGTCGATGTCAACCAAGGTTGGGTGAACAGCTCAACAACATTGCAAGCGTTAAAGAAACTTGAAGATTATTCACTCGATTGGCTGGAACAACCAGTGAAAGCCGATGATATCGATGCAATGGTGGAGATCAAATCGAAGACTTCCGTTCCAATGATGATTGATGAAGGACTCAGGGGATTCCGTGAAATGAGGGAAATCATCGCAAAGCGTGCTACAGATAAGGTGAATATAAAGCTGATGAAATGTGGGGGGATTTATCCAGCTATGAAGCTTGCCCATATGGCGGAAATGGCAGGAATCGAATGTCAAGTCGGATCCATGGTGGAATCCTCAATCGGATCAGCTGCCGGATTCCATGTTGCATTTTCAAAGAAAATCATGACAAGTGTCGAATTGACTGGACCGCTGAAGTTTAGTGAGGACATTGGTGATTTGAAATATGATATACCTTTCATCCGTTTGACAGAAAAAGCAGGTCTTGGTGTTACTGTCAACGAGGATATATTGAATAAGTTGACCGTCTTTTCGGAGAAAGTAGTCTAATGGAAAAAGAACTTACGTTGAAAAGCGGTCAAACAGTATTTATTAGGACGTTGCAAATAGAAGACTTGAATCCCATTATGAAATTACAGAGGAAAGTGATTGCTACATTAGCGGATTCTTCATTCCTACAACCACTATCCGAAGAGGAATTTCTTAATATCCTCCACGGTAACGGATCCATGATCGGTGCATTTCACGACGATGAGTTGATTGGCTTTAGGGCAATGCTTGAACCGGAAATTGATGGGGATCATCTCGGGTTGGACGCTGGATTGGGCGAGTCCAAATTGTCGTATGTCCTTTATTCTGAAGTTTCAACTGTCGATCCCGATTACAGGGGGAACGGCCTACAACAGATTCTTGGGAAACTATTAGTAGATGCTATTGACATACATCGTCATCGTTATGTTTTTGCGACGGTTGCTCCATTTAATATTGCCAGTCTAAAGGATAAATTTGCATTAGGGATGCACATTGTATCCTTGAAAGAAAAATACGGAAACCTGCTCCGTTACACATTGATGAAAGAACTTGGTTGTAAAGTTAACGAAAATCGGGTCAGTACCGTGGTTGACATGTCTGATATAGCAAAGCAACAATCATTGTTAAGTGAAGGTTGGATCGGTGTCGGTATAGAACAGAATAATGGATCCTGGATTGTGAAATATCAAAAATGAAAACAGAACCGTTCCAGTCAATATGACTTGGAGCGGTTTTCTTATGCTATCCCCTACTCCTTGTACTATACGAAAAATAGTTAGTAGATTATAATTAAATTGTTTACTATTTTAGGAGGATACTAATGAAATATTCAGTTGGTAAGAAATTATGGACAGGTTTTCTATCCTTATTAGTTTTGATGATAATTTCCGGGTCATTTAGTTACTTGACCATTCCGAACATAAGTGGGAACTACAAATCGCTTCTTCACGATCAAATGGAAAAAATTATATTGTTGGAACAGCTTTCATCCAATCAAAAAGACCTTTCATATGATTTACGGGGCTACTTTTTACGAAATGATAAGGACTATTTGGGGAATCGATTTAAGTTGCTTCGAGTGATTGACGAAAAAATTGAGGAATTGGATTCGTCTTTTAAATCCAAAGAAAACAAAGCCTTGCTTGAAGAACTAAAAATTGCATCCAAGCAATATCGTGATCTAACCGACAATGCGATTGCTGCCTTCGATATAGGTAAAGATGTGCAGGCGAGGAAATACGCAGAAGACGCAGAACCGTATCAAATACTTGTTATAGATAAAGCGAATAAATTAATAAGCAACCAACGTGCGCAAATTTATGATGCCGAAGAAAAAATGGAACAAAGGATACAATCGACAGGCTACTTTATAATAGGTGTAATGGCAATTGTCCTGATTTTGAGCATGATTATCTCCTATTTCATTAGTAAAAACATAACGGGTCCAGTGAAAAAAATGACAAGTGGATTAACAAGGCTTGCACAGGGGGATTTTGCCATAGATCCATTGAATATTAAAAATAAGGATGAAATTGGCGAAATGGCAATAGCCTTCAATGAGATGAAAACAGATCTACGAGTGATTATCGCAAATACAAGAGATTCAGCACACCAGCTTGCAGCACAGGCACAGCAATTGACAGCCAGTTCTGAAGAGGGCCTTGCAGCCTCGGAGCTGGTAGCAGAAATTGCCGAAAAGAACTTATTGGCAAGCGATATGCAAGTGAATCTTGTAAATTCTTCGAATGATGCAATGGGCGAAATGGTGAATGATATTAATCAAATCACGACTGATAATGCAGCGATGCTGAAGTCATCAGAGCAAGTATTACAACTTGTGGGGGATGGCGCCGATTTGATGAAGGAAGTAACAAATCAAATGACAAGCATATCCAATTCCTTCAGTCAATCAGCTGACATCATTACTGATCTTGCCGTCCATTCGGAAAGAATTCGGAAAGTCACCGAAATTATTACTGGAATTGCAGAGCAGACAAACCTCTTGGCATTGAATGCTGCAATAGAAGCCGCTCGTGTGGGAGAACAAGGAAGAGGGTTTGCAGTAGTTGCTAATGAAGTACGGAATTTGGCGGAGCAATCGAAAAAGTCGGCAGAAGAAATTGGTCGAATGATTGACGCCGTCATTCGAAATGTTTCACTTGCAGTGAACAGTTCGGAAGTTGGAAACAGTTTAGTAAAAGAAGGACTAACAATTACCTACAAGACGAATAATGTGTTCAACGAGATAAAATTGGCGACAAATGATGTAAGTGCAAAAGTTGAAACGGTTTCTGCAGCAATCGAGAAGATCCGTTCTATGACCAATAGTGTAACGCTTGGGGCTGAAAAAGTTGAGGAGCTCGCGATGCAAACATCGGCGGAGGCCCAGTCAACAAGTGCAGCAACTGAAGAGCAATTGGCATCACACCAGGAAATCGCTTCGAGTGCCCAAACACTTTCAGAAGTTGCCGAAAAACTACAAAATGATATGAGACGTTTTACAGTATAACAATTTCTCCACACCTATAGCGGGTGTGGGGATTTTTTTACGCGTTCCAACGATTCTGAATAAATTGTATTGCCTAAAACATGTTGTAATGATACAATCAATTTCTGTTTCCTAAAAACCCCAACATCTCTACAGAAAGCAGGACGCAAAATACGCAAAATGGAGGACTGTATATGCAGAAACATCCCGATTTTGAGTTTGAATTGCAGCGCCTTGACTACACGAAGCACTATATGCAGAAGCTCCTTGAGGAGTCGATGCGTGATGTGCAATCCTCACAAGATGAAATCCGTCATGCGATGGCCGACTTGGATTATTTAGATTCAAGTTTGAGCTACATTAACATTTTGACGAATACCCGATTTTTTGAAATGGCACGAACCCAAAAAGAAGGATTAGAGGCGATCCAGCAAAAGCCTTATTTTGCCCGAATCCATTTTAGTGCAAGTGGGGAGAAAGATGAATTCCTTTATATTGGAAAAACCTCCGTCTTCCATCAAGAAACACAAGAGCCGATTATCGTCGATTGGCGTTCCCCAGTTGCGAATGTTTACTATGATGGTAGACTCGGAGACTTGACGTATAAAGTGCGTGACGAAGAAATCAGTGGACATCTTTATTCGAAAAGGCAATACAAAATTGAAGAAGGCGAATTGCTCGATATCCTTGATATTGATCTAACGACGAATGACGAATTGCTACAGGAAGCATTGGCCGGAAAGGCGGATGTCCGCCTAACAGAAATCGTTTCGACAATACAAGCCGAGCAGAATGAAATCATTCGTGCGAATCTGAAATCGCCTATTATCGTTCAAGGAGCAGCGGGAAGTGGGAAAACGACAATCGCCCTTCACCGTATTTCCTATTTTCTCTATACGATGGGTACGGATTTTCCTTCGGAGAAATTAATGATCTTAGCTCCAAGCAAGCTGTTCATGGAATATATCGGCGATGTGCTACCGGAATTAGGCGTAGGCAGGATATGCCAAACTACATTCGCCGAATATGTATTGAACGCCACTGGATTGAAGCTGAAGTTGGCTGATCCGAACGAAAAGTTGGAGATGTTAACTGCGGAGTCCGCTTTGAATGAAGAAACAATTTCTATTGCGAAAATGAAAGGAACGCTTCAGTACCGTGAAATTATGCAGAAATATGTCGAAAAATTGGAGCTTATGACCGCGGAACTATTTGAAGACGTCTATATTGAGAAGTATCGCATTATGCGAGCCACTCGACTAAAAAAGCTGTTCCTTGAAGACTTCAACTATATGCCACTTGAGAAGCGAATTGAGCGGATTCGCGTTATTATGCAAAGCGAAGTGAATCGGAAGAGGAAACAACTTTATAAAATTTTGTCCGATAAATACGAGGAAGCGCTCGATAAAGCACTGTACGGTATTCGTGACGATGAAAAGCGCAGATTACGGATTACAAGGATCATGGATGAGCGCGACGAACGTCTTCCTTCTATTGAAAAAGAAGGGAAACAAAAAGTCGCTTCCTATATGCGGAAATTTAAAAAGTTTAATTGTAAAAAGCTATACAGGGACTGGCTTACAGATCCTCAATTACATAATGAACTGGCATGCCACTGGTCCGATTCGGAAAGGGATGCTTTTTTTGCCGCGCACGTTAGTGTTGCTTGGGAGACTGAGGATTTAGCAGCCCTCTATTTTCTGCATGCAAAACTGAAAGGCGTGGAGGATAAATGGAAAATGCGTGTCGTCTTCATCGATGAAGTACAAGATTACAGTGAATTCCAACTTGCAGCTCTCCAAGACGGACTCGAAACAGATATGTTCACAATGGTGGGGGACTTGGCGCAAGGTATCCATAGCTACAGGGCGTTGACCTCGTGGGAACCCGTACAGGAAATGTTCCCTCGAGCTACCTATACAACGCTGCAGAAAAGTTACCGAACAACAATCGAAATCATGCAACTCGCAAACAAAGTCCTTGCCCAGATGGACGAAGACTTGCCGTTGGTCGAACCGGTTGTTCGTCATGGCCGGGAGCCGGAGTTTTATAATTTGCAAGAACTTGATGCCTCCGAGGTAAATGATATCTATGAAGCAATACTTGGCAGGGGACACCGCTCGATTGCATTAATTTGCAAAACGCGGAAAGAAGCAACAGCCATCCACAAACAACTCGAAAAGTCGGGCATGCCCGTCCAATTATTGGGAGAAAACTCTGATATAAACGGAGATTGCCTGTTGATCGTGCCGAGCCATTTGTCAAAAGGACTCGAGTTCGACGCAGTCATTATTGCAGCATTCGATGAACCGTTCAGAGATCATCCGATCGATCGAAAGCTGTTATACGTCGCAATGACAAGGCCAATGCATGAATTGCATCTGCTTTCCGACTCATTACTACCATTGATTTCACCGAAAAACGCATAAATCGCTAAAATCACGCATAAATCGGACGAAAAGCTCATAAAAGCAGATAAGGGCGCATAAATCCATACAGAAACGCATAAATCACTTCAAAAGCTCATAAACACATAATAAGGGGGAGAATTAGTTGACGAATCCGTTCCATCATTTAGCAAGAGGGATTTTCATAAAAGATAATCAAGTTTTGCTTGCCCAAGCCATTGGAGAAAAAAACACATTTTTACCGGGCGGCCATATTGAATTTTGCGAAAGTGCAAAAGATGCACTGGCCAGGGAGGTTGAAGAAGAATTAGGAATAAGTTGCACAGTGGGTAATTTCCTTGGTTTAGTAGAACATAAGTGGGAGAAAAAAGGCATTTTGAATTGCGAAGTAAATCAGGTGTTTGAGGTTACAAGCAAAAGTCTAACAGCAGGTATTAACCCGCAATCAAGTGAACCACATCTCCAGTTTTTCTGGTGTAAGGAAGAGGATCTGGATAATTGTAACCTACAACCCTATCCTTTTAGACAACTTATACAAAAGTATATGAACGGAAAAAAGAACATCTGGTGGGAAAGTACACTAAATTATGAAATTGAAGACTCGAATAGAAGTTAGAGTATTGGGTGCTTCATCTAAGAAAAATAGTAAATGGGAAAACGCATGGATTTATATAAATCCATGCGTTTTTAATATGCCTAACCTATAGTAGAACGACAGCCTATGAAATAATTTTCAAGTCCCTCAAACTTTTTCAATATGAATCTCGAATATACTTATAGGCAATGATATCGGAAAGCATGTGATGAATGAATGGATAACGACCTACGCTGGATCAAACAGATAAAAAAGAATGCAAGTGAGTCTGCGGCAAATAATCTTGTCTCGAAATATTACAAGGAAATGTATGCTTTTCATTATAAGCAGACACTCGACGCAGACCTGTCGTTGGATGTAACTCAAGAGCTATTCATAGCTATTTTGCAATCCATCCATGCGTACGACCCGAAAAAAGCATCTTTTCGGACATGGCTATACAGGATTGCCTCAAACCGTATTGTCGATTATTTCCGCTCTAAGCATTATCGGTATGCACAATTTACACAGCCAATCGAGGACATCCATCAGGAAGTTGAAGATGATTACAATTTGGAGATCGAGCTTGAGCATAAAGAACAATTTGAACTTGTTAATTCAGTGGTGAATCGGCTTGACGCATATTCTCAGCAAATCATCCGATTGAAGCTATTTGGCGATTATACATTGAAAGAGATTGCGTCCATTGAAGCAATCCCTTTATCTACAGTCAAAACAAGATACTACGCAGCATTGAAGTGGATCCGTAAAGAAATGGAGGTGGAGAACATTGAAGAAAGATAAATTCAATATCCCAATGCCAGACGACAGCACTATTGACAAGCAAATCAGTCAAATTGTTACCCACGGGTTAGTGAAAAAGGAAAGATTCACTTCCTATTTGCGTTCTATGGTTCACCAAGTCGGATGGCGGCATCTGTTTTCGGACCGATTGGAGCTAAGCTTCATTGTAATGATTGCAATCGGATTATACAGCCTATTTCTCATTGTGCCGATTCATGGTGACTTGCTAAATCTGTATGCCTATATCTTCCTGTTTTCACCGATTTTGTTCCTTGTCTTTTCGATCTATACGTATATGAATAAAATACAAAATGCCACCTATGACGTAGAAATGGCGTGTAAATACAATGTCTATCAGGTAATTGCCTTCCGGATGCTTGCATTTAGTATTTCAACAATGTTCCTGAATACGTTGGCGATAGCATTCATTGCCATGAAATATGAAGAAATATATTTTGTTCGTGCGTTTATGATTTCCGGTACATCTCTATTTCTGTTCTCGATCATTCTTTTGATTGCTCTTATGAACCGAAGGACAAAAGGAATTGTCATAGTGACGATTACAGTATGGCTGATAGGAAACAACATCTTAAGATCAGTAAATAACGAGTTTTACAACGGCATGCTCCTCCATTTGCCGGTATTCATTTATGCAGTTGTTCTTCTTAGTTTTCTGATCATGTATATGAATTACTTAAAAAAGTTAGTCAGTTTCAAACAGACGGAAGGGGTATTTTAATATGTTAGTCGTGAAAGATGTAGGCAAACGCTACGGGGATTTCACCGCGTTGCAGCAAATCAATTTGGAATTCAACACGGGTCTTTATGGATTGCTTGCTCCGAATGGCGCGGGGAAAACAACGCTGATCAAAATGTTGGCGACCTTGATTACGCCGAGCGAAGGTGAAATCCAATTTAAAGGGAAAAACATTATAGATATGGATGAGCAGTATCGTGAGCTGTTAGGTTTTTTGCCACAGCAATTCGGTTATTACAAAAACTATTCGCCTAAGCAATATATGTTGTATTTGGCAGCGTTAAAAGGGATCGGAAAAAAAGAGGCACTCCAAAAAATCGATGAATTACTGGAAAAAGTAGCTTTAGGTGATGTAGTGAATAAAAAAATGAAGAAATTTTCTGGTGGAATGATCCAGCGAGTTGGCATTGCACAAGCATTGCTGAACGACCCGAAAATTCTCATTCTGGATGAGCCGACAGCCGGCCTTGATCCGAAAGAAAGGGCGCGATTCCGTCACATACTCACTGAACTCGCCCGCGATAGGCTCGTTATTATTTCAACCCATATCGTATCGGATATTGAATCAATTGCGAATGAAATCATTATGATCAAAAAAAAGCAGCTGCTTTATAAGGATTCGGTTGAGCAAATTTGTGCTACGTTGAACGGAAATGTGTTCGAAACAACCGTCGACTTTGAACTGTTGGAAGCTTTCCGGAAGAAATATGTTCTTCTTTCTGAAAAGCAGGAGTATGGCAAGATGATTGTTCGTTTCATCCATAAAAGCGTGCCGGAAGCAGAATGGAAGCAAGTAGTGCCGCAGTTGGAGGATGTATTCCTTTACGAATACCGCGATGAAATCGAAGGGGAAGTATGATGCGTATTATCTTCCATGAATGTAAGAAAGTATTGACATCGCCTATCTTGATTTCACTGATCATCGTTTTTTCTGCTTTTAATATATTTGTCATCGTCAGTTCATCCGACCATAAGGAAGAATTAAAGATAATTAATGAAATTATCGAGACGTACGGATTGGATATAACAGATGAATCTTTAGACGAATTCAAGAGTGATGTACAAATCGACGTAGCTGAATTAAATAGGATGACAGCGTCCGAATTTACAAGCGTCTATGAATTTCTTGACGGATTGCGCTATGAGGATCAAGAGAAATATAACGATGAACAATGGGAGTTCATTCACCGGCTGCAACTTAAAGAAATGTATTTGAACATGGCGAAGTCAATTGATGAAAGTTATAAAAAAATTGACATACAGAAAATGGCTGAAGTGGAAATTGAGAAATACGGTCTTAGTGGCAAAGCTGCCGAAACATTTCTGAATGAAAACGAGAAGTTCTCTGAACGATTCGAGGAAATGGTTAATAAAGGGGAACAAAAGCGGTGGTTTTTCGCTGGGAAAGCATATTTCATGCATACCTTTCTCTTCAAGACGGTCTTCCTGCAAATCATTATCGAATCTCTTCTATTGATCGTCTTGACGACAGCATTGATTACGACGTATGAGTTTGAAAACAGGACTCATCTACTTACATACTCCACAAAACGCGGCAGAAAACTGATGAAGAACAAGCTTCTGTCATCTTTAGCAATGGCGACAACTATTGTGTTCTTACTATTCGCGATAACACTCGGAACGTTTTTCGCTGTTTTTGATTACTCGCATGTCTGGGGAACATCCATTAGCAGCGCATTCAACTGGGAATATAATTTCCCGTATGTCGCTTGGTGGGATATATCTGTAGGAGCCTTTCTAATAGGGGTAATTGCACTTGTTTTTGTAACTCTATTGCTATTTTCGGGTTTGACATTTGCATTATCCGTCACGGTGAAAAACAGTTATATCACTTTCTTTCTCATGGCAGCACTATTCGTCCTTATTTGGCTATTACCAGGCTTTATGCCAAAGTCTTCAATTCTGTTATTCGTCTCTGCGTATACATTACCGACATTGATCCTAACTGTCACATCCTCGTTCATGGGAAGCAGCGGATTGATCCTATTCGAAAACTTTGAATGGATTACAATCAGCTTTTGGACGGTAATCACGCTTGCAGTTTGTTTCTGGTCGTATAAACGTTTCCTTAAAATCGATATACAGTGAGGGGGGTAACAATGAGGGTTTTATGGAATGAAATAAAGAAAATTTTCACGTGGAAGACAATGTTATTATTGTTATTGATCAATAGCTTACTTTATTTCTTTATGATTGAATTTGATATTAAATATTTCCCCAATGGCAGTGAGGTTTATTCGTATAACATCGGAGTTGGAATGGTAGAGAAATACGGTGCTACTATGGATGATGACGAGTTTAGTGACTTCGAAAAAGTATACGAGGAAACAGTGGAAGAAACAAATCGGTATTTGCAGTCCAGGGAGGATTTCGTAGCAGAGGGTTTAGATACAGTTGAAAAATTCCATGCATACGATTGGTGGAATCCATCCCAAGAAGCACGCGATCTTCGAGATGACGTTTTTTTCGGAAATAAAACTGATCTCTTTTGGGATTTGCAAGAGCGTGAAAGGCTAATTGAGTTTTATAACTTCAGAAAAACTATTCCTGAAGTACTTACTGATAACCAGAGAGACCGTTTAATCGAATTAATTGCAGAAGAAAAATTCGGAGTATACACGGAAATAGTTATCCAAAACTTTAAAACGTTTATTACACATGTCGGGGTCGCTATTTTGTTCAGTGTTGTGTTAGTTATTTCGCCAACAATTTTGAAGGACCGTTCAAGAGGTATTCTTACGTTGCAGTACACGTCGAAAAAGGGAAGGAATCTTTTCAAGACGAAACTCTTGGCAGGATACATCTCAACATTCACTATTATTACTGGATTGTTGACCGTCTATTTAGGTTTGTATTCATTGAATAATACGTCCATGTTTTTTAAAGTCCGTGTTAACACCTTTATTGGGAATGAATCTTGGTACGACCCCACGTTCTTCCAATTCATCATGCTATGTGTCGCCGCAATTTACTTAATCGGATTCATTTTCGTAACCCTATCTATGAGCTTCTCAAACGTAGTACCAAACATGGTGTCCTTAATTGGCATCCAAATTCCTTTCATAGTCGGATTTCTCATCATTGGCCTGAATCGATTATTACCGAATATGATTCTTATCTGGAGTCCGAAATGGCTACCCCCTCTATCTTACGGCAGCATGATTATTGTAAGCTCAATCATTATTTATTGTCTTGTAAAGCGTGAGAAAAAGATGGATGTTTTGATGTGAAAATAGAGGGGACTTCCATTAAAGAACCAAGGTTTTAATCAATAAACAATTATAAGTACATGAGGTAAATCAATATGACGGGTGAAAGATAGCAAAACGCTATTTTTCACCCGTCTTTTACATTAAAGTTCTCATTCATCACTGAGGAGTTCTCTTTCCTGTCCAAAGAGTTCTCATTCTCTCTTGCAAGTCAAAGATATATGAATATTAGAATATGAATTAATAGTATTTGTAGTATAATCAGATTAAGGGGGGAGAGGTAAGATATGCCACAGATCCACCATTATTGGGGAATGCCTGATAAACATGTTTTGCACGGGATTTTACAATTACATAATGAAGTTTTCGACAATGCCGATGAGTTACTTGAGAAAGCTGTGAAACGACAGAAAATCCTATTCGTAGCCGCAACTAAAGAAAATCGGCTAATTGGTTATAAAATCGGCTATGAGCTTTCCGCCGACCGATATTATAGTTGGTACGGTGCTGTTCAAGAAGATTACAGGGGACAAGGAATTGGCTCCATGCTTATGGATTTCCAACATCGTATTGTTAAAGAAGCGGGATATAAAGAGATTGAAACAAAGACGAGAAACATGTGGCGGAATATGTTGATATTGAATATTAAACATGGGTTCGATATAACAGAAACTTTTTATGATAATGAAGGAATTCATCGAATATCATTGATGAAAAGCTTAATAGATAATAAGGAAGTGACCTGAATTGAATTTGAAAAAAGCATTAGTTGGAATTTTTATATTGATGTTGATATTGAGTGGTTGTGGTAAAGGATACTGGGTAATGAAGAAAGCGAAATTGGATGAAGAGACTGGGGTCAGAGCATATGTCAATTATCTGCAAAATGAAAAGCCGGATAGGAGAGGCTTTAAAGTCATTGACATTTCAGAAGGGTTAAAAATGGTGGTAGTGTCCACAGGAACAACTAAACGTGAGTTAGAAGCAGTAAGTGTCGAATACTTGGAAAATCAAACTGTCGTCACAGTGAAAGAATTTGATGCGGAAAGTGACGAATTAAATCCTTACATCCTTATTGGACTTAAAAAACCCGTGAGTAAATTTAAGGTGGTCAATGAAGATGGAGAAGAGTATGAAATTGGATTTTAATTTTGCCTATCCCGTAAAGTTGCCTGTACTTCCCATAGAATGGCGAAGATTTCTCATAGAACGGCTGGGACTTCCCATAGAATGGCGAAGAGTTCCCATAGAACGGCTGGGACTTCCCGTAGAATGGCGAAGAGTTCCCATAGAACCGGCGGAACTTCCCATAGCTCTATCTAAAATCCCACCAATCAAGGAGGACCGCTCTCGCCGGTCCTCCTTCGCTTCTGTCGATAAGTAAAACCTATAAGTAGTTATAATAACTATCGAATTTTCTTATCACCCTCGAAGGAGTATACTTGAGTTATCAACAGGGGGTGATTGTTTTGGAGTATTTCTTCATGTTTTTTATTGGGGCTATTGCAACAACACTTGGAACATTAGCGGGAGGCGGGGGATTAATAAGTCTTCCAGCAATGTTGCTTTTGGGGGTACCAATTCATTCAGCAATCGGAGCGAATAAAGTTTCAAATACAGTAAGTTCTTTTTCAAGTTTTCTATTCCTTTTGAAACACAAACAAATCTCTTTACGTGAATCATTTTGGATCATTCCTGTTAGCTTGATCGGCGGCGTAAGTGGGGGATACATTGCAACAATGCTTTCCGAAGATCGCTTATATATATTTGCGATCATTCTCCTTTCTTTTGCATTTATCACTTCCTTCATTGGAAAAGGGGATTTTGGTGGACAGGAAAAATTGAAAGTCTCGAAAATTAGTATTCCAGGGTTATACGGAATCGGAATCTATGATGGACTATTCGGACCGGGACAAGGAACGTTGATGCTTTACTTATTCGGGCATTTGAAAGTTGCTTATATCCGTGCAGTCGCCTATGTCCGTCTCGCAACATTTTCCAGCTGCTTCGGGGCGGCTATCACCTATATTCTTGCTGGGAAAATCATCTGGCCGTTAACGCTTATGCTAATGTTGGGGTCGATTACTGGGGCGCAAACCGGAGTTCGGATTGCTGAAAAATTGAAACCGAAATTTGTGAAGCCGTTATTACGAGTTGTTACGGTAGCTTTGATCATCCAGATTGTTATCGATAATATATGAGTTGTAAAAAATGCCTCGGGGGATCGGTTAGGTCCTTCGAGGCTTTATTTATGCTTAAAAGGGGAACACTTATTAATGAACGCTCCGAAATGTAGGTGAAAAAATGCTGCGGACAATCGGAATGACAACTGAAGATGAAATGATTTTCGATTTTAGACTTGAGGAGATCAAGTCACTTTCACTTGAATGGTATTGGGTGGATTTTGACCGACCTTCAGAAGAGGAAAGTGAACTTTTGCTGAGCTATTTCGACTTCCATCCTTTAGCCATCGAAGATTGCTTGGGCCGACTGCAAAGGCCGAAAATGGATTATTATGATGGATACACATTCTTCGTGCTGCATTCAATTTGTAGTAATGACCTTGAGGCCGAAGAGCTTAATATGTTCCTTGGGGAAAATTTCATCGTAACATTTCATAGGGGAAGGCTTCAGGAAATGGATAAGGCCCGTGAATTGATTATGAAACAATCGAAAACATGGGATCAGGGACATAAATTTGTTACCTATCAAATCATCGATAAAGTGGTCGACCAGTATTTTCCGATTCTTTATAATATCGAGGATCATTTGGACGAAATTGAAGAAGAACTTTCACCAAGGACGGTTCATCTATCTATGGATTATGTGTTTGAAGTGCGCAGTGATTTACTACGTTTACGAAGAACGATTTTTCCAATGAGGGAATTGCTATACAGAATGCTAAATTCGGGACGGCTACATTTTAGCCAACAGGAACAGGCCTATTTTTCCGATGTCTATGATCATTTGATCCGACTTGGAGAAATGATCGACTCCAACCGTGAGCTGACAGCGGACATCCGGGATAGTCAATTGTCCATTAATTCAAATCGCATGAACAGTATCATGACAACATTGACAATTATCTCTTCAATTTTTATCCCGTTGACATTCATCGTAGGCGTCTACGGGATGAACTTTGACCGCATGCCAGAATTACATTGGCAGCATGGTTATCTGATCGTCATTATAGTCATGGCTTTGATAGCACTCTCCATGATTTTTTGGTTCAAAAAGAAAGGTTGGTTCGGTATTGATAAAACCTAATAAAGAAAACAGCGGCCCCCAGTATTGGGGGCGGCTGTTTTCATTTGAATGAAAAATGTTCAATGATCTCGTATTTTGGTGTTTTCGAAGGATGAATGGTGAAAAGTGAAAATCCATCCACATTAAATTCAATGGAGTTATATGATTCCTTAGGAATGGTAAAATCGCTTGTAAGTTTTCGTTTTTTCGCAATTGTAATATGTGGTGTAAAGCGTTTATCACTTTCAATGCCAAGGTCTTTTCTTCCAATCGCAGCGATTGACTCCTGTAATGCTTCAAGTTCGGAAGAAGGTTCTACAGACAAATAGACGACTCTTGGACCTTTTGGAGATCCAAAATACGAAAGTCCACTTACTGATAAATTGAATTTCGTATGCTGGCTTGCCACAGTGGTAAGTCCATGTACCAAATCTGCGATTCTTTCCTCAGACAATGCACCGATGAACAGTAAGGTGATATGTAAGTCATCTGTATGCGGAATCGCCTTGTACATAGTGGAAAGATTGTATTTCTCCCTGAAAAAACGGACTGTATCTTCAATAGAAGATGGGGTTTTAATCCCGATAAAGTAATGGTTATTCATAAATGTTCTCCTTATAAGTTTCTTTCCCCTTATTGTATCCCAACAAGTTAAAATTTTTACTTGATTAACTGGTGCCTCTTTTCAGAAGAATGTGGTAATATATATTGGAAGTTCTTTTAAAGGGGGAGAAAGAATGGTAGTTTTTACAAAAAAAGAAGTTGTTATTGATAATTTCCATGGAACTGATATTGCCGATCCATACCGGTGGTTGGAAGATTCAAAAAATCCGGAAGTGCAGCAATGGGTGGATTTACAAAATGAGAAGACACAGGCATTCCTAGCTACTTTCCCAAATAGGGATAAAGTAAAGGCGAAATTGACGGAAACATGGAATTTTCCAAAGTACACAGT
Organism: Sporosarcina thermotolerans; assembly: GCF_042658975.1. Classification (NCBI taxonomy): domain Bacteria; kingdom Bacillati; phylum Bacillota; class Bacilli; order Caryophanales; family Caryophanaceae; genus Sporosarcina; species Sporosarcina thermotolerans. Next base: position 89,299 of record NZ_JBHSRM010000012.1, on the reverse strand, counting down.
TCCTCGTAAAGAAGGGGATTATTATTACTTCCATAAAAATGACGGTTTGCAAAATCAGGCAGTATTTTATCGAGCTAAGGACCTTAATTCTGATCAGTTAGATGTAATTCTCGATCCGAACACGATGAATGAGGAAGGAACTGCGGCGATTACGAATTTATCATTTACGAAAAACGGTAAACGTTTGGCGTATGGTATTTCGTTGAATGGAAGTGACTGGCAAGAAATTAAAGTGCGAAATTTGGAGACAGGCGAAGATGATTCTGACCTAATCCAATTTTGCAAGTTCAGTAATATTGCGTGGAATGAGGAAGGAACAGGATTTTACTACAATCGTTTTCCAGACCCATCCACTGTTCCCGCAGATGAGCAAAGCTTTAACAATAAAGTGTACTGGCATGAATTAGGTACAACTCAAGACGAGGATGTTTTGATATACGAGGATCCGGAAAATAAGGAGTTCTCATTCAACCCGATCTTTTCGGATGATTATCGCTACTTGCTTTTAAATGTTTGGAAGGGCACAGAAAATAAAAGCCGAATTTATTATAAAGATCTTGAAAATGGTGGGGAATTTATTCATTTGTTTGGCAAGGGCGATGGGCAGTATTCTTTTATTGGCAATGAAGGTCGCACATTCTATTTCATTACAAATGTTGATGCACCTAAAGAAAAGATTATTGCAGTCGATTTGGACAACCCTGCGAAAGAAAATTGGGTGGATGTCATCCCGGAAAGTGAAGATGTCCTATCGTTCGGAAAAATCATCAATCAACAATTCGTCGTTTCATATCTACATAATGCACATGATGAATTGAAGATTTACGGTATGGATGGCAAACATGTAAAGGACATTCCATTGTCGGGATTCAACTCGTTGACTGGATTGACAGGAAAGAAAGATGACGAAACGATGTTCATTGGGTATACGTCCTACCTTGCGCCAAATTCGATCGGAAGCTATGACTTCAACTCAGGAGAGCTTGTTCAGGTCTTCCAACAGAATAATAAGTTTGATACCGAAGGATTTGAAACAACTCAAGTCTTTTATCCATCCAAGGACGGAACGAAGATTCCGATGTACTTGACTCATAAGAAAGGCCTAAAACTGAATAGTGAAAATCCAGTTTTACTATATGGATATGGCGGTTTCAATGTAAGTCTAACTCCTGCCTTTTCTCCGGCTGTTCGGATGTGTATTGAAGAGGGTGGAGTTTATGCAGTTGCCAACCTAAGGGGTGGAGGCGAATTCGGAGAAGAATGGTATAAGGCAGGAACGTTGGAGCGGAAACAAAATGTATTCGATGATTTCGCTGCAGCGGCAGAATGGCTTATTGAACAGAAATACACAAAAACGAGCAAACTTGCAATAATGGGGGGAAGTAACGGTGGGCTGCTTGTCGCGACATCCATCACACAACGTCCAGACCTATTCGGAGCGGCAATATGCCAAGTTCCAGTAACAGATATGCTTCGCTATCATAAATTTACGGTTGGTCGCTATTGGGTGACGGATTATGGCAATGCGGAAAAGAATGCTGAGGACTTTGAATTTATGATAAAGTATTCACCGCTGCATAATGTCAAGGAAGGCGTCGAATATCCACCGACTCTAATCACAACTGCGGATACAGATGACCGTGTTGTACCGGCTCATGCAAAGAAATTTGCTGCTACATTACAGGCGGGACATGAAGGGGAAAACCCGATCTTGCTTCGAGTGGAAAAAAATGCGGGCCACGGACTCGGAAAGCCAACCGCCAAAATAATTGAAGAACTAACAGATATCTATTCATTCCTATTTAAAACATTAGGAGTGGAAATTAATTAAAATGGGACAGGTGACGATAAACATGTTGTTTGTCGTCACCTGTTTTAAGTGTTTTACCTCTTTTGCCGCTCCCAATTCATTAGAGCAGGATACGGATCGAATGCCCATTCAGTTTTACCATTATATTTATACACACCATAATGAAGATGTGGTGGGAATTTTCCGGATGTCCCTTCTTTTCCATAGCCTGAGCTTCCAACTGTTCCAAGAAGTGTTCCTGGCTTAACAACATCGCCTTCCTTGATACCTTTATCAAAGTAAGCCAAATGTGCGAAATAATGATACGTATTATGATTATCACGAATTCCAACACGCCAGCCGCCATATTCATTCCATCCCATCACTTCAATGACGCCATATGAAGTAGCCACAACTGGCACACCATAACCCGCAAAAATATCAGTTCCTTCGTGAATCCTACGTCCGCCCCATCCCCTACTCGAACCCCATGTGCCCCGATACGAATAGTCGTATCCTTTCGGAATAGGGAAAACATGTTCATCCAATTCAATCGTCTCAAAGTGCTTATAAAGTTTGGCGATGGTTGCAATCTGATTGACTGTCTGTTCCCGTTTGTAATAATGCCATAACGCTGCCTTAAAATCTTCTTCGGCTGGCCCGTATAAGGATAAATGTGCACTCATTGTCATTAAAATATCCCCAACATCATTCAAGTCAGCAATCCCGTCGCCATTTCCGTCCAACCCACTTCCTCCGAAAAATGCAATTGAATTAGGTTCAGTGTCAGTTGGATCTGGATTCAATAAACCTGACCAATCGTGTGACGGAAAAATAATGGAAATAGGACCATCCGGTTTAGGTAAATCAGTACGTACTTGTCGGATATTCCGCTCGTACTGATCGATAGCAGCCAAATGATACCAAGGTACAAGCTCGTTTGAATACCGTAAATAATGACCCATCCTCTCGGCTTCAATATTTACTTCCGGTTGACTTTCAGAGGCTAACGATAAATGGAAAGGCAAAATAAAGCACATCAATAAACAAAATGAAACAATTTTAAAATGGATACGCAAGGGGAAACCTCCTTTGTATGATTATAGAATTCCCCGATCTTTATTTTTCATGAATATATTGTCGAAATGTCAGTCTTTTTCGTAGGATGGATTTGTTTTTTAGTGCTATACTCAAGTTGATTAAAAAAGGGGGTATTTTCAAATGGAAAAACTTCAGTCAGTTGAACAATTTGAGGAATTAAAAGTTAGGGAACGTACGATGTTTATGTTTTCAGCGGATTGGTGTCCGGATTGTAGGGTGATTGAGCCGATTTTGCCTGGTCTTGAGGCGGATTATCCGGAATATGAGTTTGTTTATGTGGATCGTGATGAGTTTATTGATGTTTGTCAGCAGTTGGATGTTTTTGGGATACCAAGTTTTATTGCGTTTCACGAAGGGAAAGAAGTGGGGCGTTTTGTAAGTAAGGACCGGAAGACTCGCGAGGAAATTGAAGAGTTTATTAATGGATTGGCTTAAGAAATAAGTAATTGGCACGGATTTCCGCTACAGGCGGACGCTTTCCGTGGGGCGCGGGTGAGCCAATCGAACCACGAAGAGTTCGATTTGCCGTATTTCTGTGCCTTTTGCAGAAATTAAGGCATCCGTTTCGGCATTCCTGCTCGTAACGCTTCGCTTTTACTCGCAAAAGCCGTTCTTCGTTACGGCTTTTCCTGCGGGGTCTCACCATTCGCGCTTAACCCCACAGGAGTCGCCGCCTTCCGCTTCAATCCAATAAATTTCTTCTATTTTGTTATTGATTATTAAGGAGAGAAGCCATTTTTTCTGGGAAGTCGGTGAAGATTGCTTGGACGCCGGCTTGTTTTAATGTTTTGGCTTGCTCGGGTTCATTAACTGTAAATGCTCGTACAGGCACTTCTGCTTCATAAATTTCTTTTAATGACGGTCGAACTGCAGTGGGGAAGAATACATGAAGTGCATTCGTAGGTAAACTTCGAATGTAATCCAATGGATGGACAAGCACTTCCATGAACAAGGCAGCGGTCTCGATTTGTGGAGCTAATTTCTTCACTAATTGGATGGCGCTGTGATCGAAAGAGGAAAGAATAACACATTCTTCCATTTGCTTTTTCGATATCATGGCAAGTACCTTTTCGACCATCCCGTTGTAGGGAAACACATCAGATTTTAACTCGATATTTAGTATGAGTTCAGTTGGTTGGAATATATCAAGGACTTCAGAAAGGGTTGGAATCGTCTCTCCTCTAAATTCAGGTGAAAACCATCCGCCGTAATCGAATTGCTTCAAATCCTCCAGAGTCATATCTTTTATAAAACCCATTCCATTGGATGTTCTATCGATGGTTTCATCATGGATAACGACAAGTTCTCCATCCGATGACATATGGACATCGAATTCTACACCGAAAATGGGAAGGCGAGCCGCTTCCTTGAATGAGCTTACTGTGTTTTCGGGGAATGATCCTGACGCGCCCCTGTGTGCAAAAATATCCAAATTACTCACCTTTCTTTTGTTTAATCCTAAAAGAAAGGGCTACGGAGAAAAAATCCGTTGCCCATGTTGTTATTCCCAAGTTTTATAATCTTCAATTTCCTTTTTTAGAAGTTCTGCTCCTCTAGGGCTGATATACATTCCATTAGAAAGCTTTTTATTTTGAAGTGATATTTCTCCAGTTATGACGCATGCTTCGTCAACAACATATTTTCGCAAGATGATTTTGTCATTGTCAACAAAGATCTCCAAAGGTACCCCTTGATCTAATCCCAAACTTCTCCTTAGTTCCTTCGGGATAACAATCCGACCAAGGTGATCGACTTTCCGTACAATTCCCAGACTTTGCATTTTTCTCCTCCCTAACATTGGAATATTTAGTATATTGGTACTTATATCATATCAGATAATAATAGAAAATACAAAAATATGAATATATTATCCAATAGATATAACTATGCCCTTTTTACAAGCTTTAAAACTATTCTAAACAAGTTTATCTGTTAAAATAGTTAAGGCTTTTATAAGAGGGGGGAATTGAATACACATGTCTTTTATCCATAAAAAGTCGGTTGTTTTTGACTATGTCCAAATCATATTCGGCTCCGCATTGGTTGCCCTTGCTTTTAATATATTTTTATTGCCTTCCAGAATTGCAGCGGGAGGAATTTCTGGTGTAAGTACGATTCTTTACGAGTTATTTGGGTATAATCCCGCGATTGTTCAATGGTTAATTAATATTCCGTTGATTGTATTAGGACTAATTATTGCTGGAAAAGAGTTTAGTGCAAAAACGATTGTTGGTACATTTTGTGTTCCTCTTGTCATTTATTTGACGGCGGGTCTCGAGGTTCCTATTGATAATCCGTTGTTGAGCTCTATTTATGGTGGAATTGTTCTTGGGATTGGCCTTGGAATTGTTTATCGTGGAAACGGATCGACTGGTGGTACAGCGTTAATCGCTCAATTATTAAAGAAATATACGGGTATATCGAGTGGCTTCTCGCAATTGATTGTGGATGGTGTGGTTGTGGTTACGTCCGCATTTGTCTTCAATTTTGAACTTGCGTTATATGCGCTAATGTCGATTTATGTAACGAGTAAAGTAATAGACTTTGTTCAATTGCAAACATCGCCAACGAAGTTAGTGCTTATTATTACGGAGAATGAGGAGAAAATCCAATCGATTATTAAGAATGAGATTGACCGTGGTTTAACTAAGGTGAAGTCGACTGGTGGTTTTTCGAATGATGAAAAGACGATGATTTTTTGTGTTGTGGAGCAATCAGAGGCAGTTTATTTGAAAAAGGTATTACAAGCAGCAGAGCCTTCATCTTTTGTCATTTTCCTTAACGCTTCGGAAATATTAGGACTGGGATTCTCAAAGTCGAAGATTCATCAATAAAGGTATACAATTTTAAAAAGAATGATATAATAGTTCACAATTGAATAATTCTTATCAAGAGAAGCTGAGGGATTTGGCCCGATGACGCTTCAGCAACCTCTGCAATTGCAGGAAGGTGCTACCTCCAACAAGATGTAAATCTTGAAAGATAAGAACGAAGAAAATTTCGATGTATCCTCGTTCCTATCCTTGGGAACGGGGATTTTTTAAATTTTAAGGGGGAATCCTAATGCCAATTAATATACCAGAACATTTACCTGCGCGGGAAGTTTTGAAAGAGGAAAAGATTTTTGTAATGGATGAGGGTCGGGCATCAAGTCAAGATATTAGGCCGTTGAATATTCTTATTTTAAATTTAATGCCTGAGAAGGAAAAAACGGAGCTTCAATTACTTCGTTTGCTTGGCAATACACCGTTACAAGTGAATATAACCTTTTTGAACACAGCTTCGTATGAATCTAAAAACGTTAGTAAAAATCACTTGGATTCATTTTACACGACATTTGAATATGTGAAAAATCGTCGTTTTGATGGGCTGATTATTACAGGTGCGCCGATTGAACATCTTGAGTTTGAAGATGTCCTCTATTGGGATGAGTTAAAAGAGATTATGGATTGGTCTAAGACGAACGTTACTTCCGTTTTACATATTTGTTGGGGTGCTCAGGCTGCATTATATCACCATTTTGGGCTAAATAAATTTAAGTTGTCGAAGAAGCTATCCGGTGTGTTCCAACATACATTAACAGATCCAACAATTCGATTGGTTAGAGGCTTCAATGATGTTTTCGAAGCACCTCATTCCCGTTACACTTCCGTTTCAATTGACGAGATTGAGCAAAATGACGATTTGAAGTTATTGGCGGTATCCGATGATGCAGGTGCGTTTATTATCCTATCCAAGGATGAAAAACATATTATGATTACTGGGCATTTGGAATATGATGCTTGTACACTTGGGGAAGAATATGAACGTGATTTAAAAAAGGGGATCGATATTGAAATGCCACAAAATTATTTTCCAAATAACGACACAACCAAGCAACCACTAAATACATGGCGGTCCCATACACATTTGTTATTCTCGAATTGGCTAAACTACTACGTTTACCAAGAAACCCCTTACGAGTGGGAGTAAAATCCAATACTGTAATAGTTGGCTAATTTTTGTTTTCTCCGTATATTGTCCGTGTTCAGTTACACACTACCTTCTAATGGAGGTGTGTGGAATTGCATGACATGATTGAAAAAATCGATTTCTGGGAAATGATACTTAGAACTACACTGTCATTCATAATTCTTATGATAGTTGCAAGGGCGATGGGAAAAAAACAGATTTCACAACTTACATTTTTCCATTATGTCACGGGAATTACAATAGGTTCAATTGCAGCGGAAATTGCAGGGCAAACAGAAACCCCATTTGTAAGTGGTGCGATTGCATTAGTTTGGTGGGGTGTACTAGTAATTTTAGTGAATTTCTTAACTGTGAAATCGAAGAAAGCAAGGGTTCTTTTCGATGACTCACCGACGATTATTATCCATAGAGGTAAAATTAGTGAAAAAGGCATGAAAAAGTCGCGACTCACTTTGAATGATTTAAATATGATGCTACGTGAGCAAAGTATATTTGCAGTTGCGGATGTGAATTATGCAATCCTTGAGACGAATGGTCAATTAAGTGTCATGAAGAAGGCGAACAAGGAGTCTGCAACACGCCAAGATGTAAAAGCTCCAGGTAAAGATCCTAAATTTATTCCTACAGAAATTATATCTGATGGGAAATTGATAAAGGAAAATCTGACGGAACTTAACTTGACCGAGGAATGGGTATACGAACAGCTGAAGAAGAATGGAATTAATAAAGTGGAGCATGTCTATTATGCTGAGATCCTTGAAAACGGGACCCTCCATATCGATCAGCGTACGGAGGATAAATGATTTATTAATATAAGCCTGTTTTCAATATAAAAAGGCCCGGAATGATTATTTTTCTCATTTCGGGCCTTTTCATTTGTATATTAGTTAAAGGATTGCCCAGTCCCTTTCAATTGCAACCCGTTCAAGCCTTTCTTCAGGCTTTACTGCCACTGGTTTACCGACAAGTTCAAGGACAGGTAAATCGGACAAACTATCACCGTAAGCGAAGCTATTTGCCCAGTCAATCTCATTCCCGGCAAGCGATTCCATGATCTTTTCGTTTTTTCGTTTACCTTGTATATGATAAATGGAAATATCTTTATTAAAAGTTCCATCTTTGGTGAAAGGGATATCCGTTCCTATAATTGTATCAAAGCCCAACCCTTTTGTAACCGCATGCAGTAAGGAAGTATAGGCTCCTGAAACAAGCATGACATGGACGCCTTCATCTTTATGTTGCTTCAGACGGTTAATGACGTCTACGTTAAAACCTTCACGCATGCTATCTTTCATTTCTAAAAAATAGTCGTCCAACTCTTTTTTTGATAAAGTATGTAAAGCACCGGCATATATTTGCATGGAACGTTCCTTCATCGTTGGTTCTGGAACAATTTTTAATTTATACCCTATGTATAAAGGTAGGATCTTGCGGAAAAAAGGCTTATATTTTGGACCATGTACCGGGTGGTCCTTCAAATGGTCCATTAATAATTGGAATGTTTCTTTTGAATACAAAGTACCATCGAAATCGAATATTGCTATACGCATGAAATTCCCCCTTTAGTTTAGAGCTTGTATAAGATAATACAGTGTTTGTTTTCAGAGTACAAATTATGGATAATGAAGAAGTAGAGAGAGGAGAATGGCAGGAATATGAATCACAAGAAAACGCGGGAAGGGTCCTACCTTTTTCAGGTGGCTGAAGAAGCGGAACTTTTACCTTTTTTACTCGAAAATATGAAAAAGAATAGCCGTAACTCCATTAAGTCCATGTTGACAAGGGGACAAGTATCGGTAAATGGCCAAACTGTAACGAAACATAATTATAAATTAGTTGCGGGACAGAAGGTCGAAATTCTTAATAATAAATCGGCCCGGAATGAAAGCTCACTGACGGGACTTTCAATCATCTATGAGGACGAATCGATTATTGTTATTGACAAGGAAGCCGGCCTCTTATCGATGGCTGCGAAAGATAAAAATGAAAAAACAGCATTCAGTGAAGTTTCATCTTATGTAAAGAAGCAAAATCCCGGGCAACGAATTTTCATTGTCCATCGATTGGATAGGGATACATCCGGTGTACTTCTATTCGCGAAAAGTGAAATGGTGAAAATGCAATTGCAAGACAACTGGGATGAATTTGTGAAGGAGAGAATTTATACTACGTTAGTCCAAGGAAATGTTAAGAAAGAAAAAGATACGATCAAGTCTTGGTTGAAGGAGACAAGGACGTATAAGGTCTATTCTAATCCGACAGATAATGGGGGTCAGCTTGCCATTACCCATTACCGTAAAATCCGATCGAATCGCCAATATTCATTGTTGGAAGTTCGTTTGGAAACCGGTCGGAAAAATCAAATACGTGTTCATATGGAGGAAATTGGCCATCCGGTTGTGGGCGATAAAAAATATGGTTCAACCGTTAATCCTATAAAGCGCCTTGGACTTCATGCCACTGCGTTAACGATTGTACATCCGATATCGAAAGAGATCATGAAATTCGAATCGGAAATTCCTTCTTCGATCCTTAATAAATCATTGTAATGAAAGCCGCCACGACAACTATATCGTGGCGGCTTTTACTTTCATCCACTGTCGAGGCAAAACCGTTGCACTACGCTTTAGTTTACTGTAGTTGTTGGTTCGGCGGCAAAGCTGGTTGCCCTTGAGCGGATGCGTATGAATTTACGAGTTGCTGCATGTCTTGTTGAGCAAGTTGTGGTACTTGGTAATAATGATGCTTGTTCTGATAGAGGGCAAGCTCGTAAGCCATTTCAATGCAATTCGGTATAGAATCTTGTAGAACGCGTCTTACGACAGGGTTGCAAGTCTCAAGTGCTGCCGCAGTTTTCCCAGTTGCATTTGCTTTTGCACTACCAAGAAGAAAGCCTGAAATCATTTCATCCGTTATTTCATTCGAATTTTGCATTGGCTTTTTCGGTTGTGATTGTTTCATCCCATAAATGAAATCGTTGCTTTGTTTCATTTTATAGCTTCCTGTCGGATGGGAAGGGTCCTGTCCTGTTTTAAAGCACTCAACGGTAATATTATATTCATCCATTGCAAACCGATATTGCCTATCCAGAATGTCCAATAACTCGGGGTCTTTTACATGAGGTCGTAAAATCATCGCCTGATTCAACCCTGCGATTGCGCTTGAAAGGACTTCATGGACGTCGAATAATTCATGGCCACCATGATTCATAGTCGGGGGAACGGATCCAGTGTGCATATTTTGGTGCATTTCGCCGCCAAGTTGATTTTGTGTCAATTAATTTCCTCCTTTTGTTGGTGATATCAATCGAAGGTAGTATGGCTTTGACAGAGTTGTGTATGCGTGAAAAAAATTAAAATCACGCATAAACATAAGCCTTAAAAAATAACATGGGAGAAAGGACATTTTGTCAACGAAAGGCAGAGGATGAATTTGCAAATCCATGTTGTGCAACAAGGACAAAGTTTATATGGAATCGGTCAGGTATATGGAATACCCTATGAGGAAATTGCAAAGGCGAACGAACTAACTGACCCTTCTCGGCTTGCGGTTGGTCAAGCATTGGTCATTCCGATTACGGGAAGTTATCATTGGGTTCAATCGGGTCAAACGCTTTATACCATTTCACATTTGTATGGAACGACTGTAGAAGAACTTGCAAGAATTAACGGAATTTCGCCGAATAGCGTTTTATATGTAGGACAAAGACTGTATATTCCGCAGAGAAGAAAGACGATAGCTGAGGTCTTCCTCTATGTCGAGCCAAGGGAAGCGACACTTACGTCGACTGTCGCCGAAGTAAGAAGAAGGGTTAGGGATCTAACCTATTTAGCGATGTTCAGTTACGAAGCACAACGGGATGGATCATTAAAAGCTCCACCTATTGACAATATGCCAGAAATCGCCGCACAAGCAGGCGTACTGAATGCAATGGTTGTCACTAACTTGGAAGAATTTAAATTCAGTCCGGAGTTGGCGCATGTCCTATTAACAGACCAACAAGTTCAAAATCGTCTATTTGAAAATATCGTCCAAACTGCAAAAAGATTGGGTTTTAGCGACATCCACTTCGACTTTGAATTTATAAGACCATCAGACAGGGAATTATATAATCAATTCATGCGCAATGCCCGTGCCCGCTTTCATGCTGTCGGTCTAACGTTATCTGTAGCATTGCCACCAAAAATGACGGATGCCAGAAGTGGCATGTATGGGGGAATCGATTTTAAATCTCTCGGTGAAATAGTCGATTTCGTCACGCTAATGACGTATGAATGGGGATATTCGTATAGTGACCCACAAGCTGTCAGTCCGATCAATCAGGTTCGACGGGTTGTGGAATTTGCTGTTAGTCAAATACCAAGCGGAAAAATCTTCCTTGGGCAGAATTTGTATGGGTACGATTGGACCTATCCATATCCACCAAAAACCGGGGTAGCTGCAAAAGCGCTTAGTCCTCAACAGGCGGTAAATTTAGCGATTAGCAGAAATGCTGAGATCCAATACGATACGACTGCGCAGGCACCATTCTTCCTATATTGGGTTGACGGTGTGCGTCACGATGTTTGGTTTGAAGATGCACGAAGCATTCAAGCAAAGTTCAACTTGATAAAGGAATTTAATTTAAGGGGAATCATGTACTGGAAGTTAGGGTTAGCGTTCCCTCAAAATTGGTTGTTACTCACGGATAACTTTATTATTAGAAAGCGATGATAAAACGAACCATATGTGCATCGTTGCACATATGGTTCATTTTATCCTCGCTTACATTTAATTTAGTCGCCTGAGATATAGTTTACTATGTTTTGGAAAATATCCACGTTCGGATTGATCAACAGAGCAGGTAGGAATGCGAAAGCCATAATGATAATTACATTGGCTCCGATGACTGCACGCAAAAATTTGGTGAATTTCATAAAGCATCTCCTCTTTCTCCTTGAATTTGTTTTCCAATCCTATGAAGGCCTAATAATAATCTATGTTTTAAAACGGATAAATGATTTTATTTTCAACAAATACCTTTCGACATTATTTTTATAATCCGACACAATTATGTTAAGAAATTATCTATTTTTGAAGAAATTGTTGAATGGGTTCATATTTTCAGTAATAATATGAAGAATGGAAATAATTTTTGGAATATTGATTATTTGTATTGCGATATTGATGCAGCTGCTCTTCGAAAGGGATGATGGAATTGAAAAATGTAGAAATTAGCCATAATAACAGAAGTCGTGCAAATGATTATGTGCATGAAGTATACGAGTTAGTTAAAAAACGAAACCCGGATGAAAAGGAATTTTTACAAGCCATTAGGGAGATTTTCGTCTCGCTACGGCCGGTCTTTGCCAAACATCCCGAATACATTCGAGACGGAATTTTAGAACGTATTACCGAGCCAGAGAGAATCATCTCATTTCGGGTAGCTTGGGAGGACGATCAGGGAAGGGTGCATGTTAACCGTGGATTCCGTGTGCAATTTAATAGTGAATTAGGTCCGTACAAAGGTGGTATCCGCTTTCATCCATCCGTAAACAATAGCATTATGAAATTTCTTGCGTTTGAACAAATCTTTAAAAACGCATTGACTGGACAACCGATAGGTGCCGGAAAAGGTGGATCTGACTTCGATCCAAAAGGGAAATCGGAGCGAGAAATTATGCGTTTCACTCAAAGCTTCATGACCGAATTAAGCAAACATATAGGGTCCGATATGGACGTTCCCGCAGGTGATATTGGTGTAGGGAAACGGGAAATCGGTTATATGTTCGGCCAATATAATCGCTTGAAGGGCGGTTTTGAAGCGGGTGTCCTTACTGGAAAGGACCCTAGTCTTGGCGGATCTCTTGGGCGCAAGGAAGCAACGGGATATGGCACCGTGTATTTTGTTGAGGAAATGTTGAATGAGAATGGAATGTCATTCAAAGATAGTACGGTTATTGTGTCGGGGTCGGGCAATGTATCTACTTATGCCATGGAAAAAGCACAGCAATTAGGTGCGAAAGTTGTTGCCTGCAGTGATTCAGGTGGCTATATATACGACAAGAATGGTATTGACCTTGAAACCGTAAAACGTTTAAAAGAAGTTGAGAACAAGCGGATTTGGGAATACCGGAAAACCCATCCACACGCTGAGTACCATGAAGACTGTTCGAAAATCTGGACGATCCCTTGTGATATAGCACTTCCATGCGCTACTCAGAACGAAATCGATGAAGTATCGGCAAATATGCTTATCAAAAATGGTCTGAAGGCGATTGGTGAAGGGGCAAATATGCCATGCACGATTGAAGCGATTGAATTATTCCTTAAGAACGGAACTCTATTCGCACCTGCAAAAGCCGCAAATGCTGGGGGAGTTGCAGTTTCAGCTATGGAAATGTCTCAAAATAGTATGCGCCTTGCTTGGACAGCGGAAGAAGTCGACCAGCGATTGAAAACAGTTATGAAAAATATCTATGGAAGCTGTAAGGATGCCGCGGAGCGCTTTGGCAAGCCAGGCAATCTTGTAATGGGTGCCAATATCGCGGGATTCTTGAAAGTCGCTAATGCAATGGTCGCACACGGAATTCGATAATCTAAAAACTACCTCTGGGTAGTTTTTTTTACGCTTATAATCGTGCGGTTCCGTAGATAAACGAGCGTTTCTAGTGTTTATTTAATAATTCCACTTGAAATTCAAAATATCTGTGATATCATAAAAATACATTATGGTGAATAAAGATACATATATATGAATAAGGAGGATGAGATTATGGGGAATAAAAAAGTGGTTTTAGCTTATTCAGGTGGTTTGGACACTTCAGTGGCTGTTCAATGGTTAACAGATAAAGGGTACGACGTTGTAGCTTGTTGTTTGGATGTAGGGGAAGGGAAAGACTTGAACTTTATCCAGCAAAAGGCTTTACAGGTTGGTGCTGTAAATAGTTATGTTATCGATGCGAAAGAGGAATTTGCCCAAGAATATGCACTCCTTGCATTGCAGGCGAGAACCTATTATGAAGATAAATATCCGCTTGTCTCCGCATTGTCTCGTCCTTTGATCTCGAAAAAATTGGTCGAAGTTGCGCATAAGGAAAACGCGACAGCCGTGGCGCATGGCTGCACTGGTAAAGGAAATGATCAAGTCCGATTTGAAGTAGCCATAAAGGCGTTAGATCCGACACTTGAAGTCATTGCTCCTGTTCGCGAATGGAGCTGGTCCCGTGAAGAAGAAATCGCTTATGCAAAAGAAAAAAACATTCCTATACCGGTTGATCTCGACAGTCCGTATTCCATTGATCAAAATTTATGGGGTCGAAGCAATGAATGTGGAATCTTAGAGGATCCTTGGGCAGCACCGCCAGAAGAGGCATTTGGGCTAACAACTTCCATCGAAAACTCTCCAGACCAACCGGATATTATTGAAATTGAATTTGAAAAGGGCGTACCGGTGAGTATTGACGGAAAGCATTACCCTTTAAGCGAACTTATTTTGAAATTAAATGAAATTGCCGGCAAACATGGAGTCGGAAGAATCGATCATGTGGAGAATCGTCTTGTCGGTATAAAATCCCGTGAAGTGTATGAATGTCCGGGTGCCGTGACTTTATTGAAAGCACATAAAGAGTTGGAAGATTTGACACTTGTCAAGGACATCGCCCACTTCAAACCAATTGTTTCACAAAAACTGAGCGAATTGATCTATAACGGTCTTTGGTTCTCCCCATTGCGAAATGCACTGGAAGCTTTTGTGAAGGAGACGCAGCAATACGTCAACGGCGTTGTTCGCGTGAAATTATTCAAGGGGCATGCAATTGTTGAAGGAAGAAAGTCTGCAAACTCCCTGTATGATGAAAAACTTGCAACTTATACATCCGATGATCAATTTGACCAATCGGCCGCAGTCGGGTTCATTCAACTTTGGGGATTGCCGACTGAAGTGCATAGTACCGTAAATAAACTACAAAAAGTCAAAAACTGATTCAATTCACCTTCTACAGACAATGTAGAAGGTTTTTTGTCTTTTATTCTGCAGAAAAAAGGGTATTCGTAATTTGTATAGAATAGAAAAAAGATAGCAGCTTGTATAGATTGGGAGAGTGTGGAATTTTGAATCCATTTGTTTTTTCATGTATCGCCCCTCATGGCGGAGAAATAATACCAGAACTTCAAGGAAGCATTCCTGAACGAATGTCAAAAACTCGTGAAAGTTTAACAGAATTAGGAATGGAAATGAAGCAGGCGAAGCCGGATGTGATCATCGTATTAACGCCACATGGTACACGCATAAATGGGCAGTTTTCGATAACGGATTCGGAGAGAATGGAAGGGTCGCTCAATGAGAATGGAGCCACCTTTGTGATGGAACGGATTGTAGATAGGGAGTTAGCGAGAAATATAGTTGGAGCCTCATCAAAAGCGGGTATACCCGTCGGTGCTATCAACTATGGTACGGCGGCCGGTCCGATTTCTTGTTTGCCACTTGATTGGGGTGTGATGGTACCTCTACGGTTCATGCCGGATGTACCTATTGTCGTAATAAATCCATCGAGAGAACTTTCATATGAAAAGCATCTTGCCTTTGGAAAAGTGTTACGTGAAACAGTATTGTCCGGGACAAAACGGGTAGGGCTAATCGCGAGTTGTGACTGGTCACATACTCATGACGCGACGGGACCCTATGGGTATGATCCCGCAGCGGAAAAGCTTGATGCGGAAGTAGTGGAATTGATCAAGCAGAATGAGTTGGAGAAAATGGCTGATTTTGATGCCGATTATATCGAAGCCGCGAAACCTGATGGCATTTGGCAAACCCTTATATTGGCCGGCGCAATTCCAGCGAATGATAGGAAAGTGAAATTCTTGTCCTATGAAGCACCAACTTATTTTGGATTGATTTGTGCTGCTATTGAATAAGTTAACCGAAACAGGTGATGTAGTGAAAAAATCAAAGAAAATGGGGATTGTAATAGGGATAGTTATTATCTTAGGCTTATCAGTTTGGTTTTTATTAGGAATGTGGATTGCTCAAGGACAAAAACCCGTGGCGGGCGGTACGAATGAATTCGCTATTATCCTTGGTGCGAAAGTGAACGGGGAGACGCCATCACTTACTTTGCACTATCGACTAAAAGCGGCACTATCCTATGCAGAAACTCACCCTGATGTACGATTCATTTTATCGGGTGGACAGGGACCTGATGAAGAAATTTCGGAAGCGGAAGCAATGAGAAGATATTTGACGGAGCACGGAATTGACGAAGGTCGGTTGCTGATGGAATCTCAGTCAACATCAACATATGAAAATCTCCTTTATTCAAAAAAGCTTTTACCGGAAGATATTGATTCGATAACAATTATAACAAGCGACTTCCATTTGGCGCGGGCACGGATGCTCGCAGATAGCCTTGGGCTAAAGACAGATGCCTTGGCGGCAAAAACACCTGAATCGGTGAAGATTCAACAACATATTCGTGAGAGGCTTGCTATTATTAAAACTTATATCGTAGGCAAATGAAAAAGCTGTATTTCCATTAATTTGGAGAATACAGCTTTATTTCTGTTCATAATAATTTGTCAATCGGATGAAAAACGGGTTCCTGGTTGTTGAATGATGTGATGTATGAAAACCCGATTGACTTTACTAACTCAAGTGACTCCTTGAATTGAAAAGCGATGTGCTCGGGTTTATGGGCATCTGATCCTAAAGTGATAATTTCGCCACCGCATTGTTTGTAAAGCTTGAGAATATCATCACTTGGCAAGCCGTTTGACAAACCATAACGAACACCCGATGTATTTAATTCGATCCCTTTACCTGCAGGAATGATGTGATTGAAGATTTCGGTTAAAATAGCATGGAAATCATTTTGGACAATCTCTGGAGCATATCGCTTTATCAAATCAATATGTCCTAAAACCGAATAGTTATCGAAGTTTTTCACGCAGTGAAGCAATTCATTATAATAACTAATGGATGCTTCTTCCGCTGTTTTTCCTTTGAAAATCTCTCCGTAATGCAAACCTTTTCGTTCAACAGTATGCATTGAGCAGATTATGAAATCGAAGGATTCAGCGTTCAGCATTTCGTCATATCGTTGCAGTATATGAGGCTGAACGCCGATTTCAACACCTTTTCGAATAATGATTTGTCCATCGTAAAGCTGCCGTAGCTCCTCGATTCGCTCCGTATATTTTTGTTTATCAAAATCAAATTCGATTGCATCATCTGGAAAATCATAGTCGATATGCTCGGTAAAGCAGATTTCCGTGAGGCCTTTTGCAATAGCACCTTTAACCATATCTTCCATTTCAACAGTGCAATCCTTTGAAAACGAGCTATGCATATGGTAATCAAACATTGTTTATTCCTCCAAAATGACATTGTATTGTTATCATATCATTGATGAAATCTTTAATCTAAGGAAGCTTAAAATAGGATACAATGCAAACAGGAAAACTGTTATACTTATGTAAAAAGTATAGGGTAAGGGAAGGCAGGCATTTAAATGACTACTCCAAAATATATCGATATTGCGCTCATCATTTTCTTAGGCTATTTTGCAATTGACCGTTTTTCAAAAGGCCAGACAGGCATTGCAATCATGTTCACTGTTCTATCTTTGATGAATATTTTTGTTTTAATTATGAAAATAAAGCAGGATAAAAAACAGGTGAAAGATCCAAAATGAGTAAGAGGCTGCAATTTTTAAAATGCAGCTTTTTTTCTTCCGCTTTGTCCGTTATTATGGTATAATGACTGAATGCCAAGCTTAGAGGTGAGGAATTGACATGAAAAAATCAATTTATGGATTAACATTGGAGCAGCTAACTGCTTTTATTGTAGAAAATGGACAAAAGAAATTCCGTGCTGCACAAGTATGGGACTGGCTTTATAAAAAGCGTGTCATCAACTTTGCAGACATGACAAATATAAATAAAGAATGCCTTCAATTATTAGATGAGAATTTTGCGATTCAGACTCTTGAGGAGTCTGTGAAACAAGTTTCGGATGATGGAACCATCAAGTTCCTTTTCAAAATGCAGGACGGGAACCTGATTGAAACAGTCCTGATGAAATTTCCTTATGGCCAATCGGTATGTGTAACGACACAAGTCGGATGTAATATCGGCTGTAGTTTCTGCGCAAGTGGTCTATTGCGGAAAAACCGAGATTTGGAAGCTGGAGAAATCGTTGGACAAATTATGAAAGTGCAAGAGCATCTTGATAATTTGGGCGGCGGTGAACGCGTCAGCCATATCGTTGTCATGGGAATTGGTGAACCGTTTGATAATTACACGAACTTGATGAATTTCCTTCGTGTCGTAAATGACCAAGAAGGTCTGTCAATCGGTGCACGTCATATCACAGTTTCAACAAGTGGATTAACGCCGAAAATCCGTGAATTCGCGGAAGAAGATATTCAAATCAATTTAGCTGTATCATTACACGCACCAAATAATGATTTGCGCAGTCAAATTATGAAAATCAATAAAGCTTACCCGATCGAGAAGTTGATGGATGCCATTGATTACTATTTGGAAGCGAAGAATCGTCGGATAACATTCGAGTACATCCTATTGGATGATGTGAATGATCATGTAGTGGAAGCGGAACAATTGGCGAAACTGCTTTATAATAAACGCCATCTGTCCTATGTAAACTTAATTCCATACAATCCAGTCGATGAACACGGCCAGTATCAGCGAAGCAAGTCCGAGGCGATTAAAGCGTTTTACGAAACATTGAAAAAGCGCGGAATCAACTGCGGTGTCCGTCTTGAACACGGTACAGACATCGACGCAGCTTGTGGTCAATTGCGTAGTAAGCAAATTAAGAAAGATAAAGTCAAAGCAAATTAATATATAAGGAAACGCATGCTTTTAACGGCATGCGTTTTTTTGTGTGAATTTAAGCGTTGATCGCATTATTCTCCTGGCTCATTTAAATTAAGCGCGTTTATTTATTTTTCATCTTTCGAATAGCGATAACGATAAATTGAACGATCACTGCAATCCCAAATCCGAATGTCGTGATGATGAAAAGGGAAAGAATACCGATCAAATCGCCAAACCCGTTTTTATCCATAAGAAAACTTCTAAAGAACTCAGCGAATCCTAAAATAAGGGCTGCCATGAAAATTCTGAAGGCAATTTTAAACTTATAAAATAGTAATGATGCCGCTAAGATTCCGACTGTTAAGCTAAAAACACCAAATGTAAAGTAGTTTTTCAGAACCAAGTCCGTACCCAAAATCGTTCGAATTCCTAATATTAATAGACAGAAGGAAGTCAAACCCGTGAAAAATCCTATTTTCCATAACTTTTTATCCATTGTCCTGCACCCACTTTCAGTACATATCATAACGGAAAAAGTGAGTAAAGTGTAGGAAAAGAAGAAAAGCTGTTCCATCGGAAACATCTTCGGATGGAACAGCCATAATCGATTTATTATTTTTTAGCGATGAGGACAAGCTTCCCGTGGTCGAGTTCGCGCTCCGCATCTGCCGCATCTTCGGCTGTTAGGCCCGCAGCTTCCATTTTGCTTCGGAGTTCATCTCCACGTGAAGTGAACATGTTTTTCATGCTGTCAAGGAATCCTTGCTCCTTCATGCCCACCTTTTCCGTATCAAGTGCTTCAGTAATATCATCGGATCTTTTTTTATCATGTGCGAAAATATAAATGTCATCATGCGTATACCCTTGACTTGTCAAAACCTCAATCTCATTTTTAGCTTGAACAGCATTTTCCACGATTTTCTTCATTACCATTTTAAATTACCTCCCAAACGTATTTGTTTTTATATACCTCTAATCGGGCATAATTAAACAAATGACATAAGCCGGATATTTAAAATGGATAATAATCCCCTTTTAACTTGCGATACGATTCGATGAACTCATTTGGATCGGTTTTCACTTCGAAAGTGAAAACCCCTCTGTTTGTATGAAGGTAAAACAAGCCTGTTCCATTTGAAAAAGGTCGATAGGATAGATCAAGTACATGTTCGAGAGAAAAAGTGTTCTGCTCGGTTTTGATCGAGTCCTGAAATAGCAGAATGGTATTGGATGATTGCTGATGTTTTTGCTGAAACCATTCGATAGATCGCTCTACTGTGAAATAAGGTAGAGAAGCAATGGATTCGTTTATTGACTCTTTCAAGTGCATCCTCCTTGAAATTCATATTGCTCTAATCGTATCAGTTTTGTTTTATGGCGCCAATTATTTCAGCATCATTTCAGAAGTTTAGTTACCTGATCCACTACTTGCTCAACAAAATTTTCTTCTACATAATTAAATTCATTGACGATTAGTCCGTCTTGATTGACGATATAAAAGTTTGTTCCGTGAATGACTTGGCTCGAAGTCTTTGGTTTTTGGACAATAGTCTGGAATTGATTCAACGCTAAACTCTCAATTGTTTCCTGTGAATAGCCAGTCAAAAGATGCCAATTCGATTCATCGTCTGTAAATTGACTAATATAATCTTTCAAAATCGTTGGAGAATCGATATTCGGATTTACCGTAAATGAGACAAATTCAACTTCAAGGCCTTTCTCTTTGAAAGCCGTTTGCAAATTTGCCATTTCACTTGTCATCTGTGGGCAAACTGTTGTACAGCCGATGAAGATGAAATCCGCGATCCACACTTTTCCGTCTAATTGTTCCGTACCGAAAGAATTTCCGTTTTGATCTGTAAATGAAAAAGAAGTGACTTGTCTCCCAGTCTGTTGTGAAGTGCCACATGCGGACAGGAGAAGAATTAAAACAAGGAAATGAACTAGGTTAATTGGCCTCATTTTTCGACCTCTCTTTCAAATGGATTTTAACAGAAGTTCCTGTAGATGGATCGCTTTGTATGGAAAATGTGCCACCATGAAGTCTTATAATTTCCTTCACAATCGAAAGCCCAAGACCAGTTCCGCCGGTCGTTCGATTTCTTGCTTTATCTGTTCTGAAAAAGCGTTCACCAATTCGATTAATGTCTTCTTTCGGGATGTGGATTCCCTGGTTGTCGACTTGAAATTCGATATTTTCCCCGGATTTTTTCAATGTGATCGTTAAATTTCCACCATCAGATGAGTATTTAATGGCGTTGTCGATAACATTATAGAAGACTTGCTGAATCCTTTGCGAATCCCCTGTAATGATGCTGTTTTCTTCAATATTTAGATGAAGCTGTAATCCTTTTTCAGCGATCAATATTTTGAATAAGTCGACAGTATCCAATATGAGTTGCGCAATCGCAATTGGTTCATTATGAAGGACATACAGATTCTCCTGTAGATGATTTAATTCGACGAGATCATTAACAAGCTTATTTAAACGGACTGTTTCTTTTTCAATGGTCGTTAAATAACCCTCGGCTTCTGCAGGGGAAGAATAGATTTTTGCTTTTAAGGCATGTGTGTATCCGCCTATATACGTCAACGGCGTTCGGAGCTCGTGAACGATATTGGAGGTGAATTCCTTCTTCCTTATTTCCTGCTCCTCAAGCGATAGACTCATTGAATTAAAGGCATTCGTCAACTGTCCGACTTCATCCTCCCGAACTGTTTCGATTCGGCTGCTATAGTTTCCTTTGGATACTTCAGAGGACAGCCTTTGTAAATCACGCAACGGATTGAACATAGAGTTTATTATTTTATTCATAACAAGGAAAAGGATGAAGAAGAACAGTGTGCCGACAGTTACCATTAGTGGTATGCTTTCACGGAATACGTCTTGTATCGCGGCCAATGGAACATAAATATAAATAAATCCGATTAAACCCGTCTCTCCTTTAATAGGGAAAATGGCACCTATGATTTCACGGCCAAGCTCCTCGACATATCCTTTTTTAAGCAAATAAGCTCCATTTTCGAGTCTTTTCTGGTCGGCGTTGTCAACTAAATTTTCATAATTGATCTTATATGGAAAATAGGAGGAAAGGTCATCCAATTGATCGACAACGATGATTTCATATTCGGAAACAATATTATACCATTGGATTTTCTCGATGATTTCATCACTTAGTTCGCCATAATGGTAATGGGAGGCGGTTCGCTTCCCTTGATAGACTATCGATTCCTCGATACTTGAAATATAAAGCTGTGAATAAAGGAGGTGAATAAAGAAAAACGAAAATAGAATCGTGAATGCAATACTTGATAGAAAAACGGTAAATAGTTTTTTACTTAAGGTGAGCCTCTTCATCATTTGGCCTCAAATTTATAGCCGATTCCCCATACGGTTTCAATCATGCTTCCAGCTTCACCCATCTTCAGGCGCAATGTTTTGATATGCGTGTCGACTGTCCGATCAGTACTATGATGGTTATTCCCCCACACTAATTCAAGTAGTTGCTCACGTGAATAGACCCGTCCTTTGTTTTTGGCCAATGTTTCAAGGACGCCAAATTCTTTAAGTGTTAATGGTAGCGGCTTATTATCCAACGTGACTGTATGCGCATCGGAATCGATGACAAGGGGGCCGATGACAAGAGCCTGTCTCATTGGGGTGTTTTGATACGATCTTCTAAGCACGGATTCTACCCTTGCCAACAATTCACCGGGCATGAAAGGTTTGACGATATAATCATCACCGCCAAGTTTCAAACCTTCGATTTTATCCCATTCCTCACCTTTCGCAGATAAAAAAATAAGGGGAATATTTGCGGTTTGTTTCAATTCTTTGGCGAATTTGAAGCCATCCATATAGGGCATCATGACATCGACAATACATAAATGCGGTTGCTGCATATTAATCTTAGAAAGAGCATCAAGCCCATCGGTAGCTTCTTCGACTGAATAGCCATCACGAGTAAGAAATGTGCGTATTAACCTTCTCATTTGCGGCTCATCATCTATTATTAATATTGTATAGGGATTCATCGAAAAACCTCATTTCGAATGTTTATAACTTTATAATAGAAAACTGTTGTGAAATACTAATGAAGAAGTACTTCATAGTTACTTCTTAATTAATTGATACTATCATACTGGACAAAATCCGAAACGTTAAGTATTAAAAATGGAGGCACGAAGATGAAGAAGAAGTTTAGTGCACTATTAGTTATTTTTGGGTTACTGGTTTTATCGGCCTGTGGAAAAGAAGTAGACGACGGGTCTTCAGTGGAAGTCCTACCGCTTCTTGTCGATCTTTCCGTCACTGAGCATGCTGAAGTGGGGGAGACTGTGAAAATGGAGGCTCTTGTCACATACGGCGATGAAAAAGTTGAGGATGCAGATAAAGTCGTATATGAAGTGTGGGAAGATGGGAAGAAAGACGATTCTATCATGATTGATTCAGTTAATGAAAAGAATGGTTTATATACCGCTGAAACTTCATTTGAGAAGGATGGACTTTATCATATCCAAGTTCATGTCGATGCAAAACGTTTGCATTCAATGCCTTTTAAAGAAGTGACAATTGGAAAAGGTCCTAATGTAGAAAGTCATGATGATGAACACGCGGACCAGGGTCATGAACATGGCCATACAGAAGGTTTTTCCCTTCATTTCGTAAAGCCTGAAAATGCGGAAGCTGGAGCTGAAACTGAATTGATGACGCATTTGCAAATTGACGGACAACCTCTTGAAAAAGCAAACGTGCGTTACCAAGTATGGGGCGATAGCCTTGGCGAAAAGCATTTATGGATTGATACGATTGAATTGAAAGCCGGTGAATACACGGCTGCTCATAGTTTCGATAAAACAGGTACTTATACGGTGAAAATTCATGTGAAAGATGACAATGGTCTACATGAACATGAAGAGTTTACTTTTGAGGTTCATTAAGCTAACAAAAGTGTGACTGAAATGTGAAATGATATAGGAAGCACCGGTTTTCATTGGATAAAAAAGCATGAAATCGCTATGATAGTAGTAGATTAAGAATAGGGGCGATGCAGTATGAATGAACTACCAGAAAAGTCTTGCTCGATCGAACGTCTTGTTACAATTCCTGAAGATGTACAGAAGGTTTTAAGAGGAGAAAAAACAGCTACGAGACGAAATGGCGTCTATGCATATCCGGACGAGATCATGATTTTGGATGGGAAGAAGTTCAAAATTGATAAGCTCTACAAACAAACACTCGGCGAGATAACTGATGAGCATGCAGTTAAGGAAGGGTATGCAAATATGGAAGAATATAAACAATCCATTTTAGCTTTACACCCGAAAATGCCTTGGCTTCCTCAAATGAGCGTGTGGGTCCACGAATTCAGCCCAGTTACTGACTAATGTTATGAAATACATGTACGGGACAATCGTTTTTGTCCACGTCTTCTCCGCAGTCCTTTCCATCGGACCATTATTCCTATTAATGCCTTCGATTAAGAGGCTGCGGAATGTCGACGAATCATCCGAAAGTGCATTTTTATCGGTCATCCATGTCATTATTAGAATTGTCATGCACGCAGGACATGTGTTAGTCATTTCAGGTGTGCTGCTTATTCTGACTGGGCCATGGCCTTGGTATACTTCATGGGTGATTGCAACACTTGCCATCATGCTGTTATCGGGCGTTTTTCTTTCGACTGGCTTTACGAAAGTGCTTAAAAGGTATCATCTTCCTGAAAGTAATAAAGGAGAAATCCTGACCGTACTAAATAGGACTTCGTGGATTTATATTGGGCTTTTGCTCATCATGCTTTGGTTAATGGTTCAAAAGCCGTTGCTGTGGTGAAGCGAATAGTGATTTACATATTGAAAAGGACATGCTATTCTGCATGTCTTTTTTTGCTATTTCTGGACCTAAGATATTAAAAGACATGGATGACAAATCTGTCAATTGTCTGTATAATACTGGAAAAGAAATGGGGGATGGGGAATGGAATTTATTCGATTTGAGAACGCAAAGCAATTTGCAACGGTTGCCGAACCGATCGTTGAGAAGCAAGAGGATGTCTTCAGCTTGTTTTATGGTGTTTTACAGGCAATTAAGGCGGGGAAGTATGAGAATCCATTCATGGCAGCAGTGGTGGAAGGGGATGAGGTACTTGCACTTCTTCAAATGACACCCCCACATCCAGTAAATCTTGTCATTGTGGATGAAAGTAAAATTGATGAAGTGATAGATTTCATTATCCGTGAAATTAACGAAACTGCAGTCACTGTCACATCAGTTATTAGCTTGAAGCAATGGGCTGAGTTGTTTGCAGACAAATGGGTGGCACATACAGGAGAAAAGCAAAAACTTTTGATGGATCAAGGGCTTTATCGATTGGAAAATGTCGATAAAACGATTGATATGAGTCCGGGAAGTTGGCGGTATGCGACGATGGATGATCATTCATTGATTGTAAGCTGGTATTCGTTTTTTGAAGATGATGCGAATTTGGAAAGGACTCCTATTGAACTTGTGAAAGATAGAGTCACACAATTCATTGAAGCACAGGAAGTATTCTTGTGGGAAGATGAAGGGAAAGTTGTTTCAATGATGAAGAAATCAAGGCCGACAAGGAATGGAGTCACGGTCTCATTGGTCTTTACACCGAAAGAGGAACGAAGGAAAGGATATGCTCGGACGATGGTGGCATACGGCTCCATGGAGCTTTTAAAAGAGTATGATTTCTGTGTTCTATATACTGATATGATGAATCCTACTTCAAATAAGATTTATAAGGAAATTGGATATAAGCATATTGCGGATTCGATTCATATTGGATTTGAGAAATAAGGGGAGGGCGTGGGTCGCGCTCAAGAAGTGTGTCCCGCGCTCAAGAATTACGTTCCGCGCTCAAGAATTACGTTCCGCGCTCAAGTAAGTGCGTCCCGCGCTCAAGAATTGCATGCCGCGCTCAAGTAAGTGTGTGCCACGCTCAAGAAGTGCGTGCCGCGCTCAAGAAGTATATGCCGTTCCCAAAGCCTGCCCATGAGCATACAAAAAGGCCGCCATCATTGGCGGCCTCATTGCAAGTTAAGCTTCACTCGCCGTAAATATCCCCAACGCCTCAATTCTTCCAACGGCCTCTGCAATCCGCTCTTCACTCTCTAACAATCCCACACGTACATAACCCTCCCCATGTTTGCCGAAGCCGTTGCCTGGAGCAACAACGACTCCTGCTTTTTGAAGAAGGATATCCGCAAATGATTCACTCGTATAGCCTTCCGGAACAGGCAACCAAGCGAAGAATGAGGCTTTCGGTGCTTCTACGTCCCATCCGATACGCTGACATTCGCTTATCAATACATTTCTACGACTCTCATATAGTGCCGTCAGTTCACCCACACATGATTGATCTGCACCTAAAGCCGCGATTGCAGCGTGTTGGATTCCGGGGAACATGCCGATAAACAGCTGGCTTTGCAATCTGCTTATGGCTTCAATCATTTTTGCATTTCCTACTGCAAAGGCGACCCTCCAACCAGCCATATTATATGTTTTCGACAACGTATACAGTTCGATTCCGAGTTCCTTTGCTCCATCCGCTTGAAGGAAACTTACCGGCTTAACTCCATCAAAACCGATTCCTCCATACGCCATATCATGCACGATAAATATTCCATTGTCCCTTGCATAGAAAATCGTTTCTTCGAAAAAAGGAATGTTTGCAACGGCACTCGTCGGGTTGTTCGGATAGTTCAAATACATGATCTTTGCTTTTTGCTTCGCCTCATCTGAAATTGAAGCAAAGTCTGGCATGTACCCATTTTCCTTAAGAAGCGGCATCGTTTCATACTTGATGTTTGCAAGACTAACACCTGATAGATAATCAGGATACCCTGGATCAGGCAATAAGAGAAGATCACCTTCATTCATCATCGCAAGGGGAATTTCCACTAACCCAATTTTTGAACCGCCTAAAATGGCGACCTCTGTATCAGGGTCCACCTCCACACCGTATTCCCGATTATAAAAATCTGCAACTGCCTTTCGTAGTTCTGGAATACCGTTAAATGGCGAGTAGCCATGATTTTCCGGACGTTCCGCGGCTAACTGCAAAGCTTTAATAATGTGATCAGGTGTCGGTTGATCGGGATTTCCTCTTCCAAGATTGATAATGTCCAGACCGGATTGCTTCGCTGCTTCAACTTTTTTAACTAACCCGGAAAAAAAGTGTGGAGGCATGTTATTTAATCGATTTGAAATCATATGAACAACCCCGTTTTCGTATTTTTTAGACTCATCAGAATACCGATTGCTATCATTCTACTATATGCGATAGGGCGAACTCAACATGATTTTAGTCATATGAAAAAAGCCGCCCCACATAATAAGGGCGGCATCATGAATTCATTAATATTTTCGATTTTGATCCATAATAAACGTTAATAGTGTAATCCAATGACTCATTTTGCGATATACCTCTATATATTCAGGAGACTCCTTTTTAAGCCGTTTATCAAGATTTGAATAAAAACGAATAATATGGAATGGCTTTGTTTCATCATCCACTATAATTTTCATTTCAATCGTGACGGTTTTTCGAAGGATTGCTTTTCTCGCCAATGACATTTTTTCATTAATAACGGGATCGAGGGATTGTCCAATCGCCTCGAGTCTATCGGTTGTCCCCTCGACCTCGCTAAAGACCACTTTTTTCCGAATACCATTTTCGTATGTTTCAATAGCCAATAACTGTTCATATGAATAATCAAATATTTCATAAGGCATTTTTAAATAGGCCTTGGATACGCGCTTACCGTCAGCAAGCAAAGAGGGTTCCCAAAAATGAATTCTCCTGTTTCGTTCATCAATGGCGATTTTTGAAAGTAGGTCATCAGAAACGAATGCATGTGTTTCATGATAAGTTGATTTTTTGGGCTTATATGTTTCAAGATGCTCAAGTTGTTTTGCTTTTAGTTTATTTTCTGTACGTGTTGCTAAAGTCAGGAAAAGGGCTGCGAATCCGAAAAAGATTGCGAAAAAAATAAATCCGTATAGAAATTGATCTTGCCTGACAAGGGTAAAAAGGGCAATGGTTCCTATAATCGGTGCCAGGCAGCCAAAGCGTACATACCAATTGGATTGTGTGGAAGGCAAAAGAACCCCTCATTTCAGTAGAATAATATATGTATTATCATATCTGAAGGTTACATGAATGACAATGAAACAATGAAAAAGCTGTCCCTAAAAAAAGGCGGGGACAGCTTTTAATGAACTTATTGAACGTTTGCTGCTTCGATCTCGTCAGTCAATTCTACAAGCTGATCGATCAATTCGCCGATATAAGCGATTGTATCCTTCAATGGCTGTTCAGTTGTAATATCAACGCCCGCCATTTTCGAAAGTTCAGCAGGAGATTTTGTACCACCTGCTTGGAGTACTTTCAACCAATCATCTACAGCCGGTTGACCTTCTGAAAGGATTCGTTTCGATACTTGTGTTGAAATCGTCAAACCTGCGCTGTATGTGTAAGGGTATAAGCCCATATAGTAGTGAGGTTGACGCATCCAAGTCAATTCTGCACCTTCATTGATTTTTACGTCATCGCCCCAGAATTCTTCCAATACGCCGCGCTTCAAGCTATTCAATACATTGGCATTGACGCTGCCGCCTGCATCGATACGCTCATACACTTTACGTTGGTAAGCTGCTTCAAGTAAATGTGTAACGAAGTTATGGTAATACGTACGTGCTACGATGGACGAGATTACCCAACGCTTGAATTTCGGATCATCCGAATTGGAAAGCAGGTGGTTCGCCACAAGCATTTCATTCATCGTCGATGGTGCTTCGATGAAATACATGGAAGGACGTGAATTGAAAATGTTTTGATGCTGATGGGCGTTATAGAAATGTCCTGCGTGTCCAAGCTCATGCGCTAAAACGAAGACATCTTCCATACTGCCTGTCCAAGAAATTAAGATATAAGGGTGTACGCCATAAGGGCTTGAACAGAATGCTCCTGTAGATTTACCTACGTTTTGCGCAAAGTCTGTCCAGCGCTCTTTATAAGAACGATCCACCATGTTCACATAATCTTCACCCATAATTGATAGGGCATCATCAATGTATTTCTTTGAATCTTCAATTGTAATCTTTGGCTCGTAATTTGGATCCAAAGGAATTTTTAAATCAGAGAATGTCATCTCGTCAAGTCCGTGAACTTTTTGAAGAAGTTTTGCATATTTGCGCATATGCGGTGCAAGGCCTTCCGTGATCAAATCGATTTGACGGTTATACATAGAGCGGTCAACTTCTTGGTTGAAAAGAAGAAAATCGAAAACATTGTCATGTCCTCTTAAGTCTGAAGTTGTTTTTTCCTTTTGCAAATGCGTGTCATATGCTTTTGCAGTTGTATGCTGATATTCTCTTAATTTGGCATGGAATGAGTCATATGCAGCTCTTCTTTTCTCCGTGTCGACTTCGGACTCCCAGCCGCCTTCGAAAGTTGTATAGCTTAGAGGGAATTCTTCCCCGTTTACTTCGAAATTGTCGAATTTCATATCGACTAATTTTGTCGTATTGTAAATGCCGTATGGCGCATTCAGTACGGAAGAGAATGCAGCTAATGTCTTTTCCACTTCTGGGTGCAGTTTGTGTGGCTTTTGGCGAATCAATTCCTCAAGATAATTTTTGTAATCGTCGGATTGGTTCATTGCTTTTTCAAGGATTTCACTGGATACTTCGGAAAGCTCACTTGTGAAGAATGAAAGTTTGCTTCCAAGCTTTGAAGAGATAGAGCTGTATTTGCTTGATCGCATTTGTGCTTCGTCGTTTGTTTGGTCCACGCTAAGTGATAGGCTTTGATATGTGCCAATCGGTGTCATTTTGCCCATGATGGATGCGTAGCCGTCTAACGCTTCAAGAACTGCAGTTTCATCAGTCATTTTACCTTTGAAACGTTCTTCAAATGAAGCGACTTCACTTTCAAGTTGGACGAGTGCAGCATTGTAGTCGTCTTCGGTTTTAAAGAGATCTTGCAAATTCCATGTTTCTTCGATTTTTACTTCAGAACGTGGTGGTAAGCTTTTAACCAATTCTCATCTCTCCCTTTTAATATTACGGTAGTCGAACTAATTATAGTATATAGCAAACTAATAGAAAAGTAAAAATGATTCAGCAAACTTATTTTTGTTGCTGAAAGATACGGTTTACCGTAAGGCGATTCTTCGCTATTTTCACCCAGACAACGTATAATAAAAGAAACAGAAGAAGAATTCATTTTTCCTTTAGTTAAAAAAAGAGGTGCAATTACTTGAAACAATTTGAAACAGCTTTACCTGAGCAGTATGAAACATTAAAAAAACAGGCCAATTATACGTCTAGCTGGCGAGAGCGTTTAGATGCAGTCCAAACGTTATCGGCTTATCAACATGACAAAGTCATTGATTTATTAAAAAATCGTATGCAGAATGATACTGTCAACAAGGTGCAATTAGCAGCCTATGAAGCACTTGTGGCGTTTGGCGAGAATGTAGAGAAGCCATTACCTGCGCGTTTTGATATTATCAAAGACACAGACAAAATTTTCCTACGGATTAAAAAGAGCTTACCGAAGGACCATACAGTGGCAGACTTTGCGGATAAGCTAAAACGTATGCGTTTAGATGTCTTTGATGCGTATGAAGGCGACAAGGGTGTACAATTTATGAACTGGTTAGAGGAACGTTGGGCAAAACTGTAATTATTAGTTTGGTGATTTATAAAGGAAAGTCATTCTCTCCGCATGTGGAGAGGATGGCTTTTTCTTATCCTACCGGTAAGGTTCATCGAAGAAATAATAGTTAATCTTGTTGAAGTTTGGAGAGCTGTTGAATTTCCTCTGATACAACAAAAGCCAAATCTTCATTGCCGAAGAGTTGGAGGACGTCAAGCATTGTTTCATTGTCTATGTGAAATTCGTCAAAGCCATCATCATTCTCAATTACTTTCTTTAAGGCTTCGTTTTCCAGTTGGTATGGATATGCTTTTTTATAAAGGGCTTGCGGATCTAAATCGTGATTGGTGCACCATTGGACGAATAGGCGAATCATGAGCGTTTCGTCCTCTCTGTATTTTTGTATAATTTGTTCACTGATATTTTTGAATTCCATTGTTCGACCTCCATCGATAGGCTATTATTTTAGTATAAACGAAATGGGGGATTAAACTAATGAATCGAGTAGATGTTGTGTATGCAGTCATATTAAAAGAGGGAAAAGTTCTTATGGTGAAGAACAAGAAATATAATAATTGGACGTTGCCGGGAGGGGGAGTGGAGAAAGGGGAGACATTGGAACAAGCGGCAATCCGTGAAGTGTGGGAAGAAACCGGATTGACGGTTGAAATCGGGAAACTGCTTGCTGTAAATGAGACATTTAGGCAAAAAGAAAATAATCATGTTTTATTTTTCACCTTCAATACGGGTGTGATTGGTGGAGAAATTGCCATTCAAGATAGAGATGGGATTTTAGATGTTCAGTGGAAGGATCTCAATGAAGCGGTTGAAGAGCTGCCTTATTATGAGGGAGGGATAAAAAAATTACTAAAAACATCGATTCCGTATGTCTATCAGGGAGTGCAGGTTTGAAGCAATACCCGAGGGCCAAAGTGATTGGTGTCTTACAATCCGGCAGTAGAATATTGGTCGAAGAATTTACAGGGAAGCACTCTAAAGGCGTAGGAGCCTATTATCGACCGATTGGCGGGTCGATTGAATTCGGTGAAAGATCCACGGACGCTCTTTTAAGGGAATTTGAAGAAGAGCTCCAAGTTACAGTGGAAATTAAGGGATATATGGGATGTATGGAAAATATCTTTGCAATAAATGAACAAATAGGTCATGAAATAATTCAGGTGTATCGTGTTGGTTTTATAGAAGAGAAAAATTACAGTAAAGAGAAATTTGAAGTTTTAGAAGGTAAACATATGTCATTTGCGAATTGGGTTAAGATAGCGGATTTTATTGTCGGGGATAAAATACTGTATCCGGATAGCTTGATTAATAAGCTAAAAGGAGAGAAGTTATGAACCAGAGGCAAATGAGTGAGAAAAATAGAATTGGTTGGAACCAAAACGCATATCAGGCATGGGAATCTCGCCATGGTCCTCCAAGTCACTATGCAGAAAAACTGAAGGCTAATCCAATAAAAAAAGTAAGTTATTATTTGGATGAAGTTGGAGATGTAAATGGAAAAAGAGTTCTAAACTTATTGGGCTCCAATGGAAATAAGGCTGTCTGTTTTGCGCTTCTTGGAGCAGATGTCACAGTTGTAGATATATCTGAAGATAATAAACGATATGCCGTGGAATTGGCGGAAGCCGCAGGTGTTTCCATTAATTACATCGTTAAAGATGTTCTTGATATAAAAACGGGAGAACTTTCTGCTTTCGATATTATTATCCTTGAGATGGGAGTATTACATTATTTTATTGATTTAGCTCCTTTATTCCAAATGGTTTCGAACCATTTGAAAGAAGGTGGTTTATTTATTGTAAGAGATTATCACCCATTCGTTTCAAAAGTGCTTCGCTATGTGGATGGGGAGCTAAAACTTGATGGCGACTATTTTAGTGAAGAGTGTAATGGGGTTGATGTTGCTTATTCAACTTTGTTACCAGAAGATAAGCGGGAGAATTTAACTAAAAACGTCATTAGGAGATGGACGATAT
Source organism: Sporosarcina thermotolerans (assembly GCF_042658975.1). Taxonomy (NCBI): domain Bacteria; kingdom Bacillati; phylum Bacillota; class Bacilli; order Caryophanales; family Caryophanaceae; genus Sporosarcina; species Sporosarcina thermotolerans. The sequence continues at coordinate 56,930 of NZ_JBHSRM010000012.1, read as the reverse complement.
CAGAAGTAATAAATGCCTTGATCAATGCAGGATTGACGATAAGAAAAATGAAAGAAGATAAAGGGATTCATTGGGCTTTTCCTGAAGGTTCACCTGGGGGGATATCCAATAGAATTCCGGGGACATTTATGATCTGTTCAACATTGAAACAGATATAAATCAAAGTGAATAAAGGGGGAAATGGGAAATGGGATATATAGAGGATATTAGGGAAGTGGTCGGGAATCGACCATTATTGCTTACAGGTGTTGGAGTAGGTGTGTTCAATGAAAAAGGGGAAATCCTTTTACAGAAAAATTTAGACGGACGATGGGGAATTCCTGGAGGCTTCATGGAACTTGGCGAATCCGCTGAGGAAACTGGTCGAAGGGAAGTGCTTGAGGAGACGGGGATTGAAATCGGGAAGCTTGACCTTGTAACTGTAGTCTCGGGGTCGCACACACATACGGTATTAAAAAATGGACATGAGTATTATTCTGTTACAATCGTGTTCGTGTCAAAAGACATTCAAGGCGGCGCATTAAAAGCCGATGGTGTTGAGACAACGGAAGCTTGTTTTTTCAAACTTCAAGAACTACCCGAAAATCTTAATCCGATGATTAAATCGATGATTTTTCAATACGTTTCAAAATAAATTCTAAACGGATTTCAAGCATAGGCGACCTTTTCGTATCCGCCGTAGCGATAAGTCGTGCAGATCGGTTTCTGTTTGACTTATCGCGGGAGGCATACACAAATCATTTATTACTAACAATAAAACGAACAATCCAGTTCATATCAAGTGGTCCATCAATAATTTCATAATAAAAGGCCGAATTTTGGATAATAAGATTTTCTGCAACCATAATTGTCAGACTGTTGCCTTGCGAATCTTGTAAACTAATTGACAACTCATCCATAGAACCGTAAAGATCAACATCCTCAGATTTGATTTTTTTAACACTATATTGTTGCAGGAATTTAAGCAACTCATCCACTTCAACTTCATCAATGATTTTCCAGGTTTCCGCAGGGGATCCGTTCATGGGTGGTTTATTGAAAGTGAGCGAATCGAATTCAGCATTCATTGATTCGAATAATTCATCAAAACTTTTTTCATTATAATCGTTGATAGTCTCGAGCATCGCATAAATTCCTCCGATTAATAGCGCAATGAGCAAGACGGCTCGCATTTTCATATTCAATTCCTCCTGTCACTGTTTGTATAGTATACGCTGGCGTCGCTCATGTGGAATAGTACTCATGTTATGTTTCAGGGGAAAGAAAAATTAACAATGAAGTATTTGATGTTATAATAGAATTCAAACTACAAAGAATTCAGGGAGGCTGAGCGTTATGACAACTAAAATGGTAAATGCAATACAAGATGGATATGCTGATGATTTTGCTTGGTGTTATGGATGTGGACGATTAAATGAAGATGGACATCATTTCCGAACTGGTTGGGATGGAGAAAAAACGGTTACATATTATGAGCCTTCAGAAAAGCACACAGCGATTCCAGGATTCGTATACGGAGGAGTTATTGCATCCCTAGTAGATTGTCATGGAACTGGATCTTGCGCATTGGCATTACATCGTAAGAACGGACATGAACCTGGAGACGGAGCTGAGGTTCCACGTTTTGTAACCGCTTCCTTGAATGTGAATTATTTGAAGCCGACACCACAGGGGATTGTGTTAAAGGCAGTAGGTACAGTTGAAGAGATTCATCCGAAGAAATGGAAAGTGAATGTAGAGGTATTTGCTGGAGACGTTCTATGCGTTAGCGGTGAAGTTGTTGGGGTTGTAATGCCATCGACATTTATAACAAAGTAAAAGAAGACGAAACCTTTAGAAAGTAATTCCGTATAAGTATGTATGGGAGCTGCGATGGACTGAAAGATGAAAGGAAAGGTGGAAAACGATGATCGGATTCTGGATAGTAGCGGTCGTAATGTGTGTTCCAATAGTAGCGATCATAACTGAACATCGGGAAAAGACATTAAGATACAAAACTGAATTGGTTCGGGAAGAGCTTGAACTGGAGAAATTGAAGCAGCAGAATTTCATTATTGAAACGGAAAAAATGAAACTTGAATTGGAACAGATGAAACTTGATTATACATCTGATAAAAATGATGTCATGAAAGCTTAATAATTGAAATGGGTCAGATCTGAGAGAAGGGTAGGGAAGTATGGGAATGGGATACATTACAGGTATTTTAATTGTCGGGATCGTCATGTGTGTTCCGATCACTGCTATTATCACGGATTACAAGCGGAAAACAATGAAGTTCAAAGCGGATATGGTTCGTGAAGAGATTGAACTGGAAAGATTAAAGCAGCAGAATTTCATCATTGAGACAGAAAAAATGAAGCTTGAACTTGAACAGATGAAACTCGATTATACATCCGGTAAAAATGAAATCATGAAAATCTGATGAAAGAGTGGGATCAAGATGTCAGATAATAATTCAATGCCTCCCTATAACGACCTGATCGGTGATATTCTAAAAAAGAAGTCTGATGAAGGTGGAATGGAAAACCTGAAAGGCTTCGGAAAACCGTTGCCGAAGGATTATTTTTCAGGTGATACCTTCCAACATTTTCAACGCATCGCGAAAGACGCAGGATATAAACCGCATTGGTTGAAATTACAGCATGAAATTCGTGATATGTTGTATGAAATCGACAGGTTTATAATGAATGAAGAACGGGTAGAATTGGAAAAAAGAGTCGATAAAGTGAATGAAAAAATTGCGGAACATAATAAACATTGTCCGCCCCCAATGTTAAAAGGGCGCATTTCAATAGACACGCTTGATCGTGCGAAGGAAATTTGGAAATAGATAGGAGGGAATGACGATGAAGCAAGTAGGCTGGTTAATCGTCCTTTCCCTTTTTCTTTTTACAGGCTGTTCTAAAATGAATATTGAAAAGGACCATCATCAGGTTCCAGACTTCACTGAAAGACATTCAGTCGCAGACACAATTACAGTGGAGTTTTCCGGTATCGATTTAATGATGGAAGAAATGTCCGTAGAGGAAAAAATAGGGCAATTATTAATTGTTGGTATGTCGGGGAAAACATTCAATGGCGAAATTGACCGTCTTATCCGACAAAACAAAGTCGGAGGAATTATTTTATTAGGCAAAAATATATCTACACCATCCGGCATCGTACAATTATTAAACGATAGTAAAAAGGCGAATGAAGGAAATGATATCCAGTTATTATTGTCGGTTGATGAAGAGGGTGGACGAGTTTCCCGAATACCAGCAGGGATGAAGAAATTACCCGCAGCCTCATTGATTGGACAAAAGAATAAGGAATCATTTGCTTATGAAACAGGGATTTATCTTGCCGAGCTTCTTCACTCATTCGGTTACAATATGAACTTTGCCCCGGTATTAGATGTTAATAGTAATCCACAGAACCCGGTAATCGGGGATCGATCCTTCTCTTCCGACCCTTATAAAGTTGCTTCTTTGGGTATGTCTGTTATGAAAGGAATGACCGATAATGGGATCATTTCCGTCGTTAAGCATTTTCCGGGCCATGGTGACACACATATCGACTCCCATAAAGCATTGCCTATTATTCAAAAGAGCTTACAGGAGCTTAAACAAACCGAGTTAGTACCTTTTCAAAAGGCAATCGATGAAAATGTGGATATGATCATGGTAGCCCATATACTATTTCCGGAATTGGACAAGGAGTATCCCTCTTCATTATCGAAGAAAATCATTACGGATCTTTTACGGAATGAAATGCATTATAATGGGGTTGTCATAACCGATGATTTAACAATGGGTGCAATCGTCAATGAGTATACAGTGGCTGAAGCGGCCATTCAATCTTTTTTGGCAGGTAGTGATTTACTTTTAATTGCCGGGGATTACCAAAATCAAGTAGATACGTTTGACACATTGGTGGCAGCTGTGGAATCAGGAATTATATCCATGGAAAGGCTCGATGAAAGTGTAAAACGTATTTTAGAGCTAAAGAATCGTTACGAATTAGACGATAAAGTTATTGAAGAGATTGACGTGAAAAAACTTAATCAAAAATATGACGAATTAATGAGCTGAAAAACGAAACTTCCTAAACACTCATCCGTAAAATAGAGTAGAAACGCATAAAAGGAGGTTTCAATCATGGAAAAAACCGGCCTAAAAGTATTGGTACATGCAAGCGCATTTTTTGCTCCTTTTTTAGTCCCTTTCGTACTCTATTTAGTTATTGATGATTCGGAGATAAAAAGACTATCCATCCAGGCATTATTGTTCCAATTGGTGATGGGTGCATTAATATTCATATCGGCAATATTAATTATTTTCCTTATTGGTATTCCGATGCTGATTGTATTCATATTGATGACGATAATTGTTCCTATTATTGGAATTGTAAAAGCCCTTGGTGGCGAGACATACAATTACCCGATTGTCGGCAGATGGATCTGATTGCTACAAACCCCTTCTCACAAATGTGAGAAGGGGTTTTTAAATACATAGACTATTCATTCATGTTAACTCCCTGAAATGTATATGTTGGTATAAGGATTTATAAGAAAGGGGAGAAGAATGAAGATAAAGTTCAATCTTGTCACGCAGATTTTCATTGCCTTTGTTTTAGCAATCATTTTAGGAAGTGTGTTTGGCAGTTCCATCGATTTTCTAAAACCGTTTGGGGATTTGTTTTTAAGGCTTATCAAGTTCATTATTGCACCACTCATTTTATCTACACTAGTAGTTGGTGTAGCGAGTACTTCTGATCCTAAGCAGTTAGGTAGGATTGGATTGAAAACTGTCTCGTATTATTTAGTGACGACCGCAATTGCAATTGTCATTGGCCTTACTGTTGCATTTATCATTTCACCTGGAAAAGGTGTGGATGTTTCTTCGGAGGGGCTTGTGGCGCCTGAAGCTGCGACTAAAGAGCCGCAAAGTGCCATTACGACGATACTAAATATCGTACCCGAGAATCCATTCACTGCATTATCTTCCGGGAATGTATTGCAAATCATTTTCTTCGCTTTATTCATTGGCCTTGCCATCACATTGGTCGGTGAAAAAGCACGTCCGGTTTACACGTTCTTCGAAGGCTTTGCTGAAATCATGTATAAAATAACGGGTATTGTCATGAAAGTGGCGCCAATCGGTATTTTAGGTTTGTTGGCACCGGTTGTCGGCCAATACGGATTATCCGTGCTATTGCCGTTAGTGAAGGTGATTCTTGCTGTATATATCGCTTGTATCCTGCATGCTGTACTTGTCTATTCATCTGCTGTAAAAACATTTGCTGGGATGAATCCTAAAACATTTTTCAAAGGAATCTCTCCTGCTGCATTTGTTGCGTTCAGTACGTGCAGTAGCTCCGGGACATTGCCTGTAACGATTAAGAACACGAATGAAAACTTGAAAGTGCCTAATAAGATATCAAGCTTTGTTCTTCCGTTGGGGGCAACCGTCAATATGGACGGAACTGCGATTTACCAAGGGGTCGCCGTCATATTCATCGCCCAGTTCTATAGTTTGGAACTATCGTTCATGCAACTACTGACTGTCGTTCTAATTACAATTTTAGCGTCGATTGGAACAGCGGGAGTTCCTGGGGCAGGAATGATCATGCTTGCAATGGTTCTCACATCTGTGAACATGCCACTTGAAGGGATTGCATTAATTGCAGGGATTGACCGAATTTTAGACATGATGAGAACTTCCGTCAACGTTGTTGGGGATGCTTCCGCGGCGGTTGTTGTCGCAGGAACGGAAAAGGGTAGAGTGGAATAATTTAAAAAAGAGATTGGATTCTTTCGGGAATCCAATCTCTTTTTCATATGTTATTTAAATAACTGTTTAATTCTTTCCGTCCTGAGATGTTTGAACCCCATGAATGAGTCAATAATAGTCGTTGCAATAGAGCTGAGTCCCACGCCCATGATGATTAGGGAAACTTGGGTAGTGATATCTTCGGGTGATCTTTGAAAAACCTTTGCCAAAGATTCCGCAAGATATGGACGAATTAGATTAGGATTGAGAAGCAAATAGACAATCAGAAGCATCCATAATATATTAAGAAACAAATTACTAATAGCAAGCTTGGTTGTCCACTGAGGATAAAGGGCTTTGTATGAGCCTAATACAATTTCTAACGTCAACAATAAAAGTGTTGCGGGGAATAAAACAATCAATGATACATTAGTGAAAATTGACATATTAACGTCAATCCTTTCGAATACTTTACCCTCAATCTACCCGGAAATTTCATATCCTAAAACGATAATTGAAATGGAATAAATGAAGAAAGGACTCGCGCTGGAAAATTGTTGCTGTATACTATACATATATTGTCGAATTTTATGAAAAAAGCGGGGATACATATGACTTCAAATAAAGAGACGCAAAATCTCGCAAACCCAGTATATCCAATCATGTTTGCAATTGGCGCGTGTCATTTACTAAATGACACGCTTCAAGCCGTTATTCCGGCTATGTTTCCTGTCTTGGAAAAAGAAAGAGGATTAAGTTTCACCCAACTTGGCTTTATTTTCTTTGCATTAAATATGGTTGCTTCAGTTCTTCAACCGGTTGTTGGATATTTTAGTGACAAGAAACCGATGCCTTATGCACTTCCGATTGGAATGACGTTTTCTCTTATCGGTATGGCCGGTTTGGCAATTGCCCCAAGCTATTGGCTGATCCTAGTAGCTGTCATTTTATTAGGCCTTGGCTCAGCTGTCTTCCATCCGGAGGGCTCTCGAGTATCTTTCCTTGCCGCAGGTACAAAAAGAGGGCTTTCTCAATCGATCTATCAAGTCGGCGGAAATTCTGGACAAGCTTTAGCTCCTTTGATCAGTGCATTTGTCCTTGTGCCCCTTGGACAGAAGGGTGCAGCTATTTTCATCGTTGTAGCGGCACTTGGGATAATAATACTATCAAGAATTTCCGCCTGGTATAAACAACAGTTGGACTTAGAGAAGAAAAATAATCGCAAAAAAGTTTTACTATCTTCTATCGGGGATCTGACGAAAAAACAAATTGGCATTGCATTGACGTTGTTGTTAATCATTATTTTTGCCAGATCATTCTACGTAACAAATGTTACAAGCTTTTACATTTTTTATTTAATGGATGACTATGGATTAAAGATTGAACAAGGGCAGCTATACATCTTCTTATTCATGGCATTAGGTGCGGCGGGTACATTTTTCGGTGGACCGATGGCGGATCGAATCGGTCGTAAAAACGTAATTGTGTTGTCCCTAATCGTTCCTTTGCCTTTATGTATCATGCTTCCATATATGCCATTATGGGCAGTCGGTGTATTATTGACTTTGATAGGATTCTTTATCATGCTTAGCTTTTCGGTTACTGTCATTTACGCCCAAGAGCTTGTGCCAAGTAAAATTGGGACGATGGCTGGTCTGACAGTAGGATTAGCATTCGGAATGGGCGCCATTGGGGCAGTCGTTCTGGGTGCATTAATGGATACCATCGGAATTTTCCCTACAATGGTCATCGCCTCCTTCTTACCGTTCATCGGTTTGGTTGGACTCGGTTTGCCGAAGGATCAAAAGATTACTGCATCTGCAAATTAATATTTAACCGCTCCGTGCCATATAACGGTTGCGGTTTTTTATTTTCGTATTTTAGTATAATTCTTTACATATTTCGGACCGCGAAGTATACTATATTAGTTACCTAAGTAAATAAAAAGGCGTGAGGAAATGAATCCATTAATACATGAATTGTTCCAGAAATCGAGATTATTGAGTAAAGAGCTGAATAATGCATTGAAACAGTATGATTTATATGCCGCTCAATGGTCTGTTATTTATTGTGTGAATGGACATGGAGAAATGACTTTGACACAGATTTGGAAGTATTTGAATGTGGAAGCGCCGACCATCACCAGAACCGTCAACCGTTTGGAACAGATGGGTTGGTTGGAAACAAGTGTAGGCAAGGATCGTCGTGAGAAAATTGTTAGACTTTCTGGGAAGGCTATAGATAGGATGGCCGAGATTGAACAAACCATCATTCAGTTTGAAGAAATTTCCTTGAGAAACCTAACAAAAGACGAAGAGGAACTTTTAGGCAAGTTGTTAAAAAAACTTGGATAAGAAGGGGAGTTTTTAATTGAATAAAGAACCGATTTGGACAAAATCATTTATAAGTTTATTCTTAACGAATTTATCCGTTTTCATAGTGTTTTATGGTTTGGTATCTACGTTACCGCTTTATGCAAAAGACGCTTTAAGTCGAACGGATGAAGAAGCAGGTCTACTGATGACCATTTTCTTATTATCTGCTATCATTGTCCGTCCGTTTACAGGCAAGTTACTCGATATAGCTGGGAAACGAAGGATGCTTTGGATTAGTTTAATCTTTTACCTCATTTGTACCGTCCTCTACTATTTCATTACTCCGTTTGAAGGTTTGCTTGCGTTGCGTTTCTTCCAAGGTATTTGGTTTAGTATTGTTACAACCGCAGCAGGATCTATCGCGGCTGATATCGTTCCAGTGACAAGACGGGGTGCGGGTCTTGGATATTTTGTCATGTCGACCAATTTGGCCGTTGTAGTCGGTCCTTTTATCGCATTGTTCATCATCCAAACTTATTCGTACGATGCTCTGTTCATCTTAATGAGCATTCTTATGCTGATTGGTGCAGTTGTGGCTGTTCTTATTCCGGATGTGAAAGTGGAAGGAGCCGTAACACCATCGAAACGATTTACTTGGAATGATCTATTCGAGAAAAAGGCTATTCCAATTGCATTATTAGCAAGTTTAATCGCTTTTTCGTATGCAAGTGTTCTTTCCTATTTATCGATTTATGCTCTTGAAAAAGAATTACTAGCATTTGCAAGCTTCTTTTTCGTCGTTTTCGCTGCTGTCATGCTAATAACGAGGCCATTAACTGGGAAAATTTTCGATGAAAAAGGACCCGTGTATATCCTGATTCCAGGGTTCATATTGTTTTTCATTGGATTTTTCATACTGGCGTTCATGAACTCTGCAGGGTTATTCCTTCTCGCAGGGGCGTGTGTTGGACTGGGTTATGGGGCACTTGTTCCGAGTTTGCAGACACTTGCCATTCAGTCAACATCGCATAATCGAAGTGGATATGCGACTGCAACATTTTTTACGTTGTTTGACACAGGACTAGCTATCGGTTCATTTATATTAGGAGTTATTGCTTCTCAATTTGGATATCAAAATGTTTATTTGTTATCAGGTCTGCTTGTTCTTGTAGTGCTTGCATTATATATAATGACTTTCCGAAAACGTCGTGTAAATTGATTGGAATATGCAAAGCCGGATTCAAATGGAATCCGGCTTTCGTCATTTTACTTGTATATCCTTTTTAAAGCTTCCTTAAATGCAGGCTTTATATTGGTTTCCGGTCGGATGGCTGTACTCATCATTTCGGCTTCTTCGATGTTTTCCGCTTTCCCTAACTCAAGCAAGGTTGCTGCAGCGAGAGTGCCGCCGCGCCCTCTGCCTGTATTACAATGGAAGTAGATGTTTTTACCTTCCTTGTAAGCCTCCATCACTTTACTTACAGCCTCGCGGATAGAATCGTCTTGTGATTCGGCATCATCCAACAAAGGTTGGTGGACACTGATTTCACTTGGCAAATCGCCGTTTACAGTTGCTCGTAAGTCGTAAATCACATCAATCTTTTCGTTAGCCATTACCTCTTCAATTGCATCGACACCTCCGAAAAAGATTCGATCTGTCACCAATGCTTTATATGGTTTGTTTGTCATGAATATCTCCCTCTTTCATCGCTTTCAACTTATCGGATTCTACACAATACACCGTTCTGCTTGGTAGTTCCAAGCAATTTAATTGGCCTCCATAGACAGCCGCTCCATCTATACCAATAATACGATTCTCACCGAAGTATACGGAGTAGTCCTGCTTGTCCTTATCCTTATGTAGATTCTTTGTCGGCGTATGGCCGAAAATAACGGTTTTCTCCCCACAATATCCATTATGGAAAATATCTCTGATCCAAATAAGTTCATAGGGATCTGTATCTGTAATGGATTTTTCCGGATGCACGCCTGCATGCACGAATATCACATCGTCTGTTTCAACGAAATAGTCAAGACTTTGTATGAATTGAATATGTTCATTTAGCTTTTCTGAATGGATGGATGGTTTTTCGAACGGTTCATCTTCTTTTATGATAAACTGCTCTTCTGAAAATCCATAGCTTTGCAATGTCTGGCTTCCCCCATTACGGTTTGTCCAGTTTTTCCAAGCCCTTTCTTCATCTGTCAACATTGCTTTGACCATCATATCCTCATGGTTACCTTTTAATACAATTGCACCAGCTTCCTTCAACTGGATTACTTTCTCGAGAACCCCTTTGGAATCAGGTCCACGATCGATATAGTCTCCTAATAAGATTAGTTGATCTTCATCAGAATCATAGTTAACTTGTTTAAGTAGCTCTTCAAATAAGTTTAGTTCTCCGTGAATATCACTAATGACCAAAGTTCTTTTCAATTAGATCATCCTTTCATAACGCCTATCATGATTCTATCGCATTTTCATGATACGATTAACAAAATAGTCTCAAAAGAAAGGAAGAATTCTTATGTGTGGTCGTTTTACTTTATTTGCCCCGTACTATGAAATCATGGAACGATTCCGTATTGAAGCCGCTTTTGAAGAAAGCGATTATGTTCCAAGCTATAATATTTCTCCATCGCAACAAGTTGTAGCAATCATTAATGATGGAGAAAAGAATCGCTTGGGGCATTTACGATGGGGCCTCATTCCGCCATGGGCGAAGGACGAGAAGATTGGGTACAAAATGATCAATGCCCGAGCAGAGACACTAGCGGAAAAACCGAGCTATCGAAATGCCTTCAGTAAAAAACGTTGTATCATTCCAGCGGATTCATTTTATGAATGGCAAAGAAAAGACGGCGAGAAAGTGCCGATGCGCATCAAGCTGAAAACCGATGAACTTTTTGCAATCGCTGGACTCTGGGAAACGTGGAAATCGCCAGACGGCAAACTGATCCATACATGCACTGCCATTACGACGGAACCAAATGAGTTGGTGAAACCGATTCATAATCGGATGCCTGTCATTTTGAAAAAAGAGGATGAGGGAATTTGGCTGGACCCGAAAAATACGGATATTCAAACGTTAGGGAATCTGCTGAAGCCATTTGATAAAAACCAAATGAATGCGTACAGTGTCTCCTCAGCTGTCAACTCTCCGAAGAATAATGAAGAATCTCTAATTCTTCCAGTTTGTTAATTAACATTGAAACGAAACACTTGCGTTAGCGTTTACTCATTAAATGGGAGGGGTCGCCATGAAAGTAAGATATTTATTGTCATTTGGTTTATTGTTCATACTGTTTTTGTGGTGGAAACCGTTAGATGCTTCGGCCTGCTCATGCGTCGCTCTGCCACCACCGAAAAAAGCACTCACTGAGGCGGATGCTGTATTTAGCGGCGAAGTGGTGGAGATTATTGAAAATGGTAAACACATCGTTCGAGGGAAAGGTAAAACAATTCACTTTAAGGTTGATGAAGTATGGAAGGGGATTGACGAGTCAGAAGCCGTCGTTACAACAGGACTTGATACTGAAGGCTGCGGATTTCCGTTTGAAAAGGGCAAGAAGTATCTCGTTTACGCTTCGATGGGCGATATGTATGTGGCGAATACATTGACTACAACGATTTGCCGCAGAACAACGGAATTTGCCTATGCAACAGAGGATTTAACCGTATTAGGTGAGGGACAGGAAGTAAGTAGTTTGAAAGAAGATAAAGGTGAAACCACACTACCAATTTGGCCGTTTGTGCTATTCATTTTAGGGTTAGTCGCCATATTCATCGGCTTCCGATATAAAAAATCACAAAAAAACGCGTGCAGATAAATTCCACGGCACGCGTTTTTTATCAATATCCGACAGCAGACTCCCACTTCAAGGAATGCGAAGGGTACAGCGTCTCTTCGGCAGTCAACTCGCCGAAGAATAATGAAGAATCTCTAATTCTTCCAGTTTGTTAATTAATATTGAAACGAAACACTTATGCCAACGTCTACTCTTTAAAGGGGAGGAGTCGGCTTGAAAGTAAGATACTTATTGTCATTTGGACTATTATTCATACTGTTTTTATGGTGGAAGCCGTTAGACGCATCTGCTTGCTCATGTGCAATGCTACCGCCGCCTGAAGATGCCTTGGATATGGCGGATGCTGTTTTCACCGGCGAAGTCGTCGAGATTATTGAAAACGGTAAACTTATTCGGGGGTATGGAAAGACAATTCACTTCAAGGTTAATGAAGTATGGAAGGGGATTGAAGGGTCAGAAGCGGTAGTTACAACGGGACTTCATGATGGAGATTGCGGACTTCCTTTTGAAAAGGGCAAGAAATATCTTGTTTACGCCACGATGAGTGGTATGTATGTGGCGAATACATTATCTACCACGATTTGCCACAGAACAACCGAACTTGCCTATGCAACAGAAGACTTGAATGCATTAGGTGAGGGACAGGAAGTGAGTAGTCCGCATGAAGAAACTGAAACAGAGGATGAAGAAAGCCTTCCATTATGGCCTTTTGCATTATTCATTTTAGGGTTAGTCGCCATATTCATCGGCTTCCGATATAAGAAATCACCAAAAAACGCGGACAGTTAAATTCCACTGCCCGCGTTTTTCATTGTTAAGTAAAAGCCATCATCCGATCCAGGGGGGTATCAGGTTTTATAATATCCCTTAAATCTAAAAGTGGAATTGGGAAATACGGGAATCCCCAATAATAAGGAGTGATTTCATACAGTTGGAAAAAGATAACGATTGAAGTGTCCGCTATATAGAAATCCTGGTCTTTACGGATCTCTTTGAAAGGGGGTTCGAGTAATTCGATTTTCCACTTCTTGATATCTTCACGAATAATATCGGATATCTTTTTCACATAGTCGCTATTCTCTTTGAACAACTCTTCCAATTCATATTGTTTGCCTGTTCTTGTATCAAACGTCAAGGCTCTGGTGAATGTTATCCCATGCGCCCCGCCAGTAAATGAATAGACGATGAGAATTAAGCTAAGAACCCCTCGCTCATTTGTTTTTATTTCAAAATTGGCAACCATCTCCACGAGATTATCATCATAGAAATTTTGATTCACAAGCATTTCATTTAATGTATGGATAATCGTATGATTTAGGCTCCTTTGAATGGCCGCATCTTCCATATCCGAGATAACTGGGTAATAAACCTTCACTTTTGATGAGGTGTGCGGGAGCATCTTCGTATGAATTATTAATGGAACGTCCTCCAAAGTATAACTTCCTTCCTCTTAGGTAGTTATATAGTGTATGAGTAGGATGCATAGGGAAATCACCAAAGATATAACTTTTCGCTTTCCATCCCGTTTTGTGGTAGGATAAAACTTCACAAAAGAAGAGGACGTGAGCGTAAATTGATTTCAATTACAATACCAAAACCGGATGTTACGATCATCCAGCGTGAGCAAAAAATAACTGGTGACGAAGCGCCAATCAAGCCAATCAATGGCTTCATCGATATCCATGAAATCCCGCGTGACAAAGGTGGACTTATCCTTTTTTACAATAAAAGTGATGAACTACTTTTCGCAGGTAAAGCACGCAAGCTTCGCCAACGCGTAAAAAAACATCTTGAAGATACTGTTTCACCAGTGAAAAATCACCGAAACGAAATCAATAAAATTTCTGTGATCATTGTCGAGGATCCAATGGAACGCGAAATTTATGAGACATACATCATCAACACTTTACGCGCGAAATACAATACGGATAAAGTGTTTTACCAAGACTGACAGAAGAAAACCCGCATTCAGGCTATGAAGCCTTGAATGCGGGTTTTGTGTATCAAATCGATGTTTTTTCAAACTGAAATCAGGCTTAATGAAATTATAATATTTCTATTTTAACGGATGTAATGCCTATTCAAGCAAGTTTCCTGTAAAATAAGAGGTAATAGAAGAAACGGGAGGCGGGGGAATTGAAGTTTTTCCATACGGCGGATTGGCATTTAGGCAAACTGGTAAAAGGTGTATACATGACGGAGGGACAGCGTCATGTGCTTCGGCAATTCATCGACGCCATTAAAGAAGAAAAACCCGATGTGATACTTATTGCAGGAGATTTGTATGATCGGGCAGTTCCACCAACGGATGCAGTTACATTACTTGACGAAGTATTGCGGGAAATTGTTGTGGATTTGAAAACTCCTGTCATTGCGGTAGCTGGTAATCACGACAGTCCGAGTCGACTGGACTTTGGCAGTGAATTAATGAGAAGAAACGGATACTTCATTGAAGGCCGGCTAAAACATAAGGTGAAACCGGTCGTATTCAATGATTCATTCGGTGAGGTCCATTTTCATCTTGTCCCATATGCTGACCCTTCCATATGCAGACAAGTTTATGAAGATGAAAATATAATAGATTTTAATAGTGCTATGAAACGTGTAATTCAGAAAATCGAATTTAAGGAAGATGCACGACATGTATTTGTAGGACATGCTTTCGTCACCCCTCACGGCGAGGAGGAGGAGAATACAAGTGATTCGGAGCGCCCGTTGGCAATTGGAGGTGCGGAATATGTGTCTGCACAACTTTTCAAACCGTTCCATTACACAGCTCTCGGCCATCTGCACCAGGCACATCATGTGTCGAATGAAACGATTAGATATTCGGGATCACCTATGAAATATTCAATATCTGAAGAGAATCATAAAAAAGGTTTCTACATTGTGGAAATGGATGGAGAAGGTAATATCGATGTTCAAAAGAGGTTGCTTGCGCCAAAACATGATATGCGAACCGTCGAAGGAGAGATGGATGAAATTCTCACCCATCCACCAAGTGATGACTACGTTTTTGTGAAATTACATGATGCTACACCTGTCTTATTTCCAATGGAAAAAGTGAAGTCAATTTATCCGAATGCCATGCATATTGAAAGAAATGTGGGTCGGACTGCCGCAACACTTGAACGCCACGATTCAGCAGTCCAGGAAAAACCGGATGATATGACCCTGTTTCGATATTTTTACACGCAAATGAATGATATAGAACCCGATGCCGAGACAGAACGGATCTTTGATGAGGTATTGCGGGAAGTGAAAGGGGGAACCGACGTATGAAACCCATTCAATTGACAATGACGGCATTTGGGCCTTACAAGGGAACGGAAATTGTGGATTTTCGACTCCTTGAAGATCATAGATTATTCGTTGTCTCGGGAGCTACTGGAGCAGGGAAAACAACAATTTTCGATGCGATTTGTTTCGCGTTATATGGACAAGCGAGTGGTGAAGACCGATCAGAATCCCGCTCGATGCGAAGTGACTTTGCTGACGATTCCACTCAAACGGCGGTCGAATTAATTTTCGAAATCAATCGGCGCACATATCGAATCATGCGGCAAATCCCATACTTGAAAGCTGGGAATAAAACTGAAACAACTGCAAGATGTGAGTTTTTTGAGCTAACTGCTGACGGGGAAATCCCATTTGTCGACCGTCAAATCGTTTCTGAAATTAATCGGAAGATCGAAGAACTTGTTGGTTTTACGCAAGCTCAATTTAGTCAGATTGTAATGCTTCCACAAGGGGAATTCAGGAAATTCTTGACGTCCGACACGGAGAATAAAGAAACAATCATGCGAAAAATCTTCAAGACGGAAGAGTACCGTGAAGTCGTCAACCGATTGAAGATGAAACGAGATGAGGCCCAAAACCGTTTGGTCGAAGAAAAAAGTAAGATTGAAGGGTTTATTCGGCAAATTCCTACTGTCATACCAGAAAGAGAATCCCTGATTTTCGAAGTCCTTTCCAATGAATATAGAAACGTGTCGCAAGTGCTTGACGGCATAGTAAACGAAGCCGAATTTTATTCGGAAAAAATGGTGGAAGATGAAAAGAAATATAAACTCACATATGAAAAACATGCTGAGATGCTTTCTAACTATCATGTAGCGAAAAATCTCAATGAACAATTTGATCAACTTGAACAGTTGAATAAGGATATGGAGACTTTAACGGCAGAAATTCCATCAGTCACGTTAAAAGAACAACGTATATCCAATGCAGAGCGGGCAGCAGTCATCCATGAAATCGAAGGCCATTTCCAACAGTTGCATAATGAAGCTGAAGTAAGGTTGAAAGAATGGAATCATGCGGTAAAGGAAGCGCAAGAAGCAAAACTGTCATTGGATTCGATCGAAGTATTGTATAAACAAGAAGAGTCTAAACAAGAAGAAAGGGCGCAAGTGACAGAACGGCTTATCCGTTTACGTGACCATCTTCCAGCAGTAAAGGAATTGGCAATTAAGGAATCGACCGTGAAAAGCTTAGAGCAACGCCTTCTGGTTTCGCATGAAGAATTCATCGTTTCGACGAAAAGGTCTGAAGTTGAAAAAGAGAAATTAAATCTGATGAAGGCTCAAATTGAAAAGATGGAATTTGATGTAATCCCATTGGACGAAATTACTGAAAAAATGAGCCGAGTTGAATCTGAATTAAAAATTATGCAAGACCATATGAAAATTACTGCCGAAGTGATGAAGTGGAAGCAGCAGAAGGAAAAGGGATCCGTTGTTGTACGTAAGCTGAGAGATGACTTTACATTAATGCAAAATTTATGGTTGAATAATCAGGCCGCGCTTTTAGCTGATTCGTTGCAGGACGGGGAGCCATGTCCGGTTTGCGGTAGTGAGCACCACCCGACAAAGATCCATAGACATAGTGAAGAATCGGTAACACGTGAAGAACTTGATCGAAGCCAAATCGAATTAACAAAAATAGAAGGTTCTTACCAGGCGGTTTGCGCTAAATACGAGAACTACCTCGAACAATTGGAAGCGAAAGAGCTGGAAATGAAGGAGCTTCAAATTGAAGGCAATCTTGAAGATCTGTCGGCGATCAAAAAGGAATTAACAGAACAAGCAGCCCGCTTACGTGCAACAAGGGATAAACTGCCTGGCTTAAGAAAGGCGCTAAAGTCACAGGAAGAGACCGCTGCGGCTACGCAGATTGCTCAAATTGAGAACGAAAAAAAGGTTTTAGAACAAAAATCGCTTATAGATAAAGAGACAACTTTATTGCAAAGGGAAATAGCCCAAATACCTGAAGAAATGCGTAGCTTGCCTGCCTTGCAAATGAAAATTACTGAAGTTGAATCAAATAAAACTCGTTTGGATATTGCGTGGCAGTCTGTACAAAAATCACGTGAGGAGGCAAGAGGGAAACTAACAAAGGCAGAATCGGCAGAGTATCATTGTAAAAAAACATTTGATGAATGTTCCGATAAAAAGGCAAATGCCGAAGCCAGATTCAAAGAAGCTTTAGAGTTATCCGAATTCACTTCAGAAACGGAATATCGGGAAGCGAAATTGTCGGAATCAGAAAGACGTATTTTGAAAGACCAAGTGATGGATTTCAAACAAAGGCTTCATTCGACAAAGGAAAAGATTGTGGACCTAAATGCCCGTTTGCTTGGAAAAGAAAAAGTGGACTTGATAGAGATGCACGAAACTGTACAAAGTTTGAAAGCAGCGTATGAAGCTGCCTGGACAGAAATGAATAAATCAACAGAATATAAAACTGCTTTGGTTTCATTGGAAGCAAGTATTAAAAGAACTGGTGAAGGTATCGATGAGCTTGAAAGAAGGGTAGGCAAAATTGCCAACCTTTATGATACGATCAGAGGTCAAAATGAATTGAAGCTCTCATTCGAACGATTCATCCAAATCGATTATTTGGAGCGTATCATTCAATCCGCGAATGAGAGACTTAAAGACTTATCGAACGGACAATTTCAGCTATTGCGAAGTGATCGTCAGGAAACAAGGGGAAAACAGAGCGGTTTAGGGTTGGATGTGCATGATGGGTATACCGGTCAAAATCGGGATGTTAAGACATTATCGGGTGGCGAGAAATTTAATGCGTCCCTCAGTCTTGCGTTAGGGATGGCTGATGTTATCCAGAGCTTCCAAGGGTCTGTCTCGATTGACACGATGTTCATCGATGAAGGGTTTGGGACATTGGATGAGGAGTCTTTGCAGAAGGCAATCGATACGCTTGTTGACTTGCAAAAGTCTGGAAGGATGATTGGTGTCATTTCTCACGTTGAAGAGTTAAAAGCTGCATTACCTGCAATTCTTGAAGTCAAGAAGACAAGAGAAGGACATAGTGAAACCAAATTTATCCTTAAATAAACTAAGTAGACGGCCCAAAAAGCCGTCTATTTTTCTATTGTAAAATAATAACATCGTAAAAAATGTGAAATCTTTTTATTTTCTGTTGCAATTTAAGAGAGCAGAGAGTATTATAAATTTCTACAGTAAATGTACACAATAATTTGCATATTAACATCATGAAGGGAGCAGTATACACATGCAAAAAAAGTTGTCATTTTCTTCATATTTAGCTATCGGCGTCATGTTATTTGCCCTCTTTTTTGGTGCTGGTAATCTTATATTTCCTGCTCAGTTAGGACAATATTCAGGCGAAAACCTCTGGCCGGCAACAGTCGGATTTCTTATTACAGGAGCTGGACTTCCACTTTTAGGGATTTTGGCAATGGGTTTCTCGGGAAGTAGGAACTTGCAAGAACTCGCAAGCAGGGTACATCCAATTTACGGTTTGATATTTACCTCTTTACTTTATTTAACGATAGGTCCATTTTTTGCTGCACCTCGTACTGGGGCAGTTGCATTCGAAATCGGAATCGCGTCTTCTATTCCTGAAGGCTATACGAAAATTGCGCTGTTTATATTTACATTGTTATTTTTCGGTATAACATTATGGCTTTCCTTGAATCCTGCTAAAATTGTAGATCGTGTCGGGAAACTCATGTCTCCGATTATCATAGTATTGCTGCTTGTCCTATTAATAGTTGCATTTTTGAATCCTATGGGGGAGTTTCAGAGTCCCGTTGATGCTTATGCAAAAGGAGCTTTTGTAAAAGGATTAACTGAAGGCTATAATACAATGGATGCTTTAGCTTCACTTGTATTTGGAATTATCGTCATTAATGTATTACGTTCATATGGACTAAAGAATAAGATGCAGATCTTTTCTGCAACTGTGAAAACCGGCGTCGTAGCTTCAGGTATCCTTGCATTAATCTATGTTGGGATCGCGTATCTTGGGGCGACGACGACTGAGCGCTTAGGATTATTTGAAACCGGAGGCCCTGTTTTAAGTGAGACGGCTTCTTATTACTTTGGAACAATTGGAACTGTTATGCTTGCAATTGTAATTATTCTTGCCTGCTTGACAACAAGTATCGGACTTATGACCGCATGTGGAGAATATTTCAATACAATCATCCCGAAAGTTGGATACAAAACATTCGTTACGGGTTTTACAATCTTTTGTTTTGTTGTTTCGAACTTTGGTTTAGCCAATATTATTACCTATTCAATCCCGGTCCTAATGTTGCTTTACCCACTGGCCGTTGTACTAATGTTACTAACATTCACCTCACCACTATTCGGTCATGCGAGAATCGTTTATGTTGGTGCGACAGCTACTGCATTATTAATCAGCCTCTTCGATGGGATTAAAACATTATATTCCACGTTAGGTTACGAAAAAACGGAATGGCCAAGCTGGCTCACTTCTATTGATTCGTTCTATAATACGATACTTCCGTTTTACAGCGATGGTCTAGGCTGGATCCTTCCAGTACTGATTGTTATGATCTTCACAGCCCTCATCGCCCTTATTATGAAACCAGCACCGGCCCATAGATAGTTGAAAGGAGCACTCCTTGTTAATAGGAATGCTCCTTTTTTTCATTGATTTGTCTAGAATAAACTAGGGAAATATCCTGGTCCTCATCTGTTGAACCGTATGCAATCTCCTCACGTTTAAATGAAAATCCCTTTGCCTCATAAAAAGGAATGCCGTACAGATTTCCTTTTGCAACCGAAACCCATTGGCGCTCAGCACCATATGTATACTTTTGAATCTTTGTATAGAATTCCAATAGTCTTGTACCAATCCCCATCCCCCTATAATCGGGGTCCATATAGAAGACATAAATTTCACCATCTGAATCATCTGCCATCCCTCCTCCGATTACTCCAAGGAGTTTTCCATCCTTTTCAGCAACAAAATACCCGTGCCAACTTTTGTCGATTGTTGTGATTTCGCGCTGGATGCGTTCGGCATTGTAATATTTGTTAATCAGGCGTTGAATATATATGTCTGAATAGAGGTTGCGATAAGTGAACCATTGGCATTTTGAAAGCAGATGGGATATGGGTTTTGCTTCATCCTGTCGGGCTGATCTAACTAAAATTTCGGTCATTTTAATTCCTTCCTTTCCTGTAACAATTGACTGACTTTTGTAATCAGAATAAATGCAATTTGTAACATTGCTGTAATACTGTACTGATAATCTATAAATAGACTAAAAGGCGGGGAGTAGAAAACTTGAGAAAACATATTGTAACGATTCTATTTGCAGTAATGTTATTGTTCGGCAGTACGACCGAAAGTTTTGCGGCTTCTTCAACGTATAAAGTCAAAAAAGGTGATACGCTTTACAAAATTGCGGCAATGCATAATATCACCGTCAATGAAATAGTTTCTTGGAATGGTTTGAAGTCAACGGTTATAAAGCCGAATCAGAATTTGATAGTTACTAAATCCGATACAAGTAAAAAGAATTCATCGAAAACTCCATCGCGATCTGATGACGATACCGTTGTGGAGGAAATAACTGTTTCAGCAAGTGCCTATACTGCTAATTGTAACGGTTGTTCAGGAATTACTTCAACAGGGATTAATCTAAAACGAAATCCTGATCTAAAAGTGATTG
Source organism: Sporosarcina thermotolerans (assembly GCF_042658975.1). Lineage (NCBI taxonomy): Bacteria > Bacillati > Bacillota > Bacilli > Caryophanales > Caryophanaceae > Sporosarcina > Sporosarcina thermotolerans. The sequence continues at coordinate 36,080 of NZ_JBHSRM010000012.1, read as the reverse complement.
CCGTGGACCCTTCAGTCATCCCACTTGGAACAAAAGTGTATGTTGAAGGGTATGGTTATGCGATTGCGGGCGATACAGGCGGGTCTATTAAAGGGAATAAAATTGATGTGTTCTTCCCAACAAAAGGCGAAGCATATAAATGGGGAAGAAAAAACGTGAAAATCAAAATACTAAAATAAGAAATTAGGCCGATTCCTTCAAAAAATGGGAATCGGCTTTTAATATTTTTTTGGGTAGTCCCATAGATATGATGACATGGTAAACTATATGGAAAGAAGAGGAATGGGGAGATGGGATGGAAAAAAGGAGATTGATCTTGGGGCTGATCTTAGTTATTGCAATTGCATTGTATATCTGGATTGCTTATTTTGAGATCCCTAATAAAGCGAAAATTGGGGAGGCAATCCAACAACAAGTTCCACTGGAAGGGGAAGAACGATGAACATTTATATTATTACTGGTGCGTCAAAAGGCATTGGCCTTGAATTGATGAATCAGTTGAATGAAAAAGGGGAAAAAGTGATTGGGATTGCAAGAACCAATCCGGGCCATGAAGGATTTGAAACTGCGGATTTATTGGAAACAAGTGGATTGGCTGAATTGATGAACCGAATTATTGAAGAAAATCTGTCATCGGCAAGCTCATTTACTTTAATCAATAACGCCGGAACGGTTGAACCGATTGGATTAATCGGCAGCGTTAACGAGAACGAATTAGTTAGGGCTATGTCGATCAATCTAACTGCACCGATGATTTTATCCAATACGTTTATCGGAAGCTTGATAAATTTTGAGGGTGAAAAAAGAATAATTAATATATCATCAGGTGCGGGAAGGAATCCATATGAAGGATGGGGTGTGTACTGCACAACGAAAGCGGGCCTTGATCATTTTTCCCGTGTTGTTTCTCTTGAACAGGAGAAAGCCCAATATCCTGTCGATATTGTCTCAATTGCGCCAGGAATCATCGATACAGGCATGCAGGAAACAATCCGGTCAAGTGAAGCGGAAGATTTCCCGTTACTTGAGCGATTTATTGACTATAAAGAACAAGGCCTTTTAAGCACGGCCTCTGAAACAGCAAGAAAACTGATCGCAGTAATGGAAAGGGAAGATTTTAAGGAGATTGGACCGATTGCTGATTTACGGCAATTAGGGGAATGAATTAGTCAGAAACCGTTGATTTCCGCTACAGGCGGACGCTTTCCGTGGGGCGCGGGTGAGCCTCCTCGTCGCTACGCTCCTGCGGGGTCTCACCATTCGCGCAAGACCCCACAGGAGTCGCCGCCTTTCGCTCCAATCAACTGAAATATACCTCACTTTAGGCTATTCTTTCAACACAAAATTCCTATTTACTTATTTGTACAACCTCATCAAAATCCCTCACTTTTTCGATTGCGATTAAAAATGGGGGGTTATTTCTTTGGTTTAGGAGCTCGTAGCGGATCACGTGAACGTCTGCCTGATGAAGTGTTTTCACATAGTCGAGCAACGCGTCACGCTCTTCCTTCCCGCCGTCATGTCCATCATAGACGGATATCGTGATGATTCCACCTTTTTTAAGCATCCCTAATAGCTTATGGATAGCCGTGATTGTTGAATCCGGTTTAGTGACAATCGACTTATCATTGGCATAAGGCAGATACCCAAGGTTGAACATCGCTCCGCCAATCGGTTCGTCTACATACTGATCCACATTCGCATGACTATCCAGTATTAAAGTCGTTCGCGCTGTTAAGTCACCAAGTCTTTCCGCAGTTGCTAAAATGGCGGCCTCCTGAATATCGAATGCGAAAACCTTACCTTCTGTACCGACTTGCTCAGCTAAAAACAACGTATCATTCCCATTGCCGGCAGTTGCGTCAACAACCGTTTCCCCGGGAAAAACAGTCTCGCTAATCAATCGCTTTGAAAACGGGAGGACGCGATGTAATAGAATTTTACTCAAATGAGTTCAACCATCCTTTCAAAAAACTTTCCTTGATAGCTATTACGACGTTCCATTTCTTTATCAATGCCGTTCAGTACATCCCACTTCGTAACACTCCACATTGGTCCGATCATCAAATCAATCGGTCCGTCCCCTGTAATTCGGTGGACAATCATCTCTGGTGGCAGTATTTCAAGTTGATCGACTACAAGGTTGATGTATTCGTCCATCTTTAAGAACTCGACCATTCCTTTTTCATACTGTTTTACCATTGGCGTACCTTTTAATAAATGAAGCAAATGGATTTTTATCCCCTGTACATCAAGCTTGGCGACTTGTCTCGCTGTTTCCATCATCATGTCATAATCCTCTAATGGCAGACCGTTAATAATATGTGTACAGACGCGTATCCCGTGTTTTCTTAGCTTTTCAACACCTTCTACATATGTTGAGAAATCATGTGCCCGGTTTACTAATTGTGCGGTTTTTTCATGTACGGTTTGCAATCCTAATTCAACCCATAAATAGGTCCGTTCATTTAATTCCGCCAAGTATTCAACAACATCATCAGGCAAACAATCCGGTCGAGTTGCGATTGACATGCCGACTACCCCGTCTTGCGCAAGTGCAGCCTCGAATTTCTCCTTTAATACGGGAAGGGGTGCATGGGTGTTTGTATAGGCCTGGAAATAGGCAAGATACTTTCCATCCTTCCATTTACGATGCATTTTATCACGAACTTGTGCGAATTGGACCTCTATTGGATCTACCCGATCTCCGGCGAAATCTCCTGATCCGGCAACACTGCAAAAAGTACAGCCCCCGAATGCAACAGTCCCATCGCGATTGGGGCAATCGAAACCTGCATCTAATGCAACTTTAAATACTTTGCATCCAAACTCGTCTTTCAAATGGCGTGACCATGTATGATAACGTTTCCCTTCAGAGGGAAACGGGTAATTGAATTTCTGCATTGTGATTCAGCTCCTCAACAGTAGATTGTATCACGATAGTTGGGAATGGTGTCATCTGAATTATAGAACATATTTAGTATGTCTTGTATGAATGTGTGAAAAGGAATACACTCGAAATATCCTGCCAGAAGGCTGGATTTTATTTTGCATAAAATCATGATTGAATTAGAATTTACTTGAAGAACGGAGGCAGCAGGTATGCCGAAAAAAGTTTGGCTGCTTGTCATCGGGATGTTTGTCAATGTCATCGGGAATTCATTTCTATGGCCATTGAATACAATTTACATGCATGAATACCTCGGAAAATCATTGGCAGTAGCAGGACTTGTGCTAATGGCGAATTCAGCTGCAGGTGTTGTGGGCAACTTACTTGGCGGCTATTTATTCGACCGGATAGGTGGATTCCGATCCATTATTAGCGGCATTGTCATCTCAATTCTTGCACTTGCATATCTTGTCTATGATCATAATTGGTATCCTTATATAATATTCCTTACAGTTTTAGGATTTAGTGGTGGTATTATTTTTCCAAGTATGTATGCAATGGTTGGTACAGTATGGCCTGAAGGCGGTCGAAAAGCATTTAACTCGATTTATCTTGCGCAGAATGTCGGAGTTGCCATTGGTCCTGCAATGGCTGGTTTCATTGCATCCGTTCATATCGACTACATCTTCTCAGCGAATCTTGCGTTCTATATCCTGTTTTTAGTGATCGCTTACTTCGGATATAAGAAATTGGAAATTGCTCCTGAACGACATACGGATATCATTAGGGAGACTACACCTATTAAGTATAAGGCACCTTTTTACGCCCTTCTTATCCTAGTTACAGGCTATTTGATCACTTGGCTTGTCTACTCACAATGGTCAACAACTATATCCACACATGCTTTGTCAATCGGAGTAACATTACGCGAATACAGTTTAATTTGGACAATCAATGGATTACTAATTGTGCTCGGTCAACCAATCATCAAACCACTTATCAAACGTATTGAAAAACAGCTGAAAACACAAATGCTTATCGGTACTTCCATTTTTATCATCTCGTTTATTGTTGTTAGCTTTGCGGGCTCGTTCAAGATGTTCGTCGTTTCGATGGTTATTCTTACTTTCGGCGAAATGATTGTATGGCCAGTTATCCCAACGATAGCGAGTCAACTGGCTCCGAAAGGAAAAGATGGATTTTATCAAGGAGTTGTGAACTCCGCCGCCACAATCGGTCGTATGATAGGACCATTAGCGGGTGGTGTCTTGGTAGAGATTCATGGAATGAAAATGATGTTATTGCTGCTTACAAGCCTTATGGTGATTACAATCTTAACTACAATCCTATATGACCGACCACTAAAGTCGTCCAATCAAAAACCGGAGATCCAATAAGGATTTCCGGTTTTTTAACAAGGATGATTGCGTCAATCAAAATAGTTTGATTAAATATAGGTAGGCTAGTAGCAATTATTCAAGTAATTGAAGGGGGCAGGCGAAATGAAACCGATTTATTCAACAGCGATGGAAGCGATTTCACAAATTGAAGATGGTTCAACTTTAATGGTAGGTGGCTTTGGTTTAGTTGGAATTCCTGAGCAGCTCATTTTGGCTTTGGTCGAAAAGGGTGTTAAGGATTTGACGATTATATCGAATAACTGTGGCGTAGATGAATGGGGATTAGGTCTTTTATTGAAGGAAAAGCAGATTAAAAAGATGATAGGTTCATATGTTGGGGAAAACAAAGAATTTGAACGTCAGGTCCTATCCGGCGAAATTGAAGTTGAGCTGACTCCTCAAGGAACGCTTGCGGAAAAGATACGAGCCGGTGGTGCTGGAATTCCTGCTTTTTACACTCCAGCAGGGGTTGGAACGACTGTAGCCGATGGTAAGGAAACAAGAATTTTTGATGGCAAAGAATATGTCCTTGAAGAAGCGTTGGTTGCCGATTTTGCATTGATCCGCGCAGCAAAGGCGGATAAGCTTGGGAACTTGATCTACAACAAGACAGCACAAAACTTCAACCCGATGATGGCGGCAGCAGGACGCGTGACGATTGCTGAAGTGGAGGAGATCGTAGAAACGGGGCAACTAAGTCCTGCAACAATCCACACGCCAAGCATCTATGTACAAGGGTTATTGCAAGCGGATCAGGAAAAACGAATTGAGCGGTTAACTACGCGATAAGGAAGGGGAATGTTCACCATGACGACAATTAATTACAGAGAAAGAATTGCTAGACGCGCGGAAAAGGAAATTAACAATGGCGATTACGTAAATCTTGGAATCGGCATGCCAACACTGGTCGCTAACTATATTTCGGATGATAAGACTGTTGTGCTTCAATCGGAAAATGGTCTTCTTGGAATCGGACCGTACCCGACGGAGGATGAAGTTGATCCTGATCTGATAAACGCAGGAAAAGAAACAGTTACGACAATCCCAGGATCGGCATTCTTCAATAGCGCGGAATCATTCGCAATGATCCGTGGCGGACATGTCGATGTTGCAATCCTTGGTGGAATGGAAGTGTCCGAAAAAGGGGATCTCGCGAACTGGATGATTCCTGGAAAGATGATCAAAGGCATGGGCGGCGCGATGGATCTTGTGCATGGCGCAAAGAAGATCATCGTCATCATGGATCATGTTGCAAAAGACGGATCAGCTAAGATTAAAAAAGAATGCTCACTTCCTTTGACAGGAAAAGGCGTTGTCCATAAAATCATCACGGAAAGAGCTTTAATTGACGTGACACCGGAAGGCTTGGAACTGAAGGAAGTTTTCGAGGGGTTCACTGTCGAAGACGTCATTAACTCGACAGAAGCTGAATTAAAAGTGAATATTGGTTGATCACTAAATGCCAAATCCTCGTTAATGAGCTTGGCATTATTTTTATCTATTGAATCAGACAACATATCTATCGAATCGAAAGAGTTATCTATTGAATATGCATAGTTATCTATTGAATCCGGAAATTTATTACCAAAAAAGGACCTTGGACTCACCTGCTTTGTAGCGGCTTCCATCAAATTATTAGACATCTAGTTGTAAATTGGAACAATTTCGGGTACACTACAATAAACTGAATTCAAATAGCGTTGGCAGTGAAGAGGAACTAGTAATCGGTACGGTCGATTGAAGAGAGCAGGCGGTTGGTGCGAGCCTGTACGACTACGATGAACTCGCCTATGAGCCTGTATCGGTGAACGAAAAGTAACCGGTGCCGTTTTCCGCGTTAAGGAAACAAGTTGGGCGGCATTGCCGTCAATTTGGGTGGCACCGCGGGAGTATACATACCTCTCGTCCCTTATCTTTAAGGGACGGGAGTTTTTTAATTCCCGCAAAACGCGATTTTGTTTGTAATGGAAAGGAATGAATCAGAATGAGTTATCAACATGTACAAATCGAGAAGAAGTGGCAACAGTATTGGAAAGACAATAAGACATACAAAATGGTCAACGATGAATCAAAGCCGAAATTCTACGCCCTTGATATGTTCCCATATCCGTCAGGTGCAGGACTTCACGTCGGACATCCACTTGGCTATATCGCAACGGATATTTTAAGTTCATTCAAAAGAAAGCAAGGTCATAATGTCCTTCACCCGATGGGATGGGATGCATTTGGTCTTCCAGCCGAGCAATATGCAATTGATACGGGTAATGACCCTGCTGAGTTCACCGCGAAAAATATTGCGACGTTCAAACGCCAAATGGATGATCTTGGGTTCTCTTATGACTGGGATCGTGAAGTGAATACAACAGATCCGAAGTACTACAAATGGACGCAATGGATTTTCATCCAACTGTTTAAAAAAGGCTTGGCGTATATTGATGAAGTGCCTGTAAACTGGTGTCCTGCACTTGGAACTGTCCTTGCGAATGAAGAAGTAATCGACGGGAAATCGGAACGTGGTGGCCATCCAGTAGAACGTCGTCCGATGCGTCAATGGGTATTGCGTATTACGGAATATGCGGATCGCCTACTTGAAGATTTGGATGATCTTGACTGGCCGGATAGCTTGAAGGATATGCAACGGAACTGGATCGGTCGTTCTGAAGGTGCTCAGTTGACATTCGAAATTGGCGGAACAGATCTTTCATTCGAAGCTTTCACAACTCGTCCGGATACGATTTTCGGTGCGACATATGCGGTACTTGCTCCTGAGCATAAGCTTGTTAAGCAAATTACGACTGCTGAACAACAGGCAGCAGTTGACGCTTATTTGGATAAAGTGAAAACGAAGAGTGACTTAGAACGTACAGATCTTGCGAAAGAGAAGACGGGCGTATTCACAGGCTCTTATGCAATCAACCCAGCAAGCGGCGAGAAGATGCCGATCTGGATTGCGGATTATGTGCTTGCTTCATATGGTACGGGTGCGATCATGGCAGTTCCTGCACATGACGAGAGGGATTATGAGTTTGCGGTTGAATTCAAATTGCCAATCGTAGAAGTCGTTGCCGGTGGCGATGTTACGAAGGAAGCTTATGTTGGCGACGGCGAGCATATCAATTCTGGTTTCTTGGATGGGTTGGGCAAAGAAGAAGCAATCGAAAAGGCAATTGCTTGGTTCGTTGAAAACGGAAAAGGCGAGAAGAAGATCACGTACCGTCTTCGCGATTGGCTATTCTCAAGACAACGTTATTGGGGTGAACCAATCCCAGTCATTCATTGGGAAGACGGTTCCATGACTACGGTCGATGAATCCGAACTTCCGTTAATGCTACCGAAGACGGATAATATCAAGCCAAGTGGAACAGGTGAATCTCCGCTTGCAAATATCGAAGAGTGGGTTAACGTCGTTGATCCGGAAACTGGCATGAAAGGCCGCCGTGAAACGAATACAATGCCGCAATGGGCAGGAAGCTGCTGGTACTATCTGCGTTATATCGACCCGGATAATGATGAAATGCTGATTGATCCGAAGCTTGCAGAACGCTGGTTGCCGGTTGACATTTACGTCGGCGGAGCGGAGCATGCGGTACTTCACCTTCTATATGCTCGTTTCTGGCATAAAGTGCTTTATGATATCGGTGTCGTTCCAACGAAGGAGCCATTCCAAAAGCTGTTCAACCAAGGAATGATCCTTGGAGAAGGACATGTGAAAATGTCTAAGTCTCTTGGCAACGTCATCAATCCTGACGATATCGTCCATTCGCATGGAGCGGATACACTTCGCCTATACGAAATGTTCATGGGTCCACTTGACGCATCAAAAGAATGGTCAACGAACGGCCTTGATGGAGCGCGCCGTTTCTTGGATCGCATCTGGCGACTATTCGTCAATGAAGATGGAACGCTTAGCTCGAAAATCGGAGGCACGCCGGGTGGCGCACTTGAAAAGGTGTATCACCAAACTGTGAAAAAAGTGACTGAGGACTTCGAAGGAATGCGCAATAACACTGCAATTTCGCAGATGATGGTGTTCATCAATGAAGGCTATAAAGTCGACTCGATTCCTAAAGAATTTGTTGAAGGCTTCGTCATCATGATTTCACCGATCACTCCGCATCTTGCGGAAGAGCTATGGGAGAAGTTAGGTCATAGCGAATCGATTTGCTATGTTGCATGGCCGTCCTTCGATGAATCGAAACTATTCGATGATACAGTGGAAGTAGCTGTACAAATCAACGGTAAAGTCCGTGCGAAGATCAATGTTGCTAAAGATATTACAAAGGAAGAATTAGAGAAAGTCGCGCTTGAAGATGATCAAGTGAAGCAATGGATCGATGGGAAGGAATTGAAGAAAGTTATTGCAATTCCTGGTAGATTGGTCAATATTGTTGCTGTTTAATAAATGAAAAATCCACGGGAAAGAGTAAATTCTTTTTCCGTGGATTTTTTTGTTGAAATCTTATCGGTGAGAGATACTATTGTTCAAAGGAATCCATCCCGAGCCCAAGAACTGTCATCCTCGCTCGAGAATCGTCTTTCCGCGCTCAAGAATCGGATTCTGCACCGAATAATCTGCCGCCTACATTACAAACTCAATCCCTCGCAAACGCTCCGGCACTCATCCCCGCAATCCGTCCTGTAACAAGCGCAGATGTAATATTATATCCACCTGTATAACCATGGATATCCAATATCTCTCCGCAGAAGAAAAGTCCGTCTTTTTTACGTGAAGCCATCGTCTTCGGTTCGATCTCCTTCGTGGATATCCCCCCACCTGTGACGAATGCCTTTTCAATCGGCTGCGTACCATTAACCGTCATTGGAAAGCCCTTTAACAAGCCAGCCAACTTACGGATTTTTTCATTTGATATTCCTGCGCCAGTATCAGCTGCATCAATTTCTGCCCTTTCGAATAAAAACAGAAGCCAACGTTCAGGGGCGACACCCTTCAAACTATTCTTAATCGCTTTCTTCGGATCTTCCTTCAACATAGCGTAAATCATTTGAAATGCCTTTTCTTCATTCATCGATGGCAAGGAATCAATCCGCATCTCAACAGGCTTCGCACCGTTTTTCATCCGTTCCTTCACGACAAACTGGCTGCACCGTAATATCGCAGGACCGCTTAATCCGAAGTGGGTGAATAACATATCCATCTGATGTGTAACCAATGTTTTTCCCTTGGCGTTCAATACGGATACAGCGACGTCGCGTAGTGCAAGTCCTTGTAATTCTTTTGATTGGATAAATGGTTCGCCGGACAATAAAGGGACTTCAGTTGGATACAATTCAGTCACAGTATGACCTGCTTTTTCAGCCCAAGGATATCCGTCCCCTGTACTGCCGGTTTGTGGGACTGCTTTTCCACCAACAGCAACCACTACCGCATTTGCACGGATTTCTTCCCCATCTTCAAGACGAACGCCTAAAATCCTCTCATCATCCATCAATAGTTTCTTAACACGAGTAGATAACCGCACTTCGACATTCAGACGATCCATCTCACTAAGCAATGCATTCACGACATCCTTAGCGTTATTTGAGACGGGAAACATCCTGCCGTGATCTTCCTCTTTCAAAGGAACGCCAAGCCCTTCGAAGAATGCGATTATATCCTCATTGTTGAAAACGGAAAATGGGCCGTATAAAAATCTCCCGTTTCCAGGGATGTTCTTAACGATTTCTTCGAGTGGCAAACGGTTTGTAACGTTACACCGTCCGCCCCCTGAAATGGATAGTTTATTGCCAAGTTTTTTTCCTTTATCCAAAAGAAGGACCTTGCCTCCCTTTTCGGCTGCAGCGATGGAGGCCATTAACCCTGAGGGACCCCCACCGATGATAATAACGTCATACATAAATGGAACCACACTTTCAGTTTTTCTCCATTATACATGAACTGTCCAATCAATTCCGCCTTGGCGGAATTGTGTCCAGATTTTTTCGAGCTTGCTCGAAAAGCTCCTTTGAAAATCTGTGACATCCCCCGGAGGGTTAACTTAATTCAGCCTGGATTTGCATTTTTATCCTATTAGGAGTAACTATTCGATCCGTCAATTTTTGTAGGGGTGGAACATAGGCTGAATTCAGTTAATCATTGTGAAAAGTGTCGGCTGGGGTTAAACTGATAAGTAGCTTTGTCAAGTAGTTCTTAAGATTGGAAGGATCAAATATGTCATCAAACCTTGTAAAAGGCACGGCCATTTTAACAATCGGGCTCTTTTTATCCAAGGCGCTCGGTCTTTTATATGTTATTCCGTTTTATGCCATTGTTGGTGAGGAGAATGTTGGTTTATATCAATATGCATACATTCCTTATAATTTGGCGTTAGCTGTTGCGATTTCAGGTGCACCACTGGCCATTTCAAAATTTGTATCAAAATATAATGCTGTAGGGGATTACGCTACCGGTCGGAAACTGATGAAATCCGGAATGCTTGTCATGGTTGTGACGGGGGTATTATCGTTCTTAGTATTATTTTTCATGGCAGAACCGATAGCGCATCTCGTCATAGATGCTGACGACAAAAATTTTACAATCGCAGAGATCACATCCGTCATTCGCTGGGTGAGCTACGCATTGCTTGTCGTCCCGCTTATGAGTATCGTCCGTGGTTACTTGCAAGGAAATCAGAAGTTTGAGCCGACTTCCGTTTCACAGCTTATTGAACAAATTGTTAGGATTATTGTCGTGCTTCTTGGGGCGTTCATCGTAGTGAATGTTTTAGATCTCTCGCCAAGGATAGCTGTTAAATTTGCTGTGTTTGCAGCTTTCATCGGTGCGTTGGCGGGGCTGGTTGTTTTGTATAAATACTGGTTGAAATACAAACCCGAGTTCAAGCAACTGTATGAGAGCAGTCCACCGGCAAGTGATATTACTTTTTTCGATATGTACAAAGAAGTTATCGGTTATACAATACCTTTCGTTCTTGTTGGCGTTATCAATCCCTTATATCAATTCGTGGATATGATCACATTCAAAGATGCGATGAAATCAATTGGTTTAAAAGACGTCACGACTATGTATTTTACGATGCTCAACTTTTTGACACATAAGGTTGTCATGATACCCGTAATGGTTGCGACAGGGTTTTCAATGGCATTAATTCCTGTCATAACAGGTTTCTACACGAAAAAAGATCAGAAGGGAATCAGCAGGTCACTCGACCAAACATACCAGATCATGCTGTTTCTGACAGTTCCGATGGTCCTCGGACTGATAATCCTTTCAAATGAAATATATACATTTTTCTATAGCGAAAATTCAATCGGTGCCGATGTGCTGGCTACATATGCACCAGTCGCAATCCTGTTTGGACTCTTCACCGTAACAGCTGCCATCCTTCAAGGGATCGATAAACATAAATGGATTGTCTTTACATCGCTTACGGGCTTACTGGTTAAAATGATTTTGAATATCCCTCTTATCAAGCTTTTCGAAGTGAACGGCGCGATAGCTGCAACAACAATCGGATATGGAATAGCAGTTTCCATTAATCTGTTTGTGATATCGAAGGTGCTCAATTACCATTCGAGAATGGTGTTCAGGCGATTGATCCTTATCGGGATTTTCAACGTTATTATGTTTATTGCAGTCCACTTTACTTTAAAAGGATTACTTGCAATCAGTCCAGTTGGTGGTAAAATGCAAGCGCTGCTTTACGTTCTGATTTGTGCTTTTGTTGGGGCAACTGTGTATGGAGCCTTGGCGTTAAAATCAGGTCTTGCTCAAAAGTTATTTGGTGATCGTTTAACGAGAATTACGAAGAAGTTAGGGTTTGGAGGATAATCAATGCGTTTGGATAAATTACTCGCGAATATGGGATTCGGCTCGCGTAAAGAAGTGCGCCAGCTTCTGAAGAAAGGCGCAATACAGGTGAATAGTGAACAGGTGAAGGACCCTGCGCTTCACGTTGATCCAGAATTGGATGAAGTAACGATCCTTGGTGAGCGGATCGTATATAGGGAATTCATATACTTAATGATGCATAAACCGCAAGGGGTTATATCGGCGACAGAAGACCTTCGGGATCGGACTGTCATTGATTTATTGGATAATGAGTACAGACATTTTGAGCCTTTCCCGGTTGGCCGTCTTGATAAGGACACGGAAGGCCTGTTGTTAATCACCAATGACGGAAAGCTGACCCATGAATTATTATCACCGAAGAAAGAAGTTCCGAAAACGTATTATGCGCATATTGAAGGAGTCGTCACTGAAGAAGATATTGCGAGGTTTTCTGAAGGGGTGACGCTTGACGACGGTTATTTCACCAAACCTGGCAAGCTTCGGATTTTAAAATCTGCCGATGTATCCGAAATCGAACTGACAATTACTGAAGGGAAATTCCATCAGGTTAAGCGTATGTTCGAGGCTGTGGGTAAGCGGGTTATCTATCTTAAACGCCTATCGATGGGACCGTTGCAGTTAGATGAAGGGTTGAAGCTTGGGGAATATCGTGAATTAAAGGAAGATGAATTGGCTTTACTTCGCAATGAAAAAGCTGAACTGGATTGACAGTTCAGCTTTTTCAATTTCTCGCATGTGTTAACGTCTAGCTCCGGGCGGCAGCCTCTCGGGTCGCTTCGCCCTTGAAAGAAAAGGCAAAGAGCGCCTTTTCTTTCAAGTCCTCCAGCGCCTGTCGAGGCTAAACGCCGCCCTACGCTTTTGAGTGTCGTCTAGCTCCGGGCGCCAGTCCCTCGAGTCGCTGGAAGAAAAACCAAAAAGGCAAAGACCGCCTTTCCGGTTTTTCTTCCAGCGCTTGTCGGGCCTAAGCAGGCGCCCTACGCTTTTGAGTCGTCTAGCTCCGGGCGCCAGAGGCTCGGGGTCATAAGTCAAAGCTACTGCGTGGCAAAGACCGCCACTCCGTATCTTCGCCTTATGCCTGTCGCCTCTAAGCAGGCGCCCTACGCTTTTGAGTTGAGTGTTGTCATAAGGGTAATTTAACTTTTTTCTGAGTTGTTGTCCATTTTCCGCGGGTTGGGCTTGTTATGAGTTCATTATATTCAAGAACGTTCAAATCCCGTTGTGCGGTGCGGCTTGTGATGCCGAATTCTTCTACTACGTTTTCGGTTGTAACCATGCCCCGATCAAGAATGTACAAGTAGACATCCTTAATACGGATAAGCATACGATCAGTAGCGGTATTCAACTGTGGAACCACTCCTTCATCTTCATTTTCCAAATCTATGGGCATGAGACTATTGAATGTTACCTATGCAAGTTGAAATTGGCCCCTGACAATGCACTCCTTTCAGCAGAACGCTGTATCGGATAAATGTTCCGATAATATAATTATAGCTTATTTTCGGCGATAGTAAAAGAATTTTTTGTTAATTCAATGTAAATTTTGCTTGGTACTTTATTTTCCAAGCTGAACATGTGAAAATAAGATAATAGGAAAGAGGGTGCCTAAGTTGGTAAATTGGAAAGAACAAGCATTGGAAAAACAGGATTTTGTAATTGATGATTTAAAGCAGTTGATTTCTATTCCTTCTGTATTAGATGAAGGTTTGTCCAGAGAGGAAGCGCCGTTCGGTCCCGAGCCAAAGCGTGCGCTGGATTGGCTTTTAGAGGAAGGTAGGAAAGCTGGTTTTACCGTCAAAAATATCGACAATATGGCAGGGCATATCGAAATGGGCGAAGGCGATGAACTATTAGGGATCCTTTGTCACGTAGATGTCGTACCGGCCGGAAGTAACTGGACTTACGGGCCGTTCGAGGGTAGTGTAGCTGATGGGAAGTTGTTTGGACGTGGCGCAATCGATGATAAAGGCCCGACAATTGCTGCTTGGCATGCCATGAAAATGGTGAAAGAAGCCGGCATCCCTCTGAATAAACGGGTACGTCTCATTATTGGAACTGATGAGGAAAGTGGATTCCGTTGTGTTAGACGCTATTTTGAAAAAGAAGAGATGCCGACAATCGGGTTTGCACCGGATGCAGATTTCCCGATTATCAATGCCGAAAAGGGAATTTCATCATTGGTCTTTTCACAAAAAACGAATACGCCAGATGGACAATTACTTGACTTCAAATCAGGAAATCGGACGAATATGGTGCCTGACCATGCTCAAGCAGTCATTGGTATTGGATTCGCTGAAATTAAGGATCGGTTTGAAAGCTTTATGGATTCCTATGATTACGGTGCAACAGCAAACGGAAATGATCACGAGACAACGATAAGTGTCAACGGGAAATCCGCTCATGCGATGGAGCCCAATAAGGGTGTGAATGCAGCTGTTGTGTTGGCCTCCTTCCTGAATGAAATCTTCACAGATGGAGCATCAAAGGAATTCACACAATTCATTGTGGATGCATTTGGAAATGAAACACGTGGACGCTATCTTGGCCTAGATTTCAATGATGAAATATCAGGTGATACGACTTTGAATGCAGGTATCGTTTCTTATACACCTGAAGAAGGTGGACGAGTTAACGTAAGCATGCGCTATTCGGTTACGTATCCGTTTGAGGAGAAAGTTGACAAATGTACTGATGTGCTTGTAGATTCTCCTTTCAACTTAGAGGTGAAATCCAATTCAAAACCACATCATGTGGATGCAAATGACCCGTTCATTAAAACATTGCAGGAAGTTTATACAGCATACACAGGTGAAGAGGCTGAACTTTTATCAATCGGTGGCGGTACGTACGCACGTGTGTTGGATAAAGGAGTCGCTTTCGGCATGCTTTTCCCGGGTAGGGAAGATGTTGCCCACCAAGCGGATGAATATGTATATATAGAGGACCTTATAAAGGCGACAGCCATATACGCGGCGGCAATCAGCCGTTTAGTGTCTAATGAGGAAGGGGAAAGATAATGATTCACTTTATCGACGGGCAATTTTTAGCGAAGGATAGTATTAACGTTTCCATTGACGATAGAGGCTATTATTTTGGAGACGGTGTTTACGAAGTCGTAAAAGTATATGATGGTGAATTATATACTGCAGAGGAGCATATCGAGCGTCTATTTCAAAGTGCTTCAAAAGTTAAAATGACCGTTCCTTATTCCGAACAGCAGTTAATTGACATTGCCAAGGAATTGGTTAAGGTTAATGGAATCGTGACAGGGCATATTTATATGCAAGTGACCCGCGGAGTTGCTGCGAGGGTACATCAGTTCCCGAACCCCGGAACTGCACCTGTTGTAACAGCGTATGCGGTCCATAATCCAAGACCGATGAAAACTATCGAAAATGGAGTACGGACGATAATTGTTGACGATATTCGATGGCTCCGTTGTGATATTAAGAGCTTGAACTTATTAGGGAATGTCCTTGCTAAACAGGAAGCTTATGAAGCAGGATGTGCCGAAGCGATTTTCGTACGGGATGGTATTGTGACAGAAGGATCTTCTTCTAATATGTTTGGTATCAAAGATGGTGTTGTTTACACACATCCTGCATCAAATCTCATTCTAAATGGAATCACCCGTCGAGTTGTATTAAAATTATGCGAACAAAACGGAATAACTGTAAAAGAAGAAACATTCTCACCTGACGAAGCTCTTGAAATGGATGAGTTTTTCATGACTTCTACGACAGCAGAAATTACACCAGTTATTATGATTGATGGGAAAGCGATTGGGTCAGGCGAACCTGGTCCTATAACAAAGAAATTACAAGAGGCTTTTACCCGTCAGATTCCTGTTTCAGTAGTAGGAGAATGATTATTGTCAATTGAACGGAGTTGATGGATTTGGCGCAGCTCGTCAAACTGCTTGATTATATTTCCCGCTATGAAAATGATTTATCACAT
This sequence comes from Sporosarcina thermotolerans, assembly GCF_042658975.1. Taxonomy (NCBI): domain Bacteria; kingdom Bacillati; phylum Bacillota; class Bacilli; order Caryophanales; family Caryophanaceae; genus Sporosarcina; species Sporosarcina thermotolerans. Next base: position 20,029 of record NZ_JBHSRM010000012.1, on the reverse strand, counting down.
TATCCTACACAATATATCAGGCTTAAAAAGTCCCAATGGGAAAGGATGAAGCTCCAATGGCAGAACGGAGCGGAATTCCCGGGCAGGGAAGAAATTCCTGAAGTGGAGGAGGAGCAGCTGAGGGAGGGGAATTGGCTTACCCCTCTTTTCAGTTTGTTTGGAAGGAGAAAGGAAAGAGAGTTTGAGGCTGAGACTGATGAAATGGATGTCGTGACGGATGAAGTGAGTGAGTTGGAAAATTTCGGATTTAATCCTTACGTCTTATCAAACCCCGGCAATCTTGAACATCTTCGCAAGCTCTTTTTAGATCAGCTATTTCATTTCCAGTTGAAATGGGCAAGCTCTACATTGCGGGAAACATCTCACCTAAGTGCGAGGTTCATGGGAGATAATTTGCTTAGAAGCTTTACCCAGCAACTGCCCGACAGTTTTCTGCTATTCTATTATCCAATCCTTCAAGTGAAGAAAGCCCCGGTTGAAGTGGATATTATATTGGTAACCCCACTCGAATGTCTGTGCATCACAATAGTGGAACAGGAAGATATTGCAGCGTATGTTGCTAATGGAGATCGTTTTTGGACGAAAAAGGTTGGTACCAAGGAATCAAGGATCCTTAATCCTCTAATTGGGCTTAATCGAATGGAGAAAATCATCTCGGGGATTTTCAGTACCCAAGGAATTGACTTCCCTATTAAGAAATTCGTACTATCAAGAAACGGGTACATCGATTATCCCGGATCCCCGTTTGATATTAAAATTATAGACCGCCGGACGTATAATGAATGGTTCACATCACTCCAACAATCCACTTTTCCAATGAAGTTCAACCAATTCAAGGCGGCCCAGTCGATTTTGGATAATGTCCAGACTACAGCATTCAGCAGGCTGGATTAAATGAATGACAACGATAAAAACGAAAAGAAATGAGTGTAAATAAAATGAGGCTGCGCAATAAACCATGGGCAAAAGACTTCATGGCAGAACATCCAGATGTACTAATCAACGAAGAAGAAGGAGCAGTGAAGGATTGGAAGGCGATTTTCAACAATGAAAACCCAATCCATGTAGAAGTAGGTACTGGTAAAGGTCAATTCGTCATCGGAATGGCATTAGCGAATCCGGACATTAACTATATCGGTATTGAACATTTTGATAATGTTATTGTATCCGCTTTGGAAAAGGCCATAGAGGCGGGAAAACCATCGAACCTGAGATTACTTCGGGGAAATGGTGCTAATATGGAGGACTTATTTAAGGCTCGAGAGTTGGATCGTATTTATCTAAACTTTTCAGATCCATGGCCAAAAACCCGACATGCAAAAAGAAGACTTACGCATGAATCATTTTTGGCAAGATATGAGGAGGTTTTGAAGAAAAAAGGTGAAATCCACTTCAAAACGGATAACCGCAAACTATTTGAATACTCACTTGTTTCCATGTCTTCTTATGGCATGATATTGAAAGATGTCTCCTTAGATCTACACGCAGAAATGCCTGAGGATAACATCATGACGGAATACGAAGAGAAATTCTCGGCAAAGGGACAACCTATTTATCGGTTGGAGGCAATGTTTAACAATTAGGGAAATGCAAGAAAGGGGATGTTTTGGTTGGATACATATATATTTCACGATATGAAAATTACTTGGCTTGATGGTGGTGTGAACTTTCTTGATGGAGGTACCATGTTCGGAGTGGTTCCTAAGGCATTATGGTCCCGGAAATATGAAGTGGATGAGAATAACTTGATCGAACTCAGAACAGATCCTATTCTCATCTCCTATGAAGGGAAAAACATCCTGATAGATAGTGGAATAGGTAAAGGGAAGCTATCTGAAAAAATGAAGCGTAATCTTGGTGTGCGTGAGGAGACGAAGCTTGAGGAAAGTCTAACGGAGCTTGGTTTGAAGCCTGAGGATATCGATATTATCTTAATGACGCATCTTCATAACGACCACGCCGCAGGCTTAACAGGCTGGGTGGATGAAAAGCTTGTCTCGGTTTTTCCGAACGCAGAAATTCATGTTTCAGCAGTCGAATGGGATGAAATGAGAAACCCGAATATCCGCTCAAGAAACACATATTGGAAAGAGAATTGGGAGCCTATCCAGCATCAGGTGAAAACATTCAATGAACATACAACTATAGTTCCTGGGATTGAAATGATTCATACTGGAGGCCATAGTGACGGCCATAGCGTCATCAAACTAACCCAAAACAATGAAACGATCTTGCATATGGGAGATATCATGCCAACACATGCACACAGCAATCCGCTATGGGTGCTTGCTTATGACGACTATCCAATGACGTCAATCTTTGCGAAGGAAAAACTGATGAAAGAAGCCTTGGCAAACCATTATCGATTCATCTTTTATCATGATGCAGTTTACCGTCTTGTCCAATGGGATGAAAGCGGCAAGGAAATTACAGAATCAGTTGCCCGGACTAAATAAAAAATACCGTCACATGGAAAATGTGTGACGGTATTTTTTACTTCATTTTACTTCTGAATCAATTCTACAACAGTGCCTGTTTCTGCATTTGCTGCGAATTCAAATTGTTCAAGTTCGCCATTTCTAATCCGCGAAATGCCGCCCCTATATACTTCCATCGATAAGACATTGTTCGTAAACGGTTCTGGTTTCATGACAATCCATGATCCATCAATAGGCCCCTCTTTTTTGAAAGCTTCCTTTACATCATTTAAGACACGTTCTGCTGGAGTTTTCGGGTTCAGCTTTTCAAAAGCCTGATTAACAATCAGTCCAGCTGCTACACCTGTTAAGACTCCTGATACGAAATCTTTCACTTTCATAGTTTGAAACCCCCTCATCAATCTCAATCAATCTTACCCAAGTGTACCATATTTCAGTGGTGATTTTACATTCGATTCGGTGAAAAGCATTAAAATCCTGCTTCGGTAAAATTAATTCGCAAAGCTAAATATTCGTGATGGATAGTTTTTGACTCCTGCATTATACTTAAGGGAGTACATAATGAATTGGGGGAAACTTTTCATGAATAACGAAACATTAACAATGTTTAAAACACTTACTGAATTACCTGGTGCACCAGGCAATGAACACCTTGTTCGTGCTTACATGCGTGAAGAACTTGGGAAGTATTCTGATGAACTCATTCAAGATAATCTTGGAGGAGTGTTCGGTGTCCGTAAAGGTCCAGAAGACGGTCCAAGAATCATGGTAGCAGGGCATATGGATGAAGTTGGCTTCATGGTATCAAGTATCACAGATAACGGAATGCTCCGCTTCCAGCCACTTGGTGGTTGGTGGAGTCAAGTATTACTTGCACAACGTGTTCAAATTATTACAGACGCTGGTCCAGTTGTCGGTGTTATCGGATCAATCCCACCTCACCTACTAAGTGATGAAGTTCGAAATAAACCAATGGATATTAAAAATATGCTTATCGACATTGGTGCCGATGATAAAGCCGATGCTTTGAAAATTGGTATTCGTCCTGGACAGCAAATCGTTCCAATCTGCCCGTTTACACCGATGGCAAACGAAAAGAAAATTTTGGCAAAAGCATGGGACAACCGCTATGGCTGCGGTTTGGCAATTGAACTTTTGAAAGAGGTTCATGGCGAAAAGCTTCCGAATACTCTTTACTCAGGAGCAAACGTTATGGAAGAAGTAGGTCTTCGTGGAGCTCAAGCAGCTGCAAGAATGATCAATCCAGATCTTTTCTTCGCATTGGATGCAAGCCCAGCAAACGACGCTTCTGGCAATAAAAACGAATTTGGCCAGCTTGGAAAAGGTACGCTTCTTCGTATTTTTGACCGTTCAATGGTGACGCATCGTGGAATGAGAGAGTTCATCCTCGATACAGCTGAAACGCATAAAATCCCTTATCAGTACTTCATTTCCCAAGGTGGAACGGATGCCGGTCAAGTTCACGTTTCAAATGAAGGCGTACCAAGTGCTGTCATTGGTATTTGTTCAAGATACATTCACACAGCTGCATCCATCATTCACACGGATGATTATGCTGCGGCAAAAGAGCTTCTTGTAAAACTTGTCAAAGCTTGCGATAAAACAACAGTTGAAACGATTAAGAGCAACGTCTAATAATAAACAAAAGACCATCCTTCATGACAGGATGGTCTTTCGTTTACTAAATTCCGCAGATGCCGTTTATTTCCGGAAGCGCTCGTTAATTTCGGAAACCGCTCGTTTATTCCGGAAACCGCTCGTTTAATCTCAGAAGCGCTCGTTTATTCCGGAAACCGCTCGTTTAATTTCAGAAGCGCTCGTTTATTTCCGGAAGCGCTCGTTTATTCCAGGAAGCGCTCGTTTAATCCGGAAACCGCTCGTTTAATCCCAGAATCGCTCATTTATTCCCGCAACGAAAGGAGAATCGCATGAAATTCATCATTGGATCGACTAACCGGGCAAAAGTTAAGGCGGCTCGTACAATTATAGCTAAACATTTCCCAACTTCTGAACTCCATGAAGTGAAGGTATCATCCGGAGTGAAAGATCAGCCCATCGGAGATGAAGAAACACGAACAGGTGCATTAAATCGAGCAATAAATGCTGCAAATGAACACGTTGGGGCAATCGGAATTGGTCTCGAAGGCGGCGTCCGAATGCTCGATAACGAAATGTTCCTTTGCAACTGGGGTGCACTCGTTTTACCTTCCGGTGAAAAATTCACAGCTGCCGGTGCCCAAATCCCTTTGCCAAATAGCATTGCTGCAGAAATACATAAAGGAAAAGAATTAGGAGTCGTCGTCGACGAATATTTCCAAGCGAGCGGCATTCGCCATAGTGAAGGTGCAATTGGCATGTTCACAGCCCACTCAGTCACCCGCGACCTGCTTTTCGAACATATCATGCAGTTATTAATAGGCCAGTTGAAGTTCCACCAAACATCACGCTGAACTGCTATATTTGCATATGTCGATTATTATCTTTAAAATAGATATCGGCTATTTAAATAGATTGGAGGAAGCCGAATGTTCCGCATATGGAAATTCCTATTCCTGACACTACTCTCAATAACAGTACTTAGCGCTTGTGGGAAAACCCTCGAAGAAAAGGCTCTGGACGGAATTGCAGCCGCAAAAACTGCATTCGAACTAAATGACAAAGCCGTTAATGCTGAAGTTGAGAATGTTTCCTTGTATAAGCCAGCCGGTTTTACGATTTCTAAAAGTTCCAATGGACAAAATATTATCATGAAAAAAGGTGATGAAACCTTTCTTCTTTTCATCAATCCAAATGAAAACAGGGAGAGCCGCCTGTTTTACGACCTATTGGAAAGAAACGATAAATCTGTCCGCTATGAAGAAATATTCACTGATGATGGCTATTTTGGCTTTGCATCCATTTTGAACAAAGGTGAAGATCAAGTCGAACTTATAACAAGTGTCGGTGGGATTAAACTAACAACAATTACTAAAAAGAAGAACATAGAAAGCAAGATGGCCAATATGATGGAAATTGTACGTTCCATTGAGCAAGGCTTGCAATAATTTTATAATATAGGCGGTCACACGGCGCAACATGCGAAGCGGCGAGCGGCCGCTTATTTTTAGAAAGGATGATGAATATGAATTCATCTAAGCTTGTAGAGTTATTGAAAGAACGTCTTCCGTCAAAAGAATTAGAATGGCGTTTCGATAGAAAAACGGACAAAGTAAGGTTGGAGCATAGCGTTTTGAAAAAGGGAATGGATATTTCATTACCAGAAATCCTTGCGAAATATGAAACGAAACAAGAATCCGCAATTAATGAAGTGATTTACACCATTAAAGAAACATTTAATGCAATGGAAATCGAACAGTCAGAAGGATTCAGTAAAGAAGGTGCGATTTACCCGGTAATCCGGTCCACTTCTTTTCCTCAAACCTCCAAAGCTGGGAATAGATTTATCGTCAAAGACCATACGGCAGAGACAAGGATCTTTTACGCACTGGATTTAGGCACTACTTATCGATTGATAGATGAAACAATGTTGGATGCTCTTGGTATGTCAGAGCAAGAAATAATGGAGTCAGCCATGTTCAAGGTAAGATCATTGCCGACGAATATGAAGAAAGATGAAGTGGCAGATAATGTGTTTTACTTTGTTAATAATAATGATGGTTATGACGCAAGCCGTATATTGAACCAGGCCTTCCTAAAAGAAATGGAAGGGGAAATCGAAGGTCATATGACTGTTTCCGTCCCCCATCAAGATGTGCTTATCATCGGCGATATTAGAAATGACACGGGTTATGATGTACTTGCACAGATGACAATGCAGTTCTTTACAGTGGGGGCTGTTCCAGTTACATCATTGTCATTTATTTATGAAGATGGTAAATTAGAACCTATCTTTATAATGGCGAAAAATCGGGTCGCGAGAAAGGAAAGAAAAAAGAAATGAATATCTTTTACAATCAAAAAAGTGTTGGGGACGTCCTTTTAGTACAAGTTACGACTGATCGTCCGAAAGAGACAGAAATTACTTCTGTGAATGATATCACATTAATAAAGGATGCATCTTCTAAAGAAGTTGCTGCATTTAACGTTTTCAATGCTTCAAAATACGTTGAAATCAACGGAAATGGACAAGTTGAAACGACAGAGGAAATTGTAGGAAAGCTGAATGAGGCATTAAAAACAAATGGTGTCGATCTTGAGCTTGATGTGGATCTATCACCGAAATTCGTTGTTGGGTTTGTAATTGAGAAGGATAAGCATCCAAATGCAGATAAATTAAGTGTTTGCACTGTAGACGTTGGAAACGAAAAACTCCAAATCGTCTGTGGAGCCCCGAATGTTGATAAGGGCCAAAAAGTGGTCGTTGCAAAAGTTGGAGCTGTAATGCCTTCGGGGATGATCATTCGTGATGCAGAATTAAGGGGAATTGCATCATCAGGGATGATTTGTTCTGCAAAAGAACTTAATTTGCCGGATGCCCCAACAGAAAAAGGTATCTTAGTCCTTCCAGAGGATTCTCGAATTGGTGAGCCATTCAGTATCTAACTTGCTGATCTTAAGTTAGCAACTTGGTTATTTTTGGCAGGAAGTGATCCCGAATTGCCGTCAATATCCGTCCAACGTACTGTGAAAAACAGTACGTTTTTCTTATTTTGGGCCCCAGATTGATTTAACCGACAAAAACCTGCTAAAATAGAATGATCGACTTGAAAAGAGTGATAGATTTGACTTGGTTTAAAAAAGTTATGAACAAAATATTTGAATCCGAAAAAGATGAAAGACCCGAAGATACATATACTATAGAAGATATCGATGTTGATGATAAAGTAGAAGACGCGAAAGAAAAACCGGCTTTTCGTTTTCCAATAATAACTGACGCTGAAATATATGGCTGGGAACCAGACTCTGAAAATGATAGTAACGAAATAGGAACACTTACGACAAAATTGGATGATGAAGAAGATTTTAAACCTATTCCTTTATATAAAAATGAAAGATGGCCAAGTGAAAAGGAAAAAGGGAAGATTCATAGGGCGACTACATCATCTAAGTACCTTACTAATAGAGTGATTGAAACTGATCTGAATCAAGTAAACTCAATTACTGAAAAAGAGGAAAGCAGAAAAACGACCGTAATCAAACAGAATAAGCGACCATTTACACCAACTACTGTTCCTTCTCCTGTGTACGGCTATATGAAACCTACCAAACGGCGGGAAAGTACTTTGGAAATTGAAGATGAGGATTTGGCTTTGAGTTCTTCCTCGATTAAAACGGCAGTTAATGAATATGAAGAAAAAGTTAGTAAAGACATACAGGTGGTGGATGAAATTGACCGCATTGAATCGGAAAATCATGCACATACTTCCAATAATGATATTGAAGTAAATGAACGATTTAATGAGGTACCACATCTAAATGATAGTCAAGTTAAAGATCAGATGCCAATCGACGACAATGACCAGTCTGAAGCAATTCAAGAAACGATTGTTTCGATTGAAGAAGACAATGTTCTTGAGGGAAAAAGCGAAGCGATTGAACTTGAATCTACCGATGCATCGCCTACTCAAAGTGACTCTACTGAAACCGATGATTTAGATTCAACCCAAGTAATTACGGAATCAGAAGAAGTGGAGCCGCAGAAAAAGGAACGAATTGTCCCTTTCAATGTATTGATGTTGAAAAACGATAAACAAAAGTTAATGGAACGTGAAGCGAAAGAAAGTATTTCTGAAAATAAGGAAACGGAGACTAATCTTCATAGTCAGGTGCCGGAATCTAATTTGGATGAAGAAATGAGTTTGCCACATTACGCATTCCCTTCAAAAGATTTCCTTATACAGCCCGAAGCGCATATCGAGGATACAGAATGGCTTCAGACTCAATCAGCGAAATTGGAAGAGGCACTTTCCTATTTCTCCATTCAAGCAAATGTTATTGAAGCGGTACAGGGTCCCACAGTTACGCGATTTGAATTGACTGTCGGACATGGAACGAAAGTGAGCAAGGTTAGAAATCTAACCGATGATTTGAAACTTGCTTTAGCAGCAGAAGATATCCGAATTCAGGCACCGATCCCTGGAACCAGTTCAATTGGCATTGAAATTCCGAATCGAAAACCAAGGGCTGTTCGAATATCTGAGGTCATAGAAACAAAAAGGTTTCAAGACTCTGAATCACCGTTGGAAGCTGTACTTGGACTTAGCTTGACCGGCGAACCGGTTACGATTGACTTACGTAAAATGCCACATGGGATGATTGCAGGGGCTACTGGGTCCGGAAAATCCGTGTGTATAAATTCAATTTTAGTTAGTTTACTTTATAAATCATCACCGACAGACTTGAAAATGCTTTTAATTGACCCGAAAATGGTTGAGCTTGCTCCTTTCAATGGCATTCCACACTTAATCAGTCCAGTTATTACTGATGTGAAGGCTGCTACAGCTGCCTTAAAGTGGGCTGTTGGCGAAATGGAACGGCGATATGAACTATTTGCGCATGTTGGTGCAAGAAATATTGAACGGTACAACGAGATGGTTGAAAAGGATCGTAAATTCTCATTGAAACTGCCATACTTGTTAATCGTAATTGACGAGCTTGCGGACTTGATGATGATGGCACCGGCGGATGTTGAAGTTTCAATTGGACGGATCACACAGAAGGCAAGAGCCTGTGGTATCCATCTAATCATTGCGACACAACGGCCATCCGTCGATGTTATTACGGGTACAATAAAGGCGAATGTACCGACGCGTATTGCTTTTTCGGTTTCATCCCAAATAGATTCCCGAACGATCATTGATACACCTGGGGCAGAAAGGCTTTTAGGTAAAGGTGATATGCTATATCTTGGAAACGGCCAATCTTCAGCGATTCGATTACAGGGTACATTTGTCACGGATGCCGAAATTGAACGTATAATAGAACACGTTCAGAACGAGGCGGCTCCCGAATACCTATTTGGTCAGGAAGATCTTTTAGCCAATGCAATGGAGGAAGAGGAATCCGACCCACTTTTTGTTGAAGCATGCCAATTTATTATCAATCAGGGAAGTGCTTCGACATCCCTTTTGCAGCGGAATTTTAGCATCGGCTATAACCGTGCGGCTAAATTGATGGATCGTATGGAAGAATTAGGTTTCATATCAGAGCAAAAGGGAAGTAAACCACGAGATGTTTTTTTAACGGAAAATGATTTTGATCAATTCCTTAATAGAACCGATAAATCCCAAGTTTAAATTTAAATTTATAGAATAACGCATTACTTTATGTTTGAGAATATAGGAACAGAAACGATCCCGGGAGGTTGCAATATGACATTGTTCCATTTTACGGGAATCAAAGGATCGGGAATGAGTTCCCTTGCACAGATTCTTCATGATTCCTCCCATACAGTACAAGGTTCGGATGTAGAGAAGTATTTCTTTCCGGAAGACCCGTTGCATGAAAGAAAAATAACGATTTTACCATTCGATGAAAATAATATAAAACCGGGGATGACAGTAATTGCAGGGAATGCTTTCCCTGATAGTCATCCTGAAATTGTGAAAGCTAAAGAAACAGGCGTTGACGTAATTCGCTATCATGAATTTTTAGGCAATTATATGAAAAACTTCATCTCAATTGCTATAACAGGATCACACGGTAAGACTTCGACAACTGGATTGTTGGCGCATGTCTTGTCCGGCAATTCACCTACTTCTTATCTGATTGGTGATGGCACTGGCAGGGGGATTGAGAATAGCGAGTACTTCGTTTTTGAAGCATGTGAATACAAGCGGCATTTTCTTGCCTATGAACCTGATTACGCCATAATGACTAATATTGATTTTGACCATCCGGATTATTTTAAAGACCTTGCTGATGTACTGGATGCATTCGGGGAAATGGCTTTAAAGGTAAAAAAGGCGATTATTGCTTGTGGAGATGATATTCATCTACAACAAATACAAGCGAATGTCCCTGTAGTGTATTATGGATTTGATGAAGGAAATGATTTTTCAGCGAAAAATATTAAGAAATCCGAAAAGGGTACCATGTTCGATGTATATGTGAGAAATGAGTTCTATGATACGTTTACGATTTTCTTGCCTGGTGACCATGCCATTTTAAATGCCCTTGGCGTCATTGCCCTTTGCCATTATGAAGGGATTGCGGCTTCTGGTATTAAGGAAAGACTTGCAACATTTAACGGTGTGAAAAGACGCTTTTCTGTTACAGAATCACATGGTAGGGTAATTGTGGATGACTATGCACATCATCCGACTGAGATAAAGGCTACATTGCAATCGGCGAGGCAGAAATATCCTAACAAGGAAATCATTGCGATATTCCAGCCTCATACTTTCACACGTACTGCAGCGTTACTCCAACAGTTTGCGGAAAGTTTACAGACAGCGGATCACGTATATCTATGTGATATATTCGGTTCCGCGCGCGAGCAATCCGGTAACTTATCAATTAATGATCTAATCGATAAAATTCCAGGAGCTAATCACCTATCTCTTGAAAATATTGATGTACTTGATGTGCACGGAAATGCAGTTTTCTTGTTCATGGGTGCTGGTGATATTCAAAAATACATGAATGTTTTTTCGGAGCATACCGAAAAAGAGGAAACAGCCTAATCCGTTTGGATTGGCTGTTTTTTATTTTTGTAAATCCCGGATTAGTCTCATTAGATGAAAAACAATTTCTTTAATAAAAAATAAAGGGGATTTGAAAAGTTTGTCGAAAAAGGTTAAAGATGGCTGAGTTTATTTACCTACTTTAAAGGGTAGAAATTATTTATGTATGTATATCGGAAGGAGGAAGTGCTATGCAAGTATTATTGTATATTGCGGCCATCGTCGCTGCAGTGGCTTTTTTGATTTTATGTATTAGCCTGGCGATGACCCTAAGTTCATTAAAAAAGACACTAAAAAGCGTTTCGGAAACTATGGATAATTTGACGAACCAGTTGGAGGGTATTACATCGGAGACAACTGAACTCCTTCATAAGACAAATGCCCTTGCGGAGGATATTCAACAGAAATCCGAAAAATTGAACACTGTTGTGGACGCAGTAAAAGGGATGGGTGACTCTGTCAGTAATTTGAACAGCTCAGTTCATCGAATTACCAACTCAATTACTGTTGAAGCTGAAAAGAACAGTGATAAAATAGCCCAAGCAGTGCAGTGGAGTAACGTTGCTTTTGGAATCATTGGTAAAGTAAGGGAAATGAAAGAAGAGCGGTCATCAGGTTGGACAGTCTATAAGTCGGATCCAAATCAAAAAAGATTGCCAAGCCCAAAGTAATTGTTATCTATCTAAAACTGAGTAGTGACCAAAATATATTTAGGAGGAATTAACATGACTGAAAAACTAAAGGACGCACAAAACCAGCAATATTATGGAAATCAGGAATATAAAAATACTTTTGGGGAACCATCACATCTACCTGTAAATTATCCGTATCGCTCCAATACTGACGACTTCTATGAGGAGGATAATTCAGGAGCTGGAAGCTTCCTACTTGGCGCTTTAGTAGGCGGAGTGATTGGTGCGGCTGCAGCATTATTCCTCGCTCCTAAGACGGGCAAAGAGATGCGTGACGACTTTTCAGACCAAGCTGTCCACATTAAAAACAAAAGTATTGAGTTAAGTACAGTTGCAAAGGACAAGGCAACTGAGATTTCTGCTGTTGCCAAAGAAAAGACAGATGAATTAGCTAAAACAATCCAAGAGCAATCTGGTCAGATCGTTGATAAAGTAAAGTCGATGACAAATAAAACATCTGTCCCGATGCACGATGGTACAGTTTCGTCTGAAGGCGAAGAACAAATTGAGTTTGTTGAAAATAAAACCGAAGAAAACAAAGAGTCTGCGGATCATCAATCAACAAAAAACAGTACTGTTGCATACGATAATAGCGAGAATATCGGTGAAGAAAAGAATGTAAATCAAAATCATATCTCAGTTGAAAAAGAGAAATAATAAGTTTTTTATGAAGGTAGAGGGGAAACTGAAAAAGTTCCCTTCTGCTTTTTAAATTAGGCCGATTCACATCAAACTCCGTGAATTAGTGACAATTTACAGAAATGACGTGACATTTCGAATGCATTTCATTATACTTGGACTATTATACAAAAATGCAACATAGAATTCCTTCTTCGAAAAGGGAATGATGTGTATGGGGAGGAGACATAATGATGAGACAAAATGGGTTGGATGAACTTCGCAGACAGGTTGATGGGCTGAATAACCAAATACTGAACTTGATCAATGAACGCACATCTGTTGTTCAGGAAATTGGCAGGGTCAAGGAAAAGCAAGGTGTGAACAGATACGATCCGATTCGTGAAAGAGAGATGCTAAACGCACTAGTCCAGTCAAACAAAGGTCCGATCCCAAATGGTATTTTAGAACAGATTTTTAAAGGGATATTCATGTCAGCTTTAGAAATTCAAGAGGACGAGCAACGTAATGCGCTGCTTGTTTCACGTAAACGTAAACCCGAGGATACGATTGTAAATGTAAACGGTGAAGAAATTGGAAACGGTTCTCCTACATTCGTCTTTGGGCCATGTGCTGTTGAATCGTATGAACAAGTTTTGGCAGTCGCTCAATCGATTAAAGCTAAAGGATTGACGATGCTAAGGGGCGGTGCATATAAACCGCGTACGTCTCCTTATGACTTCCAAGGACTTGGTCTTGAAGGATTGAAAATCCTAAAGCGCGTATCAGACGAAACGGGATTGTCCATTGTAACTGAAATTATCACACCATCCCATTTGGAAGAGGCTTTGGATTATATAGATGTTATCCAAATAGGTGCCCGTAACATGCAGAACTTCGAATTGTTGAAGGAAGCAGGTATGGCGAATAAACCAGTTCTATTAAAACGAGGCTTAGCTGCAACGATTGATGAATTCATTCATGCGGCTGAATATATCATTTCTAAAGGGAATAGCCAAATTATGCTATGCGAACGTGGTATCCGTACGTACGAACGTGCGACGCGTAACACATTGGACATCTCAGCTGTTCCAATCTTAAAACAAGAAACCCATTTACCAGTATTCGTTGATGTTACTCATTCAACTGGAAGGAAGGACTTATTGCTTCCAACTGCAAAGGCGGCTATCGCTGTAGGTGCAGATGGAGTTATGGCTGAAGTGCATCCTGATCCAGCAGTTGCATTATCCGATGCTGCACAGCAAATGGATATTAAACAGTTCGACGAGTTCTATGCGGAGCTACAAAGGTTTATGAATACACATCAAACCATTTGAAAAGTGGAAATGCAGTAGGAACTTTCTGTAAAAAGCGCCGGACCTTTTAAGGTACCGGTGCTTTGATTATAATAAGAGTAAACGAATACATAATCATAATGAAGGGAAGGAGATTCGATAATGTCAGTAACAATTTATGATGTAGCAAGAGAAGCGAATGTTTCGATGGCGACAGTATCTCGTGTTGTGAACGGCAACCAAAATGTAAAGCCGGCAACGCGTAAAAAGGTGTTAGATTGCATCGAGCGCCTTGGTTATCGACCAAACGCAGTGGCAAGAGGACTTGCCAGTAAAAAAACAACAACTATAGGTGTCATCGTCCCGGACATTTCGAAAAGCTACTATGCAGAACTTTCCCGCGGTATTGCGGATATAGCAACGATGTATGAATACAATATTATCCTTTCCAATTCAGATAAACGTCCAACAAGGGAAGTTGAACTTTTTGAAGATCATCTTGGAAAACAAGTTGATGGTGTAATTTTCATGAGTGACTCCCTGTCTGACGAAATTCGGAAAGAAATGGCGACAGCAAATGTTCCAGTTGTGTTAGCCGGTACTCTTGACGCTGGCACGAATTTGCCGACAGTGAATATCGATCATGAAGATGCAGCCTATCAAGCGGTTAAGAAATTGATTGAAAATGGACATAAACGAATTGCTTATGTATCCGGACCTCTATCCAGGGATATCAATCGTCTTTGCAAGAAGGTAGGTTACGAAAAGGCATTGAAAGAAGCTAATTTACCACTTATTGATGAGTATTTCATAGAAACGAATAATACGTATGATGATGCGTATGAAAAGTGGAAGTTGATTCGTGATTTGGATGAGAGGCCGACAGGTATTTTTGCTGGGAATGATGAAATTGCTGTTGGTATTATGAATGGGCTAAGAGATGATGGTTTATCGGTGCCTGATGATATTGAGATGATTTGTTTCCAACATACACTATTGTCGAGAGTAGTTAGACCGCAGCTGTCTGCAGTTGTTGTTCCTTTGTACGATTTAGGGGCAGTTTCGATGCGGTTGTTGACGAAGTTGATGAATGGTGAAGAGGTTGATGATGTTAGTGTTATTTTGCCGCACCGTATAGAGGAACGTCAATCGACGAAGTGATAAAAGCTGTTCTGGGGAAACGAAAAGCGGAAGGCGCTTGCCCAGATGCGACAGGCATAAGGCAAAGATGCGGCGTGGCGCTCTTTGCCACATAGCAGCTTTGCCTTATGACCCGAGCATCTAACGCCTGGAGCTGGACAAAATAACCGGAACAGCTTTTATTTATGGAAGTTACTAAAGACTCGTTTATGAAGATTTCTCAACTGAAAAACCGTGCAGCACGTTGATTTGCGCTTCAGACGGCACGCTTTCCGGAGGGCGTGCGGTGAACCAACCCGTTCGCTTCGCTGCCGTTGGTTGTTTCACCTGTCAGAGCAAAGACGTGCTCCTTTTCGCTACGCTTCACTCGCAAGAGCCGTTCTTCGTTACGGCTCTCGCTAATCCTCCCGGAGTCGGCCGTCTTCCGCTACAATCAACTACGAGTCTGCTTCTGTACTACAAACGCGCCAAATCGTAAAAAGAGTAACACACAATATCGTTATTTTGGATATGGTATGCCATAAACACTGACAAATTCTCCTCAGATTGGCATTTTTAAACCAGAAAAGCGGTTATCACCACTCAAGCCGACTTTATCACCACTTAGGGTATGTTTATCACCACTCAGAGGACTGTTATCACCACTTGTACGAGGTTTATCACCACTAAGCTTCAAAAATGATGAAATATCAATGATTCTTCAATGTCCTTTACATACAGCTCAATCCTAAAAAGAACACTCACTTTCTATCCTAACTTTTAGCTAAAGAATAATTGTCACCGAAAAGTCCGACTGAAACGCATAGCAACAGTTTATAGAACTATTGTTGATTCCGAATGATGTGTAGTGCTTTGATTAGCATTTGGGTGTTTTTTTCTGTTATTTCGGCCTTTCTTGGAATTGGGTCGTATAATGGTTTTGGGTCTTGCCATGTTTTGATAAGTGGGACAGGGGATTGGTTCCCCCAAGCGTTGAGCCAATCCTCGGGTAGGTTGCCGGTTGGGGCAGGGATTTGTTTCATGGCTAACCAAATTTGTGACCATGCTCTTGGCACGACTCGCCAAATATCGTATCCACCACCGCCAACGGCAATCCATCGGCCCTCACAATATCGCTCTGCAATTTCTCTTGCAATCCTTGGTATTTGTTCAAAGATTTCCGTCGTCCCGTATAAATGTGTTAATGGGTCGAAGTAATGCGCGTCAGCTCCGTTTTGTGTCAGAATGACATCGGGTTTGAAGAAAGCTGCTACTTCCTCGATGGCGGTTTTATAAATTTCAAGAAATGATTCGTCCTCGGTGAATGCATCAATCGGGAAGTTGAATGAAGTCCCATATCCTTTTCCATTGCCGCGTTCCGTGACACTGCCTGTGCCGGGGAAAAGGTATCTGCCTGTTTCATGAATGGAAAGTGTGCAAACGTCTGGGTCATCGTAAAAGGTCCATTGGACTCCATCGCCGTGATGTGCATCGGTGTCTATGTAAAGTACCCGTGCTCCGTATTTTTTTTGCATGTATTTAATGGCGACCGAACTGTCGTTATAGACGCAAAATCCCGATGCTTTGCCACTGAACCCGTGATGAAGCCCGCCGCCGAGGTTCACAGCATATTTTGACCTGCCTTCCATCACTTCATCAACTGCAGTCAAAGTTCCCCCTACAAGCATTGCACTTGCTTCGTGCATATTTGGGAAGATGGGAGTGTCTTCTGTGCCGATACCATAAACAGAGCCGATATCATCACTAACTTGTCCTTTGCCAGCCCTTTTTACAATATCTATAAATCGCTGATCGTGCACCAATAAAAGTTCTTCGTCCGTTGCAATCCTTGGAGCGATGATATCTTCATCGTTTATTGCGTTTATTTTCTTTAACAGATCCAAAGTTAGCACAAGTCTTTTTTGATTGAAAGGATGGGATTCGGAAAATGTGTATCCAAGTTGTTCTTTTGAATAGATGAATACCGCTTCTTTTTTCATAAGTCCATGCCTGGAACATTCGGCCATAAAACCTCAAATCCATTATTCTTTAACCCTTTAATAACATTAAGTGGATTCATTGTTTTAAGTCGAATAACGAGAATTTTATTATCTTCATTTTCTTTATCCGGATAGACGAGTATACTTTGGACGTTTATTTTATGCTCGTAAAACACTTTGGATACTTCAAACAGAATGCCTGGAATGTTAGGGACACGCACTTCGATTTGTGAGCCCGGTTGATGGGCACCTGTTAATTCAATATATTTATACAGAAGGTCGGTCTCTGTTAAGATGCCGACCAATTTGTTGTTTGACACAATTGGAAGACAACCGATTTGATTATCATAAAAAACAACCGCTGCCTCCTCGACAAAGTCCATGGGATGCCCGGTAATCGGATTCTTTGTCATTATTTCGGATAAAGTTTTTTTGTAAACGGTTACATCCGTCGTATCAGAATAAAGGGAGGGTAACACTTCTTTCATATCTCGATCAGTTATGATTCCAAGCAGTTCCGTCGTTTCTGAAACGATTGGAAGATGCCGGATTTTCTTTTCCTGCATAATTGACAATGCGTCTTTGACGGTATGGTGGGGTGAAAGTGAAAAGACGTTCCTCTTCATAATTTCCTCGATAAGCATTCTTAACTACCTCCTATCAATACATGAAACGATTCATGAATCGCAAACTATCAAATTCCTGAACCGATTCCTGATCTACTCGCTTTCCAATTTTGGCCATTAAGCAATTTGCAGGATGTGAACTTATTTCGGGGTCGTCAGTTGCGTAGTATACGAGACCGCCGTGATTCATCATCTTTTCCATCACTTTTCGATATTCCCATACATTCAATTTTGTTCCTTTTAAATCCCAATGCCAATAGTACTCTGTTGTCAGGATTATATAATCCTCCATCGCATCATCCATCATTGAGACTTCAAGTAAGGTTTTTCCAACGCCACCACTGCGATATTTGGGAATGACTTCGATTGCTCCTAATTCGATAAGGTTTTCCATTTTCCCGTGTGACCATCTTTCGAGGGGATCCGGATACAAATAGGTAACATAGCCGACTATCTCATTATTATCACGAGCAACAATGATTCTGCCTTCAGGAAGATCAGCAATTTCAATTAACGCTTTGTGTTGCTGTTCTGGAGGTCTGAATGCTATTAGGTCCTTATGGAAATCGAGACTTGCTAATTCCTTTCCGGGAATTGGGCCTTCGATTATAAGGTTTCCGTTCTTATGTTTGATTTCCATTGCATTATACGTTTTGACATGTTCCAAATTTATCACCGTCCTAATCAATAGACCTTATTTAAGTATACAACAAATAATGACTATGGTAATTGGAATTCATTAAAAAAACTAATAATGATGATGGGCCACGTTGATTTCCGCTCCGGGAGGGCAGTCGACGAATCTACGGGAAGTCGTTTCGAGTCTATGGGAAGTCCGCATCGGTCTACGGGAAGTCTGCTGCATTCTATGGGAAGTCCGCGTCGGTCTATGGGAAGTTGGGGCCGGTCTATGGAAAGTTGCACTCACTCTACGGGAAGTCATAGAATTTCGAATTGCTTCAGAACCTGGAACCATACACTACTTCAAGACGGATGATAAGCTTTCAAAAGATTTAGGTAAATCTATGGTAAAATAAGTTAAAAGGTTGTTTTGTTTGTTGAAGAGTAGAAAGGAAAGGAGGGTGAGTATGCTAAAAAGGAACATTTTAACTCTGACTTTTGCCTCGTTGTTATCAATCTTACTTATTGCTGCTTGGTTTGTATATGCAGACGGAGAAGAACTGTTAGCCGTTTTTCCAATGGCGTTCTTTATAAGTTGGTTTGCAATTCCCGTTATATTACTGAACGGACTTCCTGTGTCACTTCTATCAGAAAAATTAACTAAGCGGTTTTCAAATAATCAGCGGATATGTTGGTCTTTTGTTATCCACGCTATCTTTGGTTTGGGATTTATATTTATCGTAGGACTTTTATTTGAGTCCCAAACATTAATACGGGATTTTAGCCAATTCTGGAGAAGTTATGAAATGTTTTTTATTGCATCGATCATAACTTCTATATGCTTTTGGGTTATAGATGAATGTTTAAGATTTTGTCTAGCAAAAAAGGCGGAGGTATTTTGAAGATGTCCAGAGGCAAGTACTATTGGCTATTAGATAGTATATTGTTTTAAATGAGCTATCTACAGCAAACCGAAAGGTGGATTATAATATGGGTTTAGCATTGGATTTTGCGCGTGCTGTATTGCCCCTTGTAATAATGGGAGGAATTTCAGTATTTGTAATTCTAAGAATGAAACATAAATATGAGGATGGCACCCTGGGTAAGAAAAAAACAAAAGGCGCTCAAAATTTATTGGATAGTTTAATACCATTCGGAATGATGATTGGTATTGCTGTTGCTGTACTATTAAGCATATTTTCAGCAATTTCCTTACTATCTGCAATGACCTGGGGACCTGGGATAGGTTTTTTATTTGGATATTTTGCTTATGAAATTTATAGCAAAGAAGATGAGAGTCATTCGTAATAACTGTATTCCTGAAAGTGGTGCAATTCTAGGAAAAGGCTTTAAGCCTGTTCGGTTAAATGAGATTGTTGACCGATAGTTTTGGTTATTTATTTTTTAGGGGGAATAAAACGATGACTGATCGACGTGAAATTGTTAATGTTGAATTTACACAGAAGACATATGATAAAAGTAAAATGGATACGTGGTCTAAAGAACAGTGGAAAGAATGGGCTGGGGAGCCGGATGACAATACAGGTATCCAAATACCGTTAATTAATGATAATAGATTTTACTTGAAAATAATGGGGATTTATTATAATGAAGAAACGAAAGAAATGTTTTTTGGTTTTGACTCACAAAATAAACTTGACCGAAACATAAATATTCAATTCGGTGAGTGGAAAATTGATGAAAGTACTTTTAATTTATCAATTTCCGACAGAAGACTCCCACTTCAAGGAATGTGAAGGGCAAAGCCCAATGAGTAAGTGGGAGATGAATGTCGGTTAGGCATAAGCCTAAAGATTAATTTGTTTGAATACTTAGTATTTTAATAGTATAATTAGTGTTAAGCAATAGAAAGGCTGACACTACAATGAAATTAGATAGCAACAACCATTCAGTGTTCTTACTGTATTATCATCTTGTTTTGGTCGTTAAATACAGAAAAAAAGTTTTCAATGAT
>NZ_JBHSRM010000011.1:0-113779 GCF_042658975.1 Sporosarcina thermotolerans | reverse complement strand
TAGGTCCGGGGTGGAAGCGTGGCGACACGTGCAGCTGACGGATACTAATCGATCGAGGACTTAACCTTAAAGTTATGAAGTATGGTTGAACTTGAAGTAGCAACAATGTCTCTTTTATCCAGTTTTGAACGAACAAAATCGTTCTTACATAGTCTGGTGACGAAGGCGAAGAGGTCACACCCGTTCCCATCCCGAACACGGAAGTTAAGCTCTTCAGCGCCGATGGTAGTAGGGGGCTTCCCCCTGTGAGAGTAGGACGTCGCCGGGCAAAGACCATCCCTGTGGGGGTGGTTTTTTTGTGTTTAAAAAAATAAATATAGAGATCTGTCGAGATACTTCTTCTACGCTCAAGAATCTCCTCTCTGCGCTCAACACGTCTGCTCCCACGCTCAAGAATCCCGTCCTGCGCTCAACACGTCTGCTCCCACGCTCAAGAATCCCGTCCTGCGCTCAACATGTCTGCTCCCACGCTCAAGAATCCCATCCTGCGCCCAACACGTCTGCTCCCACGCTCAAGAACCGTCCCCCGCGCCCAACCTACCTCCAAAATCCCCTCCCTCTTTTCAAAATAAAATTTTTCCGCATTCCATTTCTTAATTAAGAATAGGGTATATTGAGGGAAGGAGGTGAGGATGTTGGTAATTCAAAAAGTACTATTACGTTTTTTAAAGGAACGCTTTTTTGATCAGGCGGCACAGACCGCGTATTATTTACTATTATCGATGTTTCCTTTCCTCATTTTCCTGTTTTCATTGCTCAGTTATTTACCCGTCAATGAAGAGACGTTTTTAACTTTCATTAAACCGTTTGCCCCTAGTGAGGCGTATCTAATCATTGAGCAGAATGTACGGTTGATCATTTTTAAAGTGCAAGGAAATGTTTTCTATACGAGTCTAATAATAGCTTTCTGGATTTCTTCAGTTGCTGTACAGTCGTTGGCCCGTTCTCTTGATCAGGCAAATGGCTATATAAGACGCTATGCATTTTGGAAAGTGTTAATCCGAGACTTAGGTGTAACTTTATTATTCATGTTAGTTCTTTCTTTGTCGTTGTTTCTCCCATTGGTGGAAAGGGCGTTACATGAACTGGTTACCTACTATGATGCGGTAGAACAGTGGAGAGGCTGGCTTTATATTTGGCCGTTAGTGAAGTGGGGATTAGGGACGCTATTCCTTATTCTGTTTTTCCTATTGTTTTACAAATTGGTTCCAACAGGTAGAATGAAAGTAAAAGAAGTTTTACCCGGAGCACTTTTTTCAGCAATTGGCTGGCAATTATTTTCCCTATTCTTTGGAAACTACGTGGCAAATGTTGATTATACAAAATTGTATGGCCAGTTGTCGGGAATCATATTGCTTGTTCTTTGGTTTTATTTTACTGCTGTCATCCTTATGGTTTCGGGACTTTTAAATGCAGAATTAAGGACTTCGGCTAAAAGGAAGGTAAGATAATGAGAATACTTGTAGTAGATGATGACATAAATATCTTGGAACTCGTAACTATTCATCTATCCCATGAGGGTTATGAAGTGATAAAGGCTGCCAATGGTTTGGAAGCGCTTGAGAGGATTGATGAGCAGTTTCCTGACTTGGCGGTCGTCGATGTGATGATGCCAAAAATGGATGGGTATGAGTTGACAAGAAGATTGCGTGAGATAGGGGATATCCCAGTCCTATTACTGACGGCAAAAGGTGAGTTAGAGGACAAGGAAAAAGGTTTTTTGGCAGGTTCAGATGATTATGTCGTTAAGCCGTTTGAGCCGAAAGAGCTGCTATTTCGAATTAATGCGATTCTAAGGAGATATGACAAAGCTGTAGATGTAATAATTCAAGTCGGTCCTTTGAGAATAAATCGGCAAAGCTATGAAGTGTCCATCGGGAAAAGAGTTCTTTTGCTACCTTTGAAAGAATTTGAGCTCTTATCAGTTCTTGCATCAAAGCCGAATCAGGTCTTTGAACGGAATTTCCTTATCGAACGGGTTTGGGGCTTTGACTATCAGGGGGATGAGCAGACGTTGAATGTTCATATTAAACGTCTAAGAGACAAGCTTGAGGGTATTAAGATAGCTACAGTCCGAGGGGTTGGCTATAAGCTTGAGGTCTTGGAATCATGAGGTCTCTATATGGGAAGTTTCTTTCCTTTACAACAGGAATCATGCTTACAAGTACAGTCATTGCATTTCTTGTAGTGAATACATATTATCATCAACAATTGAAAGAACAAAACGATACGAAGAATATGAATATCGCTCTCGCAATGGTGGAATATATTGAATCCGACGGACACTCCAATCTGGACAATTATTTCAAGACACAAGCGGTAGCGGGTTATAAGATTTTTGTTGTCGATGAAGATGGGGATGCAACAATGTATGGCGCTCCATTTCGGGTTGAAAACCTTAGGGCTACATCAGTCGAAAGGGTGTTAGGTGGAAAACCTTATCATGGTATGCGTGATTTAAAGGCGGAAACATTTATGACTGGTTTTTTTTCGGATGAATTGGCGAACACTGTAGGCGTTCCATTTACATACAATGATAAAACCTATGCGCTCTTTATGAGACCAGATCTTAAACTGCTTTTCACAGAAGTTCACATCTTATTGGGTGGCATGGTTATTGTAATGGCAGTTGTTAGTCTTCTATCGATGTTGATCGTCGCGAAGAAGCTGATTGAGCCAATTACAAAGCTGACAATAGCGGCGAAAAAGGTCGGTGAAGAAAAATTTTCGGGTACTCTTGATATTAGCCGTCGAGATGAGATTGGTCAGCTTGCTAAAAGCTTTCAGCACATGACAGAGAGACTCAGTGAAAATGACCGTATTCGCAAGGAGTTCATTAGTGATGTGTCACATGATTTCCAATCCCCTTTACTCAATATTAAAGGGTATGCAAACTTACTGATGGATAGTGAGCTACCGGAGACAGAGCGAAACAACTATGCAAAAGTCATTCAGTCAGAAACGGAACGTCTTTCTTCATTAACGAAACAATTATTGTTGTTAACGTCATTGGACCAATTGGAGTCTCCTTTGGACCCGAAAAGATTCAACTTGGATGGTCAATTAATGGAGATTATTCGTAGACATAGATGGTTGTTGGAGGAAAAGCAAATCTCTTTGGCAATGGAAATGGATGAAATAGAGTTTTCAGGTGATCCTGCCTTTCTTGAAAAGGTTTGGGAGAATCTGCTTTCCAATGCCTTGAAATACACTTCAACGGGCGGAGAGATTGAGATAAATCTTATAGATGATGAAGAAAATGTGTTATTCAAAATCCGGGACACGGGCGTTGGAATTCCCGAAGAGCATTTGAAGCGACTGTTCGACCGATTTTACAGGGTCGACCATTCAAGGACACAGGAAATAGAAGGTACTGGGCTTGGACTTTCCATCGTCCATCAGGTTGTAAAGCTTCACAGGGGAAATGTGGAGGTTGAAAGTCAAGAAGGGGTAGGCACTGTATTCATAGTGGTACTTCCAAAATTGTAATGTCTCGTTCATGTTCTGTTCATGTTGGCTCTTTACTATAAGGATAAACATAAAAACAGGAGGAATAGACATGCAGGAAAAATGGAGTATTCGCTTAATCCGCATTTCAGCAATATTTGGGATTATTGGTGCGTTTTTAGGATCCCATATGGCAGGGGCAGGCTCGTATGCATTTCGTCCAATCCATGCGCATATTCTTTTAGTTGGATGGCTATCGGTATTTGCATGGGGAGTGTTCTATAGAATCTATAAAGTACGGGCAAAAAAAATGGTTGCAGCGCATGGATGGACAGCAATCATCGGTTCAATCGGTTTGACTGCAGGCATGTGGTTACAATTCATGAAGCCGTTCGATGTGAATGAAACGTTTGCGCTTATCTTCTATATAGTAGGAGGAAGTGTCCTACTTGTCAGTTTTGTATTATTTGTTTTGATTACATTTCTTATTGAGAAAGAAGGAAGACGCTGATGACTGAAGGAAAATTAAAAGGAAGGCGGCTTTGGTGGTTCTCCATCGGTATATGGCTTTTGCTAACGGTCCTGCTTTCTGCTCTTGCACCGGGCAGTAAGGAAAATGTAATTGCTAATAAAGACTTCGGTTTACCAACAGATGCACCGTCCATTGTAGCTTCCAAACAGCTTGAAAAGTATTTTCCGAATGAGGGTGGCATCCCGCTTTTTGCCGTATTCCATAAGGATGGCATACTTTCCGATGAAGAGCTTGTAGGTTTTGCCGAAGCAGTTGAATCTGTGAAAGATGATACTGTATTTGATGAAGTGGAAGTTATTCCATTATCTAAATTACAGCCAAATCTACGCGCTTCTTTTCTATCGGACAATGGGGAAACATTCTTTATCCCTTTAGGCTTGCCGAAAGACCTTGAAGGAAAAGATTTGCATAACCTAGTAAAGTCCATTAAGGAGTTAGTAGGGCCCCAAGTCAATGAAACAATCGAACTCTCGTGGACCGGACCCGCTGGCATCGCTTCAGATGCGGTCGAGCTATTTAGCCAAGCGGATATTGTATTGTTATTATCAACGGTTGGACTTATTTTAGTATTACTATTAGTCATTTACCGTTCTCCTTTATTGACACTCATCCCGTTACTTGGAGCGGGCATTGTATATGCAGTTGTCGATCGAGTCGTTGGCTTTGCGACAGCACAAGGTTGGTTTGGTGTAGATAGCCAGGCGTTGTCGATAATGACAATCTTGCTATTTGCGGTCGTCACGGATTATTCATTGCTTATTTTTTCACGCTACCGTGAGGAATTGAAGACTCATGAGGATGCTAATGCCGCTATGCGCGAAACGATGAAACATGTGAAGGAGCCTATTTTCTTTAGTGGGAGTACAATTGTATTAGGTGTCGCAACGTTGTTTTTCGCTTTGTATGAACCGTACCGTAATTTTGCACCAGTATTTGCAATTGCGGCAGCTGGGATGCTGATTGCAGGTCTGACTTTATTGCCAGCATTGTTTGCGGTTATCGGAAGAAAGGCATTTTGGCCGGTCATCCCGAAATACGGTGATGTGACAGTTGAAAAGAAATCAATCTGGGGCAAAGTGGCGAATGTCGTTACGAAAAAGCCTTTGCAATTCATGATTCCAATTCTTTTGCTTCTTGTATTAGGTGCATGGAATATGACGAACATGAAAGAATCGTATGATCTTATCGCTTCTTTCCCGGAAGATCTTTCGTCCCGCGTTGGATATGAGAGGTTAGGGGCTGATTTTTCGGAAGGAAGTTTGGCACCTAGCACATTGCTTTTTGTCTCTAAGCATGAATTAGGCATGGAAGAGATGAAAACAGTTATTGATAAGATAAAAGAGAATCCAGCTATTGCTGATGTAACAACACAAGGCAATCCAGTAAATGAAGATGGTAAAGCTGCGAAGTTCTCGATTATATTTAAAGGTAATCCATATGGAACGGAAGCATTCGATGGTTTACTCAAGCTTCGCGAAGACAGTAAGAGTATCCTCGAGGAAGCGAATTTATCGGATACTGAAATGTATATTTCGGGTGAAACAGCAATCAATGCGGATGTGAGGGATATCAATGGTAGGGATACTTGGATTGTCATGATTTTAATGACAGTTCTAATCACATTCATGTTAGGCTTCCAAACAAGATCGATTATCGCACCGATTTATATGATTGGTAGCATATTGCTCTCATTTGTAGCTACACTTGGCCTGTCATACTTCTTATTCGAAGTTTTTCTTGATCTTGATGGGATCAACTATCGTATTCCACTCTATGCTTTCGTGTTTTTAGTTGCACTTGGCGTCGATTATTCCATCATGCTGATTGCAAGGATCCGGGAAGAGTTGAAGGTGATGCCTTTTGACGACGCTGTTCGAAAAGGATTAGAGCGTACTGGAGGAGTCATCAGTTCCGCAGGTGTAATCTTGGCTGCAACATTCCTTGTGCTTGCGACTATGCCGATATACGAATTGAAGCTGTTTGGCTTTATCATGGCGCTTGGTATCCTGATTGACACCTTTGTCGTAAGACCATTGCTCATTCCTGCGGTCTTAGTGCTGTTAGGAAAGAAATGGAGTTTTTGGCCAAAGAAAATATAAATAAAATAAAACGGTTTTCCTGTTAAAGGGAAAGCCGTTTTAATTTTGATTCGAGGTCGGGTAGATTTATTGAAAGCAGATTTGTCGAATTTTGTTGTTATTTATCGGATATTTTGGAACCGTCGTAATCTTCAAAACTTCTGATTGAAAATAAGAGAAACGGAGGTATAATAGTTTATAGGGTATATTGATAATTTCAATATATCAGAAAAGGATTGAAAGGGGATAGGAAATGTTAAAGAGAAAATGGTCAATTTTATTAGTTTTAGTATTAAGTTTCAGTATGGTCTTAGCTGCGTGTGGGGACGACAAAAAGGCCGGAAAAGATTCATCAAAAGAACCGTCAAAAGATGAATTGGCCGCTGACCAAACACTAAACGTGAACGTGAGAGAGGAGCCGCCTTCCCTACATCCAGGTTCCGCTACGGACACAACTTCAGGAGCAGTGTTAAACCAAGTTTTTGAAGGTTTAATGCGTGTAAACCAACAAGGTGAAGTAGAAGAAGCAATGGCGGAAAGCTATGAGATGTCAGAAGACGGATTGACGTATACTTTTAAAATTCGTAAAGATGCAAAATGGTCAAATGGTGATCCAGTTGTGGCTGGCGACTTTGAATATGCATGGAAATGGGTATTGAACCCTGCCAACGTGGACACTGATTACGCCTATCAAATGTATATGATTAAAGGCGCCGAAGCTGCCAAGGAACAAGGCGGCTCGTTGGACGATATTGGCATTACCGTAAAAGATGATCACACATTGGTTGTAGAGTTAGCGCAACCGACTGCGTATTTCATAGATTTAACAGCATTCCATACATTCTTCCCTGTTAACGCTAAAGTTGTTGACGGAAAGAGCGATTGGGCACAAGAAAAAACGGATAACTATGTTACAAACGGTCCGTTCCTATTGGATTCCTGGAAGCATAAAGACAAAATTGTTCTTAAGAAAAACCCTGAATACTGGGATGCAGATACAGTTACATTGGAAACAATCAATATGTTCATGATCATGGATGAAAATACTGCGAAACAAATGTACGACAAAGGTGAGTTGGATTGGTTGGGTTCACCAACGGACTCTATCCCGCTTGCTGCAATTTCACATTATAAAAAAGAAGGCACATTAAATATTTCAGCACTAGCCGGCACATACTACTACGCATTCAACGTTGAGGAAGCGCCGTTCAATAACGTGAATATCCGGAAAGCGTTTGCAATGGCGATTAACCGTAAAGGCATTGTAGAAAACATTACAAAAGCTGAACAGCTACCGGCAATGGCGCTTGTTCCACCAACGATCTTTGAGGAAAATGCTAAAGGATACTTTGGAGATAATGATGTAAATGAAGCGAAAAAGTTATTGAAGAAAGGCTTAAAAGAACTTGGCCTGAGCGAGTTGCCGACTGTTAAGCTTTCCTACAACACAAGTGAAACCCATGGTGCAATCGCTCAAGCTGTGCAAGATATGTGGAAGAAAAATCTTGGGGTAAGTGTTGAGCTTAATAACGAAGAGTGGGGCGTATACCTTGACTCAATGGGTGCAGGAAACTTCCAGGTTGGCCGAATGGGTTGGATTGCCGACTATAATGATGCTATCAACTTCTTGGAAATCTTTGAAACTGTTGGCGGAAACAACTATACAAATTGGGAGAACAAAGAGTACCAAGCATTACTTAAAAAATCAAGAACAGAAACAGACGTAGCGGCTCGTGAGAAGATTTTACGTGATGCAGAAGCGATTTTCATGGAAGAACTTCCATTATCGCCTATTTACTACTATACGAACGTATGGACAAATAATGACAAAGTTAGGAACATTGAAGTTTCACCACTTGGCGTTGTGCAATATAAGTGGGGTTGGATCGCCGCTGAATAAGGTCCAAACTTTAAATGTTAATAGGATTTATAGGGGGTGATTCGCTTTCACCCCCCTTTTGTGTTTAAAAGAAATAAAGTTCATAACCTTATAGACTTCGGGGGTGTTATCATTTGGTTAAATATTTGCTAAAGAGGGTTGGGTATATTATCGTTTCCCTTTTTTTTATTATAACTATTACTTTTGCGTTAATGAAACTAGCGCCGGGCGGACCTTTTACGTCTGAACGGAAGACTTCTCCTGCAATCGAACAACAAATGATGGACGCATACGGATTGAATGATCCAATCTACAAACAGTACTTTGATTACTTGATCAATGCCGCTACCTTTGATTTTGGCCCATCGTTTAAATACGAGGGACAACTAGTCACGGATATTATAAAAAGAAGCTTGCCGTATTCTTTAGTCCTTGGATTGGAAGCAATATTTTTGGCACTTGCATTCGGGGTCTTATTTGGTGTAATCGCAGCGTTTTATCATAATAAATCCGGAGATTACTCCGTGATGGTTGTAGCGATACTTGGAATATCTGTACCAAGTTTCGTATTGGCCACGATTTTACAATATATCTTCTCCATCCAATTATCTTTGCTGCCGATTGCCAGGTTCGATTCATTCGCACATACAATTTTACCGGCAGTCGCTCTGGCAACGACGCCTCTTGCTTTCATTGCACGATTAATGCGTTCGAGCATGCTGGAAGTTATGAATGCCGATTTTATTAAAACAGCAAAGTCAAAAGGGTTATCAGGAGCAGTCGTTATTTACAAACATGCTTTAAGAAATGCCATATTACCGGTAGTTTCTTACATGGGCCCTTTAGTTGCCGGCATATTAACCGGAAGCTTCATTATCGAGAAAATATTTGCGATTCCTGGTTTAGGAAATGAGTTTGTTGTCAGTATTACAAATCGGGATTACACAGTAATTATGGGAACGACTGTTTTCTATAGTGTCCTTTTACTCGTTTCGATCTTGATAGTCGATTTTATTTATGGATTGGTTGATCCAAGGATAAAACTGTCGGGTAAGGGGGCGAGAAGTTAATGGTACAAGCAAATATAAAACAATCCGACTTTGAAACATTGTTAGTAGACCAAGCGGCGGCAGAGCAAATTGTCGGTGAAAGTACGTCTTACTGGAAAGATGCTTGGAGGCGTTTCAAAAAAAATAAATTAGCACTTTTCGGCGTTGCTGTCATTATCTTTTTAGCAATTATGGCTTTTATTGGAGGACCCATTTCTGGGCAAAGTTACGATGACACAGATTTAATAAATGCAAACCAGACACCATCCGCGGAGCATTGGTTCGGAACAGACAACTTGGGTAGGGATGTGTTTGCACGCACTTGGTACGGGGCGAAGATTTCATTATTCATCGGTTTAATGGCTTCATTGATTGACTTGATTATTGGGGTAATTTGGGGAGCTGTTTCCGGATTTTTTGGCGGGAAAGTGGATGAATATATGATGCGTGTTGCTGACATTCTATATGGCGTCCCGTATCTTTTAGTTGTAATCCTCCTAATGGTCGTAATGCCCCCAGGGTTATGGACAATGATTATTGCAATGACCATTACCGGATGGATCAGTATGGCCAGAATTGTGCGTGGGCAAGTAATGCAACTGAGATCTGAGGAGTATGTGTTGGCTTCAAAGTCTCTCGGAGCGAGTAATTCCAGATTGTTATTCCGACATTTAGTGCCAAATACAATTGGGCCAATTTTAGTGACATTGACGTTGACCATTCCAACAGCGATATTTACAGAAGCGTTTCTAAGTTATTTAGGTTTAGGCGTACCTGCGCCTCGCGCGAGTTGGGGAACGATGGCATCAGACGCACTGCCGGCATTCCAATACACTCCACACCAACTCTTTTTCCCGGCATTTTTTATCTGTTTAACCATTCTTGCATTTAATGTCATTGGAGATGGATTAAGAGATGCACTGGATCCAAAAGAGAGTAAATAAGGGGGCAGATGAACGTGAAAAAAATATTAGACGTAAATGACCTATCGGTATCCTTTGAAACGTACGGTGCAGATGTCCAGGCCGTTCGTGGAATTTCTTTTGAACTGAATGAAGGCGAAACATTGGCGATTGTAGGGGAATCCGGCTCGGGAAAAAGTGTTACGGCACATTCCATTATGCGGATTGTGCCAATGCCCCCGGGAAAGTTTGTCGGCGGTTCAATCATGTTCAATGGGGAAGATTTAACTAGAAAAACGGAAACACAAATGCAAAAAATCCGTGGAAAAGAAATCAGTATGATTTTCCAGGACCCTATGACTTCTCTTAATCCAACGATGACGGTCGGAAACCAAATCGCAGAAAGTTTAATCAAACATCAAAAAATGACTAAAAAAGAAGCGCATCTGAGAGGAATTGAATTGTTGAAAGTTGTAGGGATACCGAACCCTGAAACCCGGATTAAACAGTATCCCCACCAATACTCTGGGGGTATGCGTCAACGTGCGATGATCGCAATTGCATTGGCGTGCAATCCTAAAGTCTTAATTGCAGATGAGCCGACAACAGCATTGGACGTGACCATACAAGCCCAAATTTTAGAGCTAATGCGTGAGTTACAAGTAAAAATAGGAACTGCAATCATTTTAATTACACATGATTTGGGCGTAGTGGCAAGTGTAGCGAGCCGAGTGGCAGTAATGTACGGCGGGAAAATTGTAGAGACCGGTAATATAGATGAAATCTTCTATAATCCCAAACATCCGTATACTTGGGGACTATTAGGGTCTATGCCCAAATTAAATAGCAGGAAAGAGGAACTGCTTGCAATTCCTGGCTCTCCGCCGAACTTAGCAGATCCTCCAAAAGGCTGTCCTTTCGTGACAAGATGTCCGTATGCAATGAAAGTGTGCAAAGAACATATGCCGGAACACACCCATTTGTCTGATACCCAACAGACGGCGTGTTGGTTACTTGATGAACGTGCTCCTAAAGTGGACATCCCGGAAACGGCGGTTGTGGGAGGGAAGAAAGCTCATGTATAAAAATCGAGAAAAACTGTTGGAAATTAAAAATCTAAAGAAGCATTTTCCTATGGGCAGGAACACAATTTTAAAAGCAGTGGATGGAATCACTTTTGACATTTATAGAGGGGAAACGTTTGGCTTAGTTGGGGAATCCGGTTGTGGAAAATCCACTGCGGGCAGAACAATTATGGGGCTTTATGAGGCAACGGACGGCGAAATCTACTTTTTAGATGAAGATGTACATGGGAAGAAAACGAAAAAGGAAATGAAAAAGTTTAATAGAAATATGCAGATGATTTTTCAAGATCCTTATGCTTCTTTAAATCCTAGAATGACAGTTAAAGATATTATTGCCGAGGGATTGGACATTCATGGCTTAGTGAAAAGTAAAAAAGAACGAACCAATCGTGTAAATGAGTTGCTTGAGACTGTCGGGCTGAACAGTGATCATGGAAATAGATATCCGCATGAATTTAGCGGCGGGCAACGTCAACGAATCGGCATAGCAAGAGCGCTTGCTGTCGATCCTCAATTTATCGTAGCGGATGAACCCATTTCAGCATTGGATGTGTCCATTCAAGCTCAGGTTGTAAACTTATTAAAAAAGTTACAAGTCGAACACGGACTTACCTATTTGTTTATTGCACATGATTTGTCAATGGTAAAGCACATAAGTGATCGAGTAGGAGTAATGTACTTAGGCAGCATGGCTGAAGTAGCGCCGAGTGATGAGCTGTACGATAGTCCACTGCACCCTTATACGCAGGCGTTATTAAGCTCAATTCCGACTTCTGATCCAGAGGTGGAAAGATCCCGTGAAAAAGTAACGATTAAGGGAGATATACCGAGCCCGATAGACCCCCCAAGTGGCTGTCGTTTTAGAACACGATGCCCATACGCCAAAGATGTATGTGCGAAGGTGATTCCAGAGTTAAATGAGTACAAAAATGATCATTGGGTGGCATGTCATATTTACAGTGACGAGTACGGTGCAGAGTTTGAAAAACCTAAATTCTCGGTTGGAGTAGTATAATTGAAAGAGTTCATTCTTAAGTGCCTAAGCTGTATAAGAGTAAGAAAATCCACTTGTACCTCAAAGGCTCAAGTGGATTTTGTTAAGTAAACACTAAATTTATTTTCCCATCCTCCAAGGAAAGGCATGCATCGAATTTATTGCCATTATTCGCGGTAAATCCTTTTATGGTATTCGTTTTCCCACTCGTACATAGAAGCTTCACTTGTGTAGGTGTAAGCTTTTTCTTCAGGAAAATACCCGGGAAAGTCTGTTTACAGCCATTCTTATAATTACTGCATCCGTAAAACTCTTTGCGGGCTACAATCGTTCCAGTTTTACAAGTCGGACATGGAGCCACTTCCACTGCTTGATAGGAGCCTCGTGATTTGGACTGTCGTGGGGGAACCCTCGACGCATCAATTGGTTTTGCCTCTAACTGCTTCGGCACATCATCCAATAGTTTTGTGATGAACTTTGAAATACTATCGAGGAAATGCGGTCCGCTTCCTTCGCCGTTGCCGATTTTGCGCAAATAGGTTTCCCATTTCGCTGTCATCGATGGGCTGGCAAGAAGGTTTCCCTCAATTGCCTGACAAAGTACACGGCCTTTCTCTGTAATCGATACAATATTTTTAGATACACTAATATACCCATGCTTTTTTATCGTTTCGATAATCCCACTTCGGGTTGCTTCCGTCCCGAGTCCCTCAATCTCTTTTAGAATATCCGTTTCCTCTTTGTCTTCGACAAGCTTTCCGCATGTTTTCATCATTGCAATTAACTGACCTTCTGTATAAGGCTTAGGCGGCATTGTCTTTCCTTCTTTTATTCCGATATCGGATGCCACTGTTTCTTGAATGCGAAGTGGCGGCAAGGCAGGCTCGTCCTTGTCATCCTTAGACCGTTGGAATAAAGCCTTCCATCCTAAATCCCTCTCCGTTTTACCCGTCGTGTAAAACTCTAGGCCATTCACATCCGTCGTCACTTTTGTCTCCGTGTATAAGTAATCGGTATGGAACATGGCAAGTGTCGTTCGGACAACTTCCTCGTAAAGATTTCGCTCGATGGCGGACATCCGACCAACTACCGCTTGCGTGGGTATCTTCTTCGTCGGAATGATTGCATAGTGTTCCTGCACCTTCGAACTGTCGACATATCGTTTTTTCGGAGCAAGCGAAGCGACAGGGAATGGATGCCCGACTAATTGTTGGTAGTCTCCGACCTGGTCCTTCAAATAGGCAAATTCATTCGGTGTAATATGGCGAGCGTCCGTCCTCGGGTAGGTGACAAGCTTCTTTTCATATAGACCTTGCATCGTCTTCAGCACGTTTGCCGGGCTCATCTTCCATCGCCGGTTCGCCGTAGCCTGTAGGGTCGATAGGGAATGCAGCTGTGGTGGGGGCGTCCGCTTATCTGTATGTGTGACAGATGTAATCGTCCCTGGTGAATTCGGTTGTATTCCATGTTTTGCAAGAAGTTCCTGAATAAGCTCCCGTTTCGGCTCCTTCGCTTTTGCCTTTCCTTTATACGTACCATGTTCAGCTTTAAAAGTGGCTTCCACTTCAAAAAATGGTTCAGATACGAACGTCTCAATCTCTCGTTGCCGTTGATAGATTAAGTAAACTGTTGGAGTCTGCACACGTCCGATTGGAAACACTTCCTGGACCCCTTTCGCTTTCAACAAAAGCGTATAAAGGCGGGAAGCATTCATCCCGACAAGCCAGTCGCTGATCTGCCGGGCTTTCGCCTCTTCATACAGCTGCAGGTCCTTACGGTTATCCCGTAGGTTCTCAAATCCCTTCCGCACTTCATCCATCTCAAGCGAATTAATCCAAAGGCGCTTGATCGTCTGGTTGCGGGCACCTGTTTGATAATAAATGCTGTAGAAGATGTTCGATCCTTCCCGGTCCACGTCACAAGCATTAATGACCGTATCCGTCCCGCGAATCAGCTTCTTCACAATCTGGAACTGCTTGAATTTCCCCTTCGCCACTTGGAACTCGTAACGTTCCGGCAAGATCGGCAGACTACCAAGCGTCCAACGTTTCCAAGCGGGATTGTAAGCATCCGGCTCCTTCAACTCGACCAAGTGGCCGACTCCCCATGTAATGTACGCACCTGCCGGGAAGATTGGGCATGGGTTGATCTCAAGATAGCCCTCATGCTTTCGCACAGAAAAAGCATCAGCATACGCTTTTGCTTGGGATGGTTTTTCAGCTAGAATGACAGGCTTCATCAATACACCTCTTTACCATTTTAATGAAACGTAGGTTCTTATATTAGTATTATCGCATACACGGTAGGGATAGTCATTCCATAATCACCACACCTACTTTTTAAACACTTTCTGCAAAGTGTTGGATAAACGACAAATCGATAAAACTATTGGTGTCGGTTCTCTTCATTGTGGCTTAATATTTAGTCATAAGGTAAATAAATGTAAAAAAACTTGAATGGAGGAGAAGTAAATTGAAAGACATGAATAATATGGTTTGTGATATGGAAACAGGTGTCTGCGGAGTAGCTGGGGAAGAAGAAATGGAAGTCATTGATTTTAATCAACCGGAAAAAACAATTAGACTTTATTATGTGACGGATCCTATTTGTTCTCATTGTTGGGCAATTGAACCTGTATTTGGCCGCTTTATAGAACAGTACGGAAATTACTTTGAATTACACACAGTTATGGGTGGTTTGCTGGAAAAATGGCATGACGGACCAATTGATCCTGCAAACGGTATTTATAAACCAGCTGACGTTGCCGGTCATTGGAGAGAGGTAGGGGAACACTCAAGAATGCCGATTGATGGTTCTTTAATGATTGATAATCCAGTACAATCTTCATATCCGGCTTCACGTGTGTTTAAAGTTATCCAAAAAAACCATGGCGATGAAAAAGCGAATGAATATTTACGCCGTGCAAGAGAAGAACTTTTTGCTTTCAATCAAAACGTATCGGATCAATCCGTCCTCATTGAGATTGTAAGTAAACTTGGTCTGGATGGAAAAGCTATCGTAACAGAAGCTGAACAGCCAATTGGACAACAATTATTGAATGAAGACTTTGCTTTAGTAAGAAACTTGGGCGCAAGAGGTTTCCCAACTATTATTATGATGAATGAGGAAAACAAAGGTGTCAAAATTGTTGGTGGCCGCCCGTTTGAATACTATGTTGAAGGACTAAAACAAGTTCTTAACAAAGAGGAACTGCAACCTAAGCAACAGACACCACTTTCTGCGTTACTTAAAAAAGAAAAAACTTTATTCTCGAAAGAAATTGAAGTAATGTACGATGTAGAGAAATCTGACGTTGAATCTTTCATTAAAAAAGAGCTTTCTTCAGATGAATATCAAGCGAAGCAAGTTTTAGGGGAGTTCTATTTTACGGCAACAGAATAATACGAAGAATTAGTAGCCCCGATAAAATCGACTATCCAATAGGAGGTCGATTTTTTTGTTTAAATGAAACCTATGAAAAATGGGTTCGTATAAGGAGGTAGGAAGAAGGTGCTGTTACGATGAGTCCGGTTTTAGTAATTATCATTGCTGCAATTCTTATCATTACCTATCATTTTTTAACAAGAAATCAAAAGAAATTAAAAAAGCTGCGACAAGAGTGGGATAGTGGGACGTATTATGTTTTTGGTGAGGATTTATCATCCGTTTCTTCATATTGGGAGAATAAGAAAGGGTCGGCAGAAAGTTATGCTGGTGTAGACCAGTTGACGTGGGATGACCTTTCAATGAATGAAGTCTTTGGAAAACTTAATTACACACAGACAAGTGTTGGTTCCGAGTATTTATTTAACCAATTGCGAGATATTGACCCGAAACTTAAGGGTGTTCATGAGAAAGAAGAGCTTTATCAATTTTTAGCCAATGATGATCAGTTAAGAGAAAAGGTGCTTCTCATTTTATCGAATTTGGGAAAACGCAATCATGCAAATACCTCCTCTTACTTTTTTAATTTCAATCATGAAAAGCTTAAGCATGTATATATGTATATCGTCTTAGCTTGTTTGCCGATTGCGTCGATCATTCTTATGTTCTTTAGTTTGAAATATGGGGCAATCGGTCTGTTCAGTTCATTCACATTAAATCTTGTAGTGTATTACAGGAATAAAAATCGATTGGATAATGATTTGCACTCTGTTACATATGTGGCGGCTATTATAGGCACGGGAAAACGACTAACATCCATTCATCATTCTCGATTCGCTATTTATAAGGACATTTTTAAAGGTGAAGGAAAGGGTTTAAGAAAAACTTCTTTTTGGGGTAAAGTGTTGTCGATAGGCGGAAACACGGGCGGAGACTTTGATGTTTTGTTCGAGTATGTCCGGATTGTATTTTTACTAGATTTCATTGCCTACAACCAAATTGTCAAAACGGTTGTGAAGTATCGAAATACGTATAAGCAATTATGGGAGTCAATTGGTGAACTTGACGCGGCGATTGCGGTTGCATATTACCGTAAGTATCTGTCATTTTATACGGTGCCTACTTTTGTGGATACTGAAGAGCTTGAATTCAAGAATTTGGCTCATCCCCTTCTGAAAGATCCGGTTACGAATTCCTCAGCCCTCGGTAAAACGGTCCTTCTCACTGGATCTAATGCTTCAGGAAAGTCTACTTATATAAAAGCTGTCGCTATTAATGCTATTTTGGCACAAACGATTAACACTGTATTGGCCAGTAAATGGACGATGAAACAAAGTTATATAGTCACATCCATGGCAATTCAAGACAGTGTGTTAGACGGGGACAGTTATTTTATCGCGGAAATTAAATCTCTAAAAAGAATTATCAAGCTGAGCGAGGAACAGAAACCAATTATCTCATTCATTGATGAGATTCTAAAAGGGACGAATACGGTTGAAAGAATTTCAGCATCAGCTGCAATAATGGAGTGGCTATCAGTAAATAAAGGCATGACAATCATTGCCTCCCATGATATTGAACTTACAGAAATAACTGGCGAACTATATACTAATTATCATTTCAGAGAATCGATTGTAGATGGCAAAGTAATCTTTGATTATAAAATTCATCCTGGGCCTTCTGAAACCAGAAATGCCATCAAACTACTGGAAGTTCTTGATTATCCGGAAAGTGTAACGATAACGGCGAATAAATTGGCGCGTCATTTTACTAATGTTCGGGAGTGGCAAAGAATGGATGAGGACGGCAGTATAAATTTAATACAGGCAGGCTTGTAGGTTCACTAGTTTTCGAGTATTGACTGTAGGTGAAAAGGATAGAGGGCAGAATGATATCGGCTCACTCTATCTTTTTTAGTATTGCAGGCAACAACTTAGCAACAACTTCACGCTATACTAGAGGAAGCTAAGATGTAGGAGAAGATGAAAATGGACCATGTACAAAAGACAATCTTGATTATAGAAGACGAAGAATCGATCTATGATATTTTGTCGTATGCTTTACGGAAAGCGGGGTTCCGGGTCATTGGGGCAACATCAGGTGCAAAGGCATTGGAAGTTCTTCAGGGGATTGAAATCGATCTCATTATTTTAGATCTCATGCTTCCGGATACGACGGGCTTTGTGCTGTGCAAAAAGATAACCGCCATGACGACTACCCCAATTCTCATGCTGACGGCGCGTGATGATATTGTAGATAAGGTGGTTGGGCTGGAGCTTGGGGCAGACGATTATATGACGAAACCGTTCGATATTCGGGAAGTTCTCGCGCGTGTAAATGTGCTGCTACGGCGTAACCAAACGCCGTCACGCTTGCTCCATATTACTGAGAGTATCCATATCGACTCTCGTGCTCATTCCGTTATCAAAGATGGAGAATTGATTGCTTTGAAGCCGAAGGAGTTCGAATTATTATTGTTATTCGCCCAAAATCGAAGTCGAGTTTTTTCAAGGGAGGAAATCCTCGATACGGTATGGGAAATGGATTATGAGGGCGGGTTGCGGACAGTGGATGTACATGTACAACGTATTCGTAAAAAGCTCAATCCATCCCTAATTGAGACGGTATTCGGTGTGGGTTATAGAATGAGAGGACAATAAGCAATGAAACTAACGATCCGGAAAAAGTTTTTCATTGGTTTTTTCATTGTATTTTTCATTGCAGCCGTTTTAAGCAATCAAACCATGGCGAAGATGTTAGAAAAAAATACAATGACCAATCTCGAGGAAACAGTCGCCTCCTTGCAATATTCGTCGACGCAATTCATAAAACAATTTGGGCAGCTGCATCCGGAAAGTGGGAACTTCGTAGTTGAACATAGTGATAAGTTAGCGAATGAATTAAGTAAGTTAAATGGCCAAAGTGTAGCTCTTTACAATCGTGAAGGGCAGTTTTTGTATGAAGCGGTGCCGATTAATCGGCCTCTTTTAATGGAGCAGCAACAATTTCAGGAGAACGTAGGGGAGAGTAGCAGCGAGGAATTAAAACGAGCCTTTCAAAACCAATCTGCTTATACCATTCAGCAGCTGCGGGAGGGGGGAACGCTCCTCTATTTCGCTTATCCAGTCTATCTGAATAATACTCTGTATGGGGTTGTCCGATTTACAGCGGATTACACGGATGTTTTCTTACATAATAAAATCCTGCTCCGGACTTTCACCGTGATGACCATACTTTTGTTTGTTGGCGTTTATTTGATGTCGTTGCTATTATCCAATCAATTCATTCGAAGAGTAAAAGAAGTGACAACTGCAACGAAAAGAATGACGACAGGCGATTATGAGCCGATTGCTGCAAACAAGGCAACGGATGAAATCGGAGAACTGGCTCACAACTTTCAGCAGATGCAATTGCAAATCCAGCAGCATATCCAAACGATTGAACAGGAGAAAGAGAAGGTTTTGTTATTAGAAGAAAAACGTACGGCTTTTCTCCATAACGTTACACATGAACTGAAGACACCATTAGCGACCATTTCGGGTTATGCCCAAATCATTGGGGAGAGGGAATTTGATGACCTTGAATTCCTGCAAAGAGCCTCTAAGAAAATTAGAAATGAAAGTGAGCGATTGAATGAAATGGTAACTCAATTACTTGCGTTATCAAAATACCAATCGCTCATGTCTAATAGTAGCCATGAAATGATCGATGTGTGCCCGATCATGCAATCCGTCTGTGAAGATCTTCTAGTGCTGGCAGATCCGCGTCATATGAAGATTCACCTGAAAGGCCGCCCCTATATTATGCAGGGCAATCCGGATGAAATCCGGCAGCTCTTCATGAATGTGGTCAATAATGCTATTCTGCACGGAACGCCGGGGGGCTCTGTAGAAATCATTGTAGACGAAAAAATCACGGTGACCAATCCATGTGCGCCGATTCCACCAGCCATTGCGGACAATATATTTGAACCGTTCGTGCACAGTAAAATGGAAGGCAGTTCAGGCTTGGGATTATTCATCTGTGCGGATATTATAGCTCGTCATCACGGTATGATCCAGTTTCAAGAGAGAAACGGACATGCCCGAATTAGCATAAAACTTCCTCGGCAGAAACATGTTGGAAACATGTAAGGCATGCTTGGCAACAACATTTTCTTATGATCGATCTGTAAGCATCTAACAGGAGGTTATGAACATGAAAAGAAAATGGCATGGAATAGCAGCAATGCTCACATTGAGCACCATGATGACGGCCGGCTGCTCCATTTCAGGGAAGGCAGCATCAAAGACAGTAACGCTCAGTGACAATGTAAAGCTTGAGAGTGCGTTGGATGAAAGCCATCTGCTCATCACGCATGAAGCTATGATTCCGATTGACATTAAAGCGGATTACACGGGCTTTAAAGGAGAGCGGTTGTATTTCAATCAACATAATGCGACGTATCTTTATGATGTAGAGAGTAAAAACGAGGAAAAACTGATGGATGTACCGTTTACCCTTATATCGGAGAATGAAGAGCGGGCGATATCGTATGTAAATGAAAAATTTTATGTCCATGATTTTCAAAGCGGTACGAAAACATTCATTGGCAACGGGTCGGAAGAGTGGAGTACCTACTTTGGAGACGCTGTGGGTGCAACAGTAATCCAGGTAATCAATACGAGCGAAGTTTTCAGGGTGGAAAAGACTGTGTTGAAAACCGAGCAAAAGTTCAGTTGGGATATCGATGAAATCTTTGATAGTAACGGAATGGCGATTAATTCATTCCAATCAAGCGAAGAAGGAATCTATATTGCAGGAAATTCATTAAAAGAAGGATATGGCCTATATCATTTATTGGATAATGGGGAAGTCAGGAAACTATCGTCTTTGGAAGGTATAGATTCGATGAATCGTTTTCAGTTCCTTAATGAGCAGACAATAATTTTCAATGATGTATACAAAGGTAAATCGGGTATTTATACGCTGAATCTATCAACGGGTGATGTGACACAGCTCGTTGCGGGTGGGAAGGATAAAGAAGGCATATGGGTGCCGTTTTATAAACTATCGCCGGATCAGAGTAAAATAATATTCGATACACCGGTGCAAGTA
Source organism: Sporosarcina thermotolerans (assembly GCF_042658975.1). Taxonomy (NCBI): domain Bacteria; kingdom Bacillati; phylum Bacillota; class Bacilli; order Caryophanales; family Caryophanaceae; genus Sporosarcina; species Sporosarcina thermotolerans. Next base: position 93,332 of record NZ_JBHSRM010000011.1, on the reverse strand, counting down.
GGGAAAGAATTTAAAACGAATGTCTATGTAGCGGAGTTTGTGGAAGGACAACTAAGCAAACCGACAATACTTATGCAAAATGCAGACTTATATGCCGTAATTTCGATGACCGGTTATTGGAGCGATGATTCCAGCACTGCTTATATCAGTACGACAGTACCGGGAAATGATACGATTAATGCGATAGAAGTATATAGCATTCAATCCGACAAATGAAAATATACAAGAAAGGCTATTCGTCTCCCCGAATGGCCTTTCTTGTGTTGAAAACAAAGTGTATACCTTTACATCCACTTATTCGTTGTATAGGTAGAGAGGGAGGAAAAATGATGTGAGAAAAGAGGATAGATTCGCCTCCTATCTTATCCTTTTAGGAGGGGAAGTGCAGAGTTTATTGCGTGCGAAAGGAGCAAAAAAGGAGGATGCGGAAGATATCGTACAAAATACTTTTTATAAAGTGTATACACTGCTGGATGCTATAGATGAAAGCAATCTCCGCCCGTGGTTTTTCAGGGTGGCGCTGAATGAGCATATTGATTTTAAACGAAAAAAGGAAAGGCGGAATACGATACTAACCGATGAAATTTATTCAAAGTTATCACAAGAAAACTATGAACTGGACACTTTGTTAAATAAAGATGAGATTCTTTATTTACTGCAAGACGTCCGTAAAGAATATAAAGAGCTTTTCTTTCTAAAATACTACTACGATTTCTCCTATGAAGAAATTGCAGAAATTCTATGCATTAAAACGACCAGCGTTAAACAGAAGTTATACCGTGCCCGTCAATCCGTGCACACAAACAGGAGGGAAAGATAATGGATCAATCATTGAAAAACGCACTGAAAAAAGCAAAACGAAGGCAATATCTTAAAATAGTTATTATCTCGTTGGCGGTCGTACTGATTTCATTGCCGATTCTTTATAAAACCGGAAATTACTTTGCTGCGAAAGGTTCTACTAGTCTACACAAACAACTCTTTCTGCATAATGCAATTGCGGAGCCGAATATTCGAATTGACTCACAAGTTACAAGCAATCGTTCCATGTTTGGGGGCAATATTGTGACGAACCGTTCGAAAAATATTAACGGCTATTTAGTGCAGTGGAGCACCCTGACAAGTTCTTACGGCTGGCTACGCAATGATATTGATCACAATGAATTAATACCGGGGTTTTTCTGGTCCGATAAGGAATTCTACGAGTATGACAAGCAAACAAAAAACAAAGTGGCCACATTTTATCATCCAGCCATCCAGCAATATCATGTAGTGGAAAATAAACTGAACGAAATCTCGCAAGTGAAGAATCAAGTTGCTGAAGTGGCGGTTTCTTTTGACCAACCGTATACATGGCAAGAGATTCAAGGGAAAATCCCGGAAAACTTGAACATTGTATGGTTATATATGGCATCCCAAATAGGGGACGAGAGTAATGGTCCAGCTGGAATGCCGGTGTATGGGTTCAGTCCATCCAATTCTACAATGGATGCATACGATAACTTTATTGCTTCGCTTGAAGTGTATGATTCGAAGGGTTATAACGAGGTGATTCAAGAGTTTTTAAAAGAAAATAAAGACAAGAAGTTTAAAGATGTGAAAATTTTGGGAGTCATGCTGACCGGTCGAACACAAAGTTTTAAAGCGTTAGTTAATGAGGACTTTATTCGCGGGGCATCCGTGGGGGCTACGGCGGAGATTGTTCCTTATATTGAGCCAGAGAAATAATAAGCAAGATAATAACAGTTCATTTGATAATTAAATCCAATGGAGAAGTAAGCATCACAGAAAATCAGTAAAACTGACTTTCTGTGACGCTTACTTTATTAACATACAAAAGCAGTTCTTAGGTGTAACGATATAAAGCATTAACACGATGCGGCTGACATAAAGTAAAAAAACACTGCCCGGCAAATGCCAGACAGTGTTTTTTATTATACCAATTTCTCTTCAGCGGGAACGAATTGCTGTTTTTCTTCTTCCTGTTTCGGTTCCTCGCCAAAGCGGCCTTCCCATTTTGAAATGACAACTGTAGACAAAGAGTTTCCTACGACATTGACAACTGTACGTGCCATGTCGAGCAAACGGTCAATCCCTACGATTAACGCCAATCCCTCAACTGGAATACCCACTGTGCCAAGTGTTGCAAGCAATACGACGAATGATACGCCAGGTACGCCCGCAATCCCTTTGGAAGTGATCATTAATACAAGGACGAGCATTATTTGATCCATAATGCTTAAATCGATACCGTACATTTGCGCGATGAAAATGGCAGCAAGTGCTTGATACAAAGTCGAACCGTCCAAGTTGAAAGAATAGCCAGTTGGCACAACGAATGAAACAATATCTTTTGGTGCGCCGAACTTCTCCATTTTTTCCATGACCTTCGGCAATACTGTTTCTGAACTGGATGTAGAATAGGCAAGAATCAATTCTTCCTTCAATAGTTTCAGGAAGGAGAAGATATTAACCCCAACCATTTTTGCAATTCCACCTAACACAAATATAATGAAGAACGCCATTGTTGCGTAAACTAAAATCATCAATTTACCCATTGGAATAAGTGATTCTAAGCCAAACTTTGAAACAGTCACTCCGATAAGTGCGAACACCCCGATTGGAGCAAATTTCATGATCAGGTTCGTAACGAAGAACATTGCATCTGCAACGCCTTGGAAAAATGCCAATACCGGCTTACCGCGTTCACCAATAGCTGCAACGCCTAAACCGAACAGTACAGAGAAGAAAATAATTGATAGCATGTTCGCATTCGCCATCGCGTCTACGATATTACTTGGAACGATACTAACAAGAACATCCATGAAACCATTGTTTTGAACCTCTGTTGTCGTCTGGACATATTTATCGATATTTCCTTTTTGCAATACGGACATATCGATACCGACACCCGGCTTGAAGATATTTGCAGCAAATAGACCAACCAAAATAGCGATAGTCGTCACAATTTCAAAGTAAATAAGCGTTTTACCGCCAAGTTTACCTAATTGTTTCATATCACCTGTGCCCGCTACACCGACGATTAATGTAGAAATGATGATTGGCACAACAATCATTTTAATCATGTTGATAAACATCGTACCAAGTGGCTGTAAATAAGTCTCGACATTCGGATTACCATAGAAGATTGCCCCTACTGCAATACCGAGAGCAAGACCAATCAATATTTGATATGCTAAAGAGATTTTAAATTTCTTTTTCATAGTAAGTCCCCCTTTACATCTGGATTGGAAGCGCTTTCTGAAGCGTGTTTTTTTATTGTAAAGGGAAACTACAAGAATCTACGTAAACCTACAAAAAGTTATTTTGCTGTTCAATTGTTTCTTTGTAAAGCATCAGTAAAAACTTTTTCACTTGAACTTTTACTGGCCGGTTTGGCGTCTCTTCGTTTTGTATTTGTTTCATTCGTGTTGAAATCTCCTGGAAATCAAAAAAGCGAGGGGCGTAATATTCAAACTCATGGATTGTATAGTCCACTGCACCAAGTGATGCCAAATGGTCAATTGCAACGGTTATGGACCGACGGATGCGTTGCTCCATTGCCTTCACTTCTTTAGGCAGCTCAGATTCCGCAACACCCATTTTCCGTGCAACCATTTCGTAGAGCTGCTTTAGCGGAGGGATTGCCGCATCGCTTCGCTGTTCCGTCAACACTTCCATTATATTTAACATATCCGCGCTGCCATTTTCGCCGGCTATACCCATGTCTTGCAAAATTGAGAGCACTACTTCCTTAAGGGAGCGGCCAACTTTTTGCGGGGAAGGAGAGCCAATATACGAAAGCGTATCGCGGATAGTTACAAGGGACTGCATTAGTTGAATCTTTTCGATGGTTTGTCGCAATACGTTTTCAACTTCAATGCGGTTGATCGGCTTGTGGATGAAAAACTCCACACCTGCCTGGTACGCTTCCCCTACCATCTCTTTGTTGACGACTTGGGACAGCATTACAAATTGCCCCCGAAATCCTTGTGCCTTCAACTGCCGGATCATTTCAATCCCGTCCATTTCAGGCATCAGCAAATCAATCAGGACAAGATTTGGCGATAGTGTATGCACCTGTTCAAGTGTTTTCAAACTACCATCCGATTCACCAACGACTATTCCCAGCCGCTGTTCAACGATAATAGATTTCAACATGGAACGGGATACCTTATCGTCATCAATTATGAAATACCTCATTACATCACACACCTCATTTTTGTAGCCTTTCAAGGGGGATCTTAACTTTGAAATGAGTTCCCTTTTCCGATGCAATTACCTCAACGCTTCCTCCGAGCGACTCGGTAATTGCTTTCACATGGGACAAACCAATTCCAGTGGCCTGTGCACCATGATCGCCATATTTTGTCGTGAATCCGGGTTCGAAAATTAACATCTCGTGATCGGCTGAAATTCCTTTTCCATCATCTATGATCTGAAAACAGACTTGTCCCTCTGTTTGACTCACTATCATGCGGACAGTCCCTGTACGCTCAATTGCTTCCACGGCATTCGCCACAAGGTTATTTAATATTGCCAGTAGCAGGATTTGCTGTTCGGTCTGGAAGTCCGAAGTTTGTCTAATGTGAAAAGTCACCTGCTTGCCAAGCATTTTACTGTATTTATGATTCGCCGATTGCACCATTTCCATCACTGTGGATAAAGAAAAAACCGACATTTCCTCCCGTTTCGTCAATTGCGAGAGTCCTGCTAATATTCGTTGTGAATCTTTTTTCACTTCGTGGATCTCTTGTGCAATTTGCAATGCCTGGATGCCTAACGGGCGCTGGTGTTCTTGCTGCAACTTGCGGTACAAGTCATAGCTTGATGCAGTAATACGCTCCATATGATCCATAGATTTCTGCAAATATAACGTTTCTGCATACAGTTCAGAACCGATTCCTAATATTTCCCGGACACGTTGCTTTTCTTTCGACAGAGCGACGGAACTATAAAGTCCAACAGTAAAGAAGCTGCGGAGCAATGCCACACCAACTAAAATCGACCACTCCTTCAGATCGAGCAAGTAATGTGCCGTCCACCAATTACGTACTGCGTGTTCCGCAGTATTGCCTACAATTTCAAACAAAAACGCAAGTGCACCAAGTTGAAGGGGATGCGATTTAAACTTCTCCAAACCTACAAAATGCCAGCCCATTGCAAACAAGATATAAAATAAAAAAACAGGCAAATGCATTTGAACACTTTCCGCCAAATCAGCACCGAGCCAGAGTTGCTCGATAATACGGAACAAGACGACCACCACTGAAGTGACAAATCCCGTCCGTAAAACTGATTTAGGTGGATAAATTAAAATCAGCAAAAAAAATACAATTCCGCCGAGCGCAAAACGAAATGTTTCGCCCGCAAACGGAATCACTTTCAATTCGCCGGTAATCGCTGTCAACAGGGCGATAAATATGATCCGTGCAGCTTCCGATTGGTACATATGATGCCATGTTAGTTTTGATTTCATACGTTTGCTCCTTGCAGCCATCGTAAATTCATGTCTTATAGAGTCTCCGGGCTAATTATCTACATTATACAAGACTTTATCTTGAGTGACTTCTCGTAGAGGTGCTGCGACTTCCCGTAGAAGTGCCTCGACTTCCCATAGAACACGTTGGACTTCCCATAGAAGTGCCTCGACTTCCCATAGAACACGTTGGACTTCCCATAGAAGTGCCTCGACTTCCCATAGAACACGTCGGACTTCCCGTAGAATTTCCGCAACATCCCATAGATCGAATCGGGCATCCCGTAAACCGCGGTATGAATTAATTTCACACATATATCCATAATATAAATTTCGAGTTTCAAATAGTGAAACAAAATGCTGAGTAGTTGTATCTGAATAGAAGGTATCTTAAGCTGACTTCAGGGACGAGGTGAAACCGATGAGTAAATATGAAGTTTCGACATTAAAAAAGGGGCTTCAAATATTAGATATACTACAGGAGAGAAAATTTCTGACACTGACGGAAATTTCAAAGGCCTTGGATTTAAATAAAACAACGGTTTTTCGGTTGCTTAGTACCTTGGAAAGTATGAACTATGTTATAAAAAATGACAATTATTTTGTACGGAATGATAAAAAGTTTCAAGTGAATGGATGTGAAAGCTCCATTAACTGGACTGAGTTGCAGGCACCTTACCAATTGGGCGTAAATGAAGCTGAAGGAGTATATATCGGGGTGCTGGAAGGAACTGACGTGGTGATGAAGCAAATGATTAAACCACCCTTTACAGAACCGTACCATCCCGAGATTGGGAACCGTTCCCCATCCCATATCAGTGCACTTGGTAAAGTCATATTGGAAAACTTGATACCGACTGAACAACAAGAAACATTTTCACAGCTTCCATTTCATCAAGCCACTGACAATACATTTGTAGATATAGAAATGTTTTCACACCACTTGGATGTGATAAAACAACAAGGGTTTGCCATTGATGATGAAGAACGATTTATTGGGGTTCGTTGCATTGCCGCACCGGTATTCCATGAAAATCGTGTAGTTGCAGCAGTTGCTATAGCTGGGCCCATAGACAAAATGAAAAAGACGCTCCTAAGAGGATTGACGAATAAGGTACTAACAGTCAGTAAAGAGATATCAAAGGAACTTGGCATGCGACAGATAATGAATTGCAAAGATAGATAGTGTTTTTCACTAAAGGAAGGAGAATGAAATCAATGATGAAAGAGATATACAAACCATTATTTGAACCATTTACTCTCAAAAATGGTGTTCAATTAAAAAACCGAATAGTCATGGCACCAATGACTACGTTTTCAGCAAATCCAGATGATACCGCCTCTGATGCAGAACTGACCTACTATGCGGCCCGTTCGAATGGACCCGCCATGGTCATTACGGCTTGTGCATACATACAAGCAAATGGGAAAGGTTTCGAAGGACAGTTCGCAGCAGATCGGGATACGATGATTCCGAGCTTGAGACGTGTTGCTTCTTCGATAAAGGAAAAAGGCTCAAAAGCTGTATTGCAACTTTATCATGGGGGAAGGTTGGCAGTACCACACTTAATTCCGAATGGGGAAACGGTCAGTGCAAGTAGTGTGGCACCTCGTCTTGATCGTGGTTTTTACAGTATCGATAAGACACCGCGCAGTTTGAGTGATGAAGAAGTTGTTGAATTGATTAAGGATTTTGGGGAAGCAACTCGCCGTGCGATTGAGGCTGGATTTGATGGTGTCGAATTGCACGGTGCAACCGGGTATATACTTCAACAGTTCTTCTCGCCTCATTCCAATACACGGACAGATCGTTGGGGAGGAAGCCTTGAAAAAAGACTTACTTTTCCACTCGCAGTAATAGAAGAAACGAAAAGAGTCATTGCAGAGTGTGCTTTACAACCTTTTATCATAGGTTACAGACTTACTCCAGAAGAACCGGAAACGCCAGGAATTACAATGAATGAGACGTTCGCTCTTCTTGATACGTTAGTTGAGGCAGAATTAGATTATATTCATATGGGAATCACTGATTTTTGGTCCAAACCTCGCCGTGGAGTTGATAGCAAACAATCACGAATGGAACTTATTGCAGAGTATGTTGGAAATCGAGTTCCGATTATCGGAGTAGGCTCCATCCATACACCGGACGAAGCAGTACAAGCACTCGAGCAAACAGGCATTCCTCTTATTGCTTTAGGCAGAGAGCTCATCGTTGAACCTGAATGGGTTGAAAAAGTGGAGCAGGGTAATGAAAAAGACATCAAAACGACGGTTAATCCAAATGATCAAGCACTTCTACAAGTGCCGGAGCCACTTTGGGAGCTTATGATGAACGTAAAAGGTTGGTTCCCTGTGGAAAATGTGTAATGACCTCAAAAACGTCCTCAGTTGTATAAGTTCAACTGAGGACATTTTTATTCGCATATCAAATACTTACCGAGCTACACTTGTAGCCAATTTTGTGACCATGTTTCTATTTCTTTCATAAGAGGCGCGAGGGATCTACCTTTTTCAGTTAACGTATATTCGATTCGAACAGGCGTCTCTGGAAAAACCTCACGTTTCACAATACCTTCGTTCTCCAGATCCTTTAACCTCTCCGATAGAACCCTACCACTTACACCAATCGATGTTTCGATATTACAAAATCGCTGCGGACCGGACAATAGCTGGTAAATTATTAAACCTGTCCACCTTTGGCTTAATAAACCCATGGCCTTTTCAAACCTCGGACATATCGACTTCTCCAATTTTGATCAGCTCCCTACTAGTAGTATAACGAGGAATAATAAATAATTGAATTATTATTTATAAAATAGTTACTTGACTATCCTATATATTGATTGTATAGTAACTTACATAAAGTAAGCAACTAACAATTAGTTAATTGAATTGATAATAGGAGGTGGATAAATTGATTGAAATCGGACTCTTTACACTTGCAGATATAATGGTGGATCCAATTTCAGGTAAAAGTATTAGCGCTGGGCAGAGAATGAAGGAGATTATGGAGGCAGCAAAACTGGCTGATGAGGCTGGTCTGGATATTTTCGGTGTGGGCGAACATCATCGATTAGACTATGCAGTCTCTTCACCACCTGTAGTATTAGCCTCCATAGCCCAAATAACTAAACGAATCAAACTGACAAGTGCGACTACCGTATTAAGTACGGTTGACCCAGTTCGTCTGTTTGAAGACTTTGCAACATTGGATTTGCTATCGGATGGGCGAGCAGAAATAATAGCAGGTCGAGGAGCGTTTATTGAATCATTTCCATTATTCGGATATGACACAAATGATTATGACGCTTTGTTCTCGGAGAACATCGAATTGTTTTTAAAGCTTAACAAAAACGAGAGAATGACATGGGACGGCCGTTTCCGTTCGCCACTGAGGAATGCGGAAATTGCACCCCGCCCCTTGCAAAAAGAATTGCCAACATGGGTTGGTGTTGGTGGAACCCCAAGTAGTGCGGTCCGTGCCGGTAAATTAGGCGTTGGGATGGCGTTGGCAATCTTAGGGGGAGACCCTGCACGATTCAAGCCATTGGTGGATCTTTACCATGAGGCGGGAATAGCAGCTGGGCATCGTCTTGAAGATCTCAAAGTCGGTGTTACAGGCCATGGGTATCTTGCGGATACGACTCAACAAGCGAAAGAAGAATTCTATCCGTATTATTCAAATTATTGGTCGGCTGTACACAGTCAACGAGGAATGTTTTCTGGTAGAATGTCAATTGCAGAATTTGAGCAACTAACGGCACCTGATACCGCATTGTTCGTAGGAAGCCCAGAGCAAATTGTGGAGAAGATCCTACGCCAGTACGAGCTATTTGGTCATAAACGGTTCATGGCGCAAGTCGATATTGGCGGTTTACCGTTTGAAAAAGTAGTGAAGAGTATTGAATTATTGGCTACCAAGGTAGCTCCAGTAGTAAGGAAAGCAACAAGTAAATAAAGTTTTAGCAAGTTTCTTATGAAATTAATAAAAGATAGAGGAGAATAAAAAAATGAATAAAAAATATGAGTTGAGTTTGTTGATCCTTCGAGTAGTGTTGGGGCTAACATTCCTATTACATGGTATTGCAAAGTTTCAAATGGGTCTTGGAAATGTAGCAGGTTGGTTTGAAAGCATTGGTATTTTAGGTTTCCTTGGTTATGTAGTTGCTGTTATTGAGTTGCTTGGAGGAATTGCGTTAATCTTAGGCGTGGGAACGCGTATCGTCTCTGCATTAATTGGTATCGTGCTGGTTGGTGCTATTTTTACCGCAAAATTGTCTGTAGGATTTGTGGGTGCTGAAGCAGCAGGCTATGAATTAGATGTAGCTTTATTGGCAATGGCAGTTGTATTAGTGATAAGCGGAAGCCAATTATTCTCTTTGGATAACAAACTTTTCGGATCAGATAAAGATAAGGTTAGTGCATAACACTGTTACAAAGCCTAATTTCTCATGCGCAATCGAGAAATTAGGCTTTTACTATGTCAGTAAGCAAGCGGATAAGGCATTACGCCTTCAACCTGTTCGAACGTTTCGATAAACCTCTCTAATGTTGACGTTAAATAGGCGTCTTTTCGTCTGACGAATATGGTATTTACCTTACTATACTTTTCAGGTAGATAGTGACAATGGACAAGTCCTCGCTCTTCCAGATGACCAACAGCTGATTTTGGAACAAAAGTAATCCCAAGCCCCATTGAAACGCTTCCTAATATTGTTTCTAACGTCCCGAACTCCATTACTTTCTGAGGCGTTATGTTTTGATCTTTAAACCATTTTGCAAGTCTCGCCCGGTAGCCACAGCCCTTGCTGAAGCAAAGAATCGGTTCCTCTAAAAGCTGTTCTATCGATGTATTAGAACAGTCCGATAGTAAGACGAGTTCTTCCTCGAAGACGTTATGGGAAACAAGTTCGGGATGTTGATCGATTTCGGTCACAAAAGCACCGTCCAAACGGTGATGCAAGACATCGTTTCGAAGTTGTTCAGTTACACCTGTATGTAATGATAAGTCGACGTTTTTATATTTCTTACTATATGAAGATAAAATAACTGGTAATTTAATGACTGTCTCAACCGTTCCGATTTCGAGTTTACCTGCTGGTTCAGTTTTACTTTGAACGACTTTTTTCATTTCATTTGTCAGCGATAGAATTTTCTCGGTATAGACAAGTAATTTTTTTCCTTCGGGTGTTAGCGTCATTCCCCGATTATGGCGGTTAAAAAGGGCTGTATTCATTTCCGCCTCAAGTTTTTTTATTCTTGAAGTGATGTTGGACTGGACGTAACTTAATTCTTTTGCAGCATCGGTAATTGTGCCTTTGATAGCAACCATTTGAAAAATCTCTAAATCTTTGAACTCCATTTGATGACCCCCCAACTTGCTTTACTATATGGTATCACCATTTGAGATGGATAACATCAATATTGTTCATTTCGAGAGATATCATGAATGTGCTTTAATGAGGATATAGAAGGTAATTGAAGGAGACATCTTAGATTGAAGAACAGAATATTGGTTGCCGCTATTTTATGTTTGATTTCTGCAGTATCCTGGGGTGCGATGTTTCCAGTTGCGAACCATGCGTTTCATCATTTAGACCCGTTTTACTTCACTCTTTTTCGCTATGGTTTCGTAACAATCATTTTACTCGTTTGGCTATTATGGAAGGAAGGTAAACAAGCTTTTCGCTTTGAAGGAAAAGGTTGGTCCCTTTGGTTTTTCGGAACGATGGCCTTTACGGTTTATAATCTGCTCATTTTCTGGGGTCAAGACCTGTTGGGTAATCCCGGCACGATGATAGCCTCCATTATGGAATCGTTGATGCCTATGATTTCCATCATCATCGCTTGGCTGTTCATTAAGCAACGACCTCATGCATTTACGATGTTTTGTGTGTTCATTGGGTTTGTAGGAGCTTCATTAGTCGTAACGAAGGGTGATTTTGGTGCCTTCTTTACAGCGTCAAATGACATCATCCCGTCTTTATTGATTCTTATCGCGGTCATTGGGTGGGTTGTTTATACGATGGGTGGTAGCAGATTCAGTAGTGATGGCTGGTCAGCCTTACGTTATTCTACTCTAAGCTGCTTGCTCGGAACTGTGACTGCTGGAATTGTAGTTTTCGTCGTAACGTTGACTGGTTATGTCACTGTACCAACCGCAGAAGCAATAATCATTACAAGCCCTCATATTGCATTCATGGTGATTTTCCCGGGCGTTATTGCCTTGGTCGGATGGAATTATGGTGTCAGTGTTATCAAGCCTTTAAATGGATTACTATTCCTTAACTTCGTACCCGTTACGACATTGGTCATTCAAATTTTTCAAGGTGCAAGCGTCACTGCCTATGACTATGTTGGTACCATTTTCATTATCCTCTCGTTGGTTTCAAATAATATTTATCTTAGATGGCAGCAGGGGAGATTGGAACCGAAAGAGAAATATAAAGGAAGACTTCAAGAAACAGAAGCATGATAAAAAACGACTTCGGCGACGAAGTCGTTTTTTATATACTATCGCCATTCAATTTATTAACTTCCTCAGCTACCCGGATTTCCGATTCGATTGCCCCCTGAATACAAACATGAAGAGTGAACGCATCTTCACCGACAAAATGGACATCGGGGAAAAAGTTGTCGCTCGTGGTTCGTTTGTGATAAATTCGGAAGAGAAGATTATACAGAGATTATAGAGAGGGTAAATTTGAGTGAAGGGGATTAGTACAAATGACAACTTCAAAGAAAACCCTTAGGACTTGTAGCAAAGGACATAACTACTATAAAAGCAGCGACTGCCCGACCTGTCCGATATGTGAGCAAGAACGCAAACCTGACACTGGATTTCTTTCAGGACTATCAGCACCGGCAAGACGGGCGTTGGAAAATAACGGTATTACCTCTTTGCAACAGCTTTCGACATTTAATGAAAAAGAGATTTTGCAATTTCACGGTATGGGGCCAGCTTCTATACCGAAGCTTAGAGATGCTTTGAAGACAAATGGGTTATCATTTAAAAAGTAGGCAAACAAAATCCGACTGAGTGGGTCACACTCAGTCGGATTTTGCAAAAAAAACATCGAAAGCTGCTCAATCCATCCCTCTTACTTTCTGTGTATCCCTAATGTTTTTCTGAACAGTGATGGCTGCAAAGATACTTAGAACAAACGCCATGCCATAAAATCCTTTTTCACTTAAAACGATGCTTCCTGCATTGTACAAGCCGATGCCCATCAATAAAATGGCTATGAGAAGTGCAAGCCAGCTAATGCCATAGTAAATATTCGTGACTGGTATTCCTTCCTGTTTATCTCGTACTGCTTTTTGCAAGGATACGGAAGAATAGAGTCCGAATATCAATATCGCAAAGTAGTATCCTTTTTCGTTCAACTCCATGGTTGCGTTAAACAATCCAATCAGATAAGCTGACGCCCCAATTAACAGCGCTGCCCAGGAAGCCCCTTTGAACGCAGCGGTCGGTTCTCCATCTTTTCTTTCCACTTTCATCTTCGGTTCATTTTGTTTTTCCCTTTCAAATAAATCTTCAATATCATTTTTCATTGAAAATTCACCTACCCCTTAAGATTATCATATCCAATGGGATTTACATCGGTAACCTATTTTTCTGTTTCACATCTATCTTACTAATCATATGTTCGTTCATAGGTTTAAATAACTGGAAAGAAGTTTAAATAGGAGAGATTGAAAGGAAGTTTGCTGTAAGCTGTTTTGTTGTTAATAACTGATGAGGCCAATTAGACTAAAAGAAAGGAGCGGATACATATGAGACTAAGTATATTGGATCAAGCACCGATCACAAAAGGGAATAGTGCGCCTGACGCTTTGAAAAATGCGGAAGAGTTGGCGGTTTTAGGCGATGAGTTAGGCTATCATCGCATGTGGATGGCGGAACACCATGGAACCAACGACTTCGCGAGCTCAGCTCCGGAAGTAGTGGCGGCTCATTTGGCTGCGAAAACGAAAAACATTCGGATCGGGACCGGCGGAGTAATGATGATGCATTACTCACCGTTGAAATTGGCAGAGGTATTCAAAACGTTAAGTGCCTTTTCTCCAGGTCGGATCGATTTCGGCGTCGGTCGGGCACCGGGTGGGGATCAGCGCGCCATCTATGCATTGTCCGAGGGACGTCAGCCCTTATTGCATAATATGTACGAGAAGTTTGATACAGCATTGCAGTTGATCAATGACGAGGTACCGACGGATAAACTATATGATCAGACAATCGCTACACCATCTTATGTCGTTTTACCGGAAGCATGGCTATTGGGTTCGACGGGCAACAGTGCTATCCAAGCAGGAATTAGAGGTGTCGGCTATTCATTCGCACAGTTTTTCAACGGGCAAATGTCGAAGTATATCTTAGATGCGTATAAAGAGAACTTTAAACCTTCCGCTTTTATGGAGAAACCGGAAATCAATGTTTCCTATATGGTGACAACGGCTGAAACAAAAGAAGAGGCGGAATTCGAAGCGAAGCCTCAGGACATTTGGCGTTTGCTATTTATGCAAGGTAGGCTGACATCATTTTTAACGCCTGAAGAGGCAAGTGATTATCCATTAACGGAAATGGACCGTATGACAATAGAAGAGAATCGTAAAGTCCATTTAGTCGGAGATGCAAAAGAAATTGCAGCGAAACTCCAACAAGAGCAGGAGCAATACGGTTTTGATGAAGCGATGATTGTCAGCATCCCTCATTCCCAAGAACAGCGTTTGAATGTGTATCGATTATTAGCAAGGGAATTATTATAGGATTGAATGTTAGATAAAAGCCGGTACGATGTGAAAACTTACATCATATCGGCTATTTTCATTACGTAGGTTTACTTATCCCCTTTACCCGACCAATGTCGTAATCGGATACAGTTCCCCTTTGAAAGCAAATGACACCCGTCCTGTTTCCTCCGACACGACAAGAACAAGCGCATCACTGCGTTCTGTTAAGCCCAAAGCAGCGCGATGCCTTGTTCCTAATTTTTTATCCCCTGTAAATCTGCCGGATAAAGGAAGGACATTTGCGGCGGATACGATTTGGTTTTGATTCACTAACACGGCACCGTCATGGAGTGGACTTCCGGGATAGAAAATGGATTCAATCAATGTATGCGTCAAATCGGCCCCAACTGAAATGCCGGACGTCAACAAAGATTCAAGGGGATCTTCCCGTTGGATTACTATTAATCCACCATGTTTCAATCGTGACATGTTTTGTACACTCGTCGACAATTCGGGATATTTATCGGTAAACGGAGAAAGATAGCAGTTTAAATAGAAAGTGGCGGCTTTCATTTCAATGGATAAAAAATCACCTTTTATTTTTTCGAAATCACCAAGGAGACAGGTCTCCTCATCAAAGATGGCTTCTATATTATTTTGTAAGGCTCTGATAAGCCGACGAATGTCATCTCTAAGTACTTCCTTCATCGGTGAAAAATCGCAATTAATTTTCATTTGATCCACTAAATTCATCTCCCTCATCTTCAAAATACCGTATTCGAAGTTTGTCCATATGGGGATGAATTAATCAAATTCCTTCACAGTTTAGGTGCTCTATAATCGGAAAAACCCACTGAAGCTATAGGCTCAGTGGGTTTCTGTCTGTGCATTTAATTTATTTAGATTTTTTAGCAATCAATTCAATTTCAACCTCTGCCCCAAGTGGCAGTCCCACAACAGCGACACATGTTCTTGCAGGGTAAGGTTTAGAAAATTTTGTTGCATATACTTCGTTCATTGCGGAAAAATTATTCATATCCGTCAAGTAAACATTAGCCTTAACAACATCATCAGGTGTAAGGCTGGCTGCTTCAAGTGCCTCGAATAAGTGATTAAAGCAGAGCTCCGTTTGCCCGGCAATGTCACCCGTCAAATCCTTTGCCCCGACAGAGTTCATTGCAGTTTGACCGGATAAGTAAACTAAATCGCCTGCGTCTACCGCAGCTGAATATGGACCCGATGCAGTTGCACCTTTAACTTCATAAGCTATTCTTGCCATAATGATTCCTCCTTCATTCATTGACCGTCGATTGGACGATTCAACAATCCAATCGTAGTATTGGTAACCGGAAATATCAAATTTTCCGGTTTGGAACAACGGAAATTTGGGGATTTATATTACTTGAGATACCAAAATTATTCGGAATGAATAATAAGGGGAGTTTAGTAAAACATACAGGTCGACAGGAATGAACAAATCATGTTTATGATAATCGAGAGATTTGTTCAAAGTGAACAATGCAGTTGTAGAATCAGGCATATCCCTCATTGTTTACATTATTTGTCTGGTATAATATTTACGAGATAGGTGAAAGAAAAATTCACATCTGGAGGAGTTCAATTATGACTACTTATGATTTACTTATTAAAAATGGAACAATTGTAACAGCAGATACTACGGTTCAAGGTGATATTGCAGTTAAAGACGGAAAAATTGTGGAAGTGTCTACGGGCAAATCATTGGAAGGAACGGCAAATCGTGAAATTAACGCAGAAGGGCTACATATCTTCCCTGGTATGATCGACTCTCATGTTCACTTTAACGAACCTGGAAGAACTGAGTGGGAAGGACTTGAAACAGGAAGCAGAAGCTTGGCAGCTGGCGGGGCAACGTCATTCTTTGACATGCCACTAAATAGCACGCCTCCGACTATCAATAAAGAAAACTTGGAGCTCAAGCGTTCACTTGCAGCTGAAAAATCTATCGTAAATCCATATTTCTGGGGCGGACTTGTACCTGAAAATATTGCTGACTTAAAAGATCTTCATGAAAATGGCGTAATTGGATTCAAGGCTTTCATGTCACCAAGTGGAATTGCTGATTTCAACAATGTAGACGATGAAACGATCTATAAAGGGATGAAAGAGATTGCATCTTTAGGATCCATTTTGGCTGTACACGCAGAGAGTACAGTTATGTGTGATCAACTTGCAAAAGAAAAAATTGAAGCTGGTAAGGTGACGGCAAGGGATTATGTCGAATCACGACCAATCATTTCGGAAATTGAAGCTGTAAGAAGAATTATCTCGTATGCTGAACTGACTGGATGTAAGCTTCATATCGTGCATGCAAGTAGCCGAAAAGTCGTGGAAGTGATCAAAGCAGCGCAACAACGTGGCGTTGACGTTACAGTTGAAACATGCCCACATTACTTGTCATTGACAGTGAAAGACATTGAAGAACAAGGCGTAATTGCAAAATGTGCGCCACCTCTACGAGACGAAGACGAAGTGGAAGATTTGTGGAGAGCAGTTGCTGAAGGTGAAATCACTACAATCGGATCTGACCACTCTCCAGCACCAGCATCCATGAAAGTGATTAAAGACAATATCTTCGACGGCTGGGGCGGTATATCAGGAGCACAGTCCAGCTTAAACATTTTAATTACTGAAGGGCATTTCAAACGTAATGTTCCGTTGGAAAAAATCGTTGAGTTGACAGCAACAAACCCAGCAAAACTGTTCGGTTTAGAAAATAAGGGAACAATCGCAGCTAATTATGATGCTGATTTGACACTTATTGACTTGAACGAAAGCTTCGAGCTGAAAAAGGAAGATCTATTCTACCGTCACCAACACTCTCCTTACATTGGCAAAACCTATAAAGGGGCAGTGAAAACGACTATTGTCGGCGGTGAAGTAGTGTTCGAAAATGGGCAACTAACGAAGTAATAAAATAAACCCCGTTCCAGTTTACTGGAACGGGGTTATTGTTATTTAATACGCATAAAATCGGCGAATGACGCATAAATCTGTACAAATACGCATAAATAATTTTTATGCGTATTTCGCGGAGTTTATGCGTGATTCAGCGTTGTTTATGCATTTTTTTCTCGATTTATGCGTCATTACGGGAATTTATCCTTCAGCTCAAGCCGTTTATGCGTTTCTCCAAGCATTTATGCTTCTTTGTCATTATAAATGATTATTCTCCCTCGATTAATGAGTGTCGCCTTATAGATCCTCCAAAGAACTTTTCGATTAATTCTAAACAAGTAAATAATATGCATTGCCAATATATATCACTTTGTGATATAACATAATTAGATATATCGGAAAGTGATATAGAGGAGGTTTTTTAGTTGGAATCATTTGAGCCGTTAACAGATTCTGTTTTTTATATTATGGCTTCACTTTCGGAACCACGGCACGGGTATGCTGTAATGAGTCTAGTGGAGGAAACGACTAAAGGGTCATTTGTAATTGGCCCTGCGTCGTTATATACGATCATTAAAAAATTGCTCAAGGAACAGTTCATCGTATTACAAGATGAATCTGATTCGCGACGGAAGGTATATGTGTTGACTGAAATAGGAAGACAAGCACTAAAAGCGGATATCGCGCGACGAAAAGTGATGATTGAGATGGCAGAAAAAGGGCTCGAGAGGGGGAGTATTTAATGAGCAAGACTAAGTATGTGGCGTCAAATGGCCTCGCTTTTTCCGAAAAGGCCGATATGAAAATGTTAAGACGTAATGCATTGATGGGTTGGCAATTAAAACGGTTCCGCTTTGCGGGGTACGAGTTGGAAAAAGGCGAAAGTGAAGATGTCATTTTTAGCATTGATTATCGTCAGTTGGAGTTAGATGAGAAAGATGAGTATTTCGAGATGTTTGCTTATGCAGGTTGGACGCATGTTTGTTCAGACTACAATATGCATATTTTTAAGGCGAATAAGGGAACTACACCGATTTATAGTGATACGGAGTCGTCTAAAGAAAAAATTGTTCGTTCGGCTATTCCCGTTCAAACGATTGTCATTTATAGTGTTGCAGTGACATTTGCTTTGTGGCTAACGAAGACATTCACTTACGGAATTGTTCACACAATTAGCACATGGGCTTTTGCCCTTTCGTTTGCAATCACAATTCCTTCCATTATGACATTAGTGGCGACCTATTATCATCGTTTGAAAAAAATAAATAAAAGGAGTTGGGAGTAAAGTGGAAGTCGTTCTATCAGTTGAAGGCTTGGAGAAGTCATTCAAGAATAGGAAAATCATCGAAGGTATTTCCTTTGAAGTGAGAAAGGGGGAAATCATGGCAATATTAGGGCCAAACGGTGCTGGGAAGTCAACAACGATCCGAAGTATCATGGGGATCCTTTATCCGGACGAAGGAGTTGTAAAGTTTCATAATCACAAAGAAGGACAAATACCACGCAATAAAATCGGCTATTTGCCGGAGGAGCGTGGACTTTATCGGAATGTTAAAGTAATGGATATGATTTTATATTTGGCGGAGCTGAAAGACTATCCAGTTAAAAAGGCCAAAGAGCGTACACTTCATTATTTAAAAAAGCTCGGCCTTGAAGGTAAAGAGAAAGTTTCAGTTGAGGAATTATCAAAGGGGATGGCGCAAAAAGTACAGTTTATTGGATCTATCATCCATGAGCCGGAATTACTTATTTTAGACGAACCTTTTTCCGGATTGGATCCTGTCAGTCAGGAAGTTTTTAAGAATGAAATTAAGGAACTTGCTAGAAATGGCACAGCGATTTTATTATCCTCCCACCAAATGAATATGGTTGAAGAAATATGCGATCGATTATTTATGATTCATCGGGGGCAAAAAGTGATTGATGGGACACTAACGGATGTGAAAAATGAGTATGCAAACTTTAAATGCACGATTCGTGGAGAGAATGAATTGGCATTATTAAAGCAACTTCCGCGTGTAAGCCGGGTAGAGCAAAAAGATGGTTTGGCAATCATTCATTTGGCGCAAGACGTCATCATACCAAATTGGCTAAGGCAGTTGCCTGAGTCTTTATCAATTCAAGAGCTATCCATCGACCGGATTTCATTGCATGAAATATTTATCGATATAGCAACGGACCAACATACCGTTAAAGAGGGGGCTGCTATTAATGCGTAATAGTTTTAAGGTAGCTAAATGGGAGATTAAAAGAAATATGACGAATAAGTCTTTCGTTATTTCATTATTTTTAACGCCTATTGCTTTTTTGTTGTTCATGCTCATTCCTCAGTTACTCAATGGAAATGAATCCAAAGAAGTGGTAGACGTTTTCATTCTTGATGAGTTAGGCGTTGCAAATGAAATCGACCGACTTGTGAAATCTGAACAGTTAAATTGGATTGTCCAAATAACTAACATAAATGAGTCAGATATGGGGCAGCAAGTGATTCGCGAAGAAAATGTTGTGTATATTCCTTTTACCGAGAAAGCATTGGATGAAGGGGCCATTCAAGTATATAAAAGCAAAGATGTAAGTGATAGCTTTCTTTATGAAGCAATCGTTCTGGAAGGCCCTTTACGTCAACTTCAATTGGCTCGGCTCGACTTATCCGAAGATCAGAAAAGTGTAATTGCGAAGGGGATTTCTGTTCAGAAGGCTGAATGGCAGGATAATGGAAGAGAAATGGGGGTGGTAGAGGGAGGCGATAATTCGCTGAAGCGGGCTATACCTGGTTTGTTCGCAGCAATTATATTACTTTCGAGTGTGATTACTGGAATGATGATTTTCACTTCTGCCTCACAGGAAAAGAAAGAGAAAGTGGCAGAAGTCATTTTATCTTCCGTAACACCGGGAGAGTTAATGCAAGGGAAAATTATTGGCTATTTTGTGTTAGGAATGACGCAAGTTGCTGTTTGGCTGGCGATTGGATTACCAGTTTTCGTGTGGAAGAGCGAATTGCCAATCATTGAGTACTTATTCGTCCCGCAATTGCTGCTATTGGTTTTATTTGCGATTGCTGGCTATCTATTATTCGCGGCAATTTTCGTTGCAATTGGAGCGACCGTGGAAGATATGACAACGACGGGTAATTTCCAAGGAATTGTTATGATGCTCCCGTTTCTTCCGTTAGTTTTTATCGGTCCGATTTTCGGAGATCCAAGTGGTATCATTGCAAAGGTCGGCTCATTTATTCCATTTACGTCGCCAGCCGTTTGGATTATGCGTTTGTCGTTAGTGGAAGAATGGCCATGGATGGAAATTAGCATTAGCGTAGTCATCCTCCTCGCGACGGTTTGGCTAATGATGAAAGCGGCAGGGAAAGTGTTTGAAATTGGAATGTTGATGCACGGGAAGAACGCTACACCGAAAGAGATCTGGAAGTGGTTATGGATATAGGAGGGTTGCGCATAAAACCGTTGATCAAAAATGTCGGTGAATGTGAGCATATTTCATAAGAATCGCCCAAAAAGCCTACAAATCACGCATAAATCTGTACAAATACGCATAAATAATTTTTATGCGTATTTCGCGGCGTTTATGCGTGATTCAGCGTTGTTTATGCGTTTTTTTCTCGATTTATGCGTCATTACAGGAATTTATCCTTCATCCCAAGCCGTTTATGCGTTTCTCCAAGCATTTATGCTTCTTTATTATTCCTTCAACCCACTAATTGTCCCATCCATAGACATTTCTGCATTCATATCGACAAAGAATAATACAAGTGTCGTGTCTTCATTCGCGACTATAGGTGGAAGCGGAACTTCTAAATCCGTTACCGCCTCTTTTTTACCTACAGTAAGATTTTGAACCGTTATTTCGCCATTCATCACATATAGAAATGGTGTAAGGCCTAAATATACTGGGATTTCCAACTCTTCGCCAGCTTTCGGGTGTGCGTCTAAAATGTAGACGTTTTGCCTGACGTAAAGAGGTGCATCGCTTCCTTCAGGCCCCACCATGACATACCAATCGTGATTGTCTGTTGGTTTGTTATGGAACTGAATTTTGGGTGGAAGATTTGTTGCATTCGGTCGAACGAAGATTTGAAGCATTTCCACTTCATCTTCTTTTACTTTTTCCTCATGCCAAAAGCTTACCCCTGCATTCATCATCATTAATTGCCCACGTGCAATCGGTGCTTCAAAATTAGCTGAATCCTTGTGATGCGTGACACCTGTGCTTATATAACTCAGTATTTCATCATTGACGTGTTCATGCATTTTAACCGTTAAGCCCTTTTTCATAACCGCATGATCAATGATAGCTAACGGTCCAAATGCAGTATCCGAAGTTTTGTTCCTTAAAATATCACCTGGTTGGACACGTGTAATTGTGAATGGACCTCTGAACGGCTGTGCATGATTTTTCGCCTCGAGTTTTTGTATCAATTTGAACTCCTTTGTTTACTTACTAATTTTGTGTTGTGTTTCCAAGTCTAATAACTGCTTCTTCATTTCTAAACCGCCTCGAAACCCTGTCAATTTACCGTTCTTTCCGATAACGCGATGGCATGGAACGGTAATCAGGATTGGATTCGCGCCGATGGCAGTACCTACCGCGCGGACTGATTTTGGTTTTTGGATGCTTTCCGCTATATCAGAATAAGTGACTGTCTCACCATAGGGAATTTCCATTAGAGCCTTCCAAACTGATTGTTGGAATGAAGTTCCATGGAGGTCCAGTGGCAACGTAAAATCCTTCAGTTTTCCCTCTATATAGCCGATTAATTCCAAAGCATAAGGTTCAAGTGCAGCCTTATCTTTTACAAGAAGGTGATCCGGAAGCCGTTTCTTCACCCACTCCTCAAGTTCATCGAATGGGGCATTGTGTGGGCCAAGATAACAAAGTCCTCCTGATGTCGCCCCCATATATATATTCCATTGCCTATGATCCAACAAAGTCCAGTGAACAATATTTACATTGTTCTTCTCCAATTCAATCACCTCCGAAAACTTCTTACTTACATTCCTCGTAAAATATAATTTTATTTGAAAATGGGTCGGTAACATAAAACTCTATCGTATTCCAAGCCGTTTTTTCGATACCGGGGTTAGCGTAGCGATATCCTTTTTTCGATAGATAGTCATGATAGTCCTTTACATTTTGTATCTTAATGCGGATTGAACCACCGGGAGATGCATCACCATGATGTTCGGAAAGATGCAGAACAATTTTATTCTTTGAAATTTGAAGGTAAAGGGGCATGTTGTCCCCAAACTGATGCTGCCAATCCAATTGAAAATCCAAATAATCTAAATAAAACTCCTGCGCTTTTTCGACATCAAAAATCCGAAATATAGGTGTAATCATCTTTGATTTGCCCTCCGCTTCAGAATACAGTCAACTTTTGCAAAACCACTCTTTGTAGTTAAGTATACTTAACAATTTCAGTGAAGAGAAGGGTAAATCGAAGACTTTGAATGACTCCCAACTTTAACTTTCCAAGATGTAAAACCGATAGGTGGAATAAAACTTTTTCTGTTGGGTAATTATATAGACAGTACTGTGCTGAAAAAATATTTTCACAAGTAATTCTGTTGATGAAAAAATAATAAGGATGCAGGTGTGAAAATGGGTTTTTTATCTAGACTATTTGGAAAAACAAAGGAGCCAGAAAAAATGACAAATGTAAAACTAGCAGTAGTATTTTATAGTATGGGCGGTACGAACTATCAATTGGCAAAATGGGCAGCGGATGGTGCAAAAGAGGCCGGCGCTGAAGTTAAAATAGTAAAAGTACAGGAGTTAGCTCCACAGTCAGTAATCGATAGCAACGAAGCTTGGAAAGCAACTGTTAACGCTACAAAGGATGTTCCAGTTGCAACATCAGAGGATCTTGAATGGGCAGATGCAATCATCTTCAGCGTACCTACACGATTTGGGAATATGCCATCCCAGATGAAGCAATTCCTCGATATCCAAGGCGGTTTATGGGCGAGTGGAAAGACGATTAATAAAGTAGTAAGTGCTATGACTTCTGCACAAAATCCACATGGTGGACAGGAAGCTACATTGCTATCCCTTTACACTTCAATGATGCACTGGGGTGCTATTATCGCAACGCCAGGTTATACTGACCCGATCATTTTCGGAGCAGGCGGAAATCCTTACGGGACAAGTGTAACAGTCGGCCAAGATGGAAAAATGATTGAGGATGTGCAGGGTGCTGTGAAGCATCAGGCTAAACGTACAGTTACAGTCTCAGAATGGGTTAAAAAAGGAAACCAGTAAATCATAAATAGAGGCAATCGAATCCAATTCGATTGCCTTTTTTAGTTTACTGTTATGTTAATCTAAAGGACGTACTTCAATCGGAATGAGTGAGTGCTCCAATCTATCACGGAACTGTTCGTATTGAGCAGGAAGCTTCAATTCTTTGCCCATTGTTTCGATTGATTCATCATGTGCGAAACCTGGTGGATCTGTCGCAATTTCGAATAGAATCTCACCTGATTCACGGAAATAAATTGCATTAAAGTAATTGCGGTCTTTTACTTCTGTCACAAGTTGCCCGTTTTCTTGGGCATATTTTTGCCACTCCAAATGATCTTGGTCATCAATAGCACGCCATGCAATATGGTGAACTGTGCCAACGCCCATTGTACCGCGAGCGTCTGTGACCATTTTCAAATCGATGATGTTGCCAATTTCGGAGCTTGCTTTAAAGCGTGTATAATCGCCTTCTGTACCGATTTCCTCCAACCCCATGACGTTTAGTAAAGTCGCTTTAGTTTCTTCAGGACGGCTTGAGTACAATGTTGCTCCGGCAAATCCTTTAATCGCTACATCAGGTGTTACATCACCGAATGTCCAATCATTCGTCGGACCTTTAGCACGTTCCACCAATTCCAAGTGAAGGCCATGTGGATCGTCGAATTGTACAACCTTTTCCCCGAATCGTTCCACTTCTGTGAAAGAAATGTCGAATTTTCTAAGACGATTCACCCAGAAGTCTATGGATCCTTCAGGAATGGCGTATGCCGTTACACCGACTTGACCGTCACCGATACGACCTTGGTATGCGTTTGCCCAAGGGAAGAATGTGATGATTGTTCCAGGATTTCCACCTCCGTCACCAAAATACAAATGATACGTACCTGGATCATCAAAGTTAACTGTTTGCTTTACAAGGCGTAAGCCAAGCACGCCCGCGTAGAAGTCAATATTTTCCTGAGGATGTCCTACAATTGCAGTAATGTGATGAATGCCGGTAGTTTGTTTTTTCATTATTCTTTACTCCTTTTTGTTAGTGTGTGGTATGACTTATTAATAAATACAAAGGAAAATGCCCTTAATATATATAGTTGTTCATTACATAGTTATTAGCAAAGTATTTTATCTCGAATTAAAGTATCTCGAATTCAAGATAAATATATCACAGACCCTTACGAGCGTCAATAAAACAAATTCCAAAATAGCCAGAGGTTTCATGCGAAGTTGACTATCCACAAAAAAGGAGACCCACTTGTCTAATACAATTGAATACAAAGATAAGTTTGACAATTTTTATTTATTCTGTTACAATCAATTCCAATAAAAGCATACAAATTCGTTGATGAGAAAAAGTAGCGTTTCCCCTTGATCTACAGAGAGCTGACATTTTGGTGCAAGTCAGTGTTCAAGTGTTACGTGAATATCCTCTCTGAGAAGTTAGACTGAATTCGTTCACTAAGTCTAATCGGAAGTCCACCGTTAACAGGAACACGTATGATTGTACGTTGCTAAGTGCTATTGATCGGATCAATAGAATTAGGGTGGTATCGCGGTTAACCCCGTCCCTTTCTTGGGACGGGGTTTTTGTGTGCTGTTTATAAAAAAGTTAGGAGCGATATCAATGAACAATCAACGAATGAAAGAAACAGTTGTTCAGCGTGAGGAACGTATTCGAAACTATTGGTCCAAGGAAAGCATTTTTAGTCAATCTGTTACATTCCGAGAGGGGAAGACGCCATTTGTGTTTTATGAAGGACCGCCAACAGCTAATGGTTTGCCCCATGTAGGTCATGCCTTGGGACGGACGATAAAAGATGTAGTGGCAAGATACAAAACGATGCAAGGATTCCAGGTCGAAAGAAAAGCGGGTTGGGATACGCATGGTCTTCCTGTTGAATTAGGAGTTGAAAAACAGCTTGGAATTTCAGGGAAACAGGAGATCGAACGCTATGGCGTGGAGCCTTTTATCAACAAATGCAAAGAAAGTGTATTCACATATGAGAAGAAATGGCGTTCTTTCACGGAGGAATTAGGCTATTGGGTCGACATGGATGACCCTTATATGACGTTAAGCAACGAGTACATTGAAAGTGTATGGAACATTTTAAGTAAAGTTCATAAAGATGGACGATTGTACAAAGGTCATCGTGTATCCCCGTATTGCCCAAGCTGTCAAACTTCTTTAAGTTCACATGAGGTGGCACAAGGCTATAAAAATGTTAAGGACTTATCAGCGACTGTAAAGTTTAAGCGTCTTGATGCAGAGGAATATTTTCTTGGCTGGACGACAACACCGTGGACATTGCCTGCAAATGTGGCACTTGCCATGAACCCCACACTAACATACGTGCGTGCTATAAAGAATGGGGTAATTTATATTGTTGCCAAATCACTTGTTGAAAAAGTGCTTGGTGACGATGCGCTTCTGTTAAGTGAACATCGAGGTGCGGAATTTGAAGGCGTACATTACGCGCCGCCATTTAATTATGTATCTGTCGAGAAAGGCCATCAAGTTGTCGTAGCTGATTATGTAACAGAAGAAAGTGGTACAGGTGTTGTCCACGTCGCCCCAGCTTACGGGGAAGAAGATTATAAAACCGTTCAACAAAATGGATTGTCGTTTATCAATGTTGTAGATCAGGAAGGGCGTTATACAGAAGACGTTGTAGAGCTTGCGGGAAGGTTTGTAAAGGACTGTGATATCGACATCATTAAGATGCTTTCGGAACAAGGAAAACTGTATCATAAGGAAAAATATGAGCACAGCTACCCGCATTGCTGGAGATGTGATTCTCCGTTGCTTTACTATGCAACAGATAGTTGGTTTATCAATATGTCATCTTTAAAGGAGAAAATGCTTGAGAACAATGAAACTGTAACTTGGTATCCAGAGCATATTAAGGATGGCCGGTTCGGTAATTTCCTTGAAAACCTTGTTGATTGGAATATTAGTAGAAACCGCTACTGGGGTACACCTTTAAACGTTTGGGTATGTTCTGATTGCGAGCATGAAGAAGCACCAAGCAATATTGGAGCTCTACAAAAAATAGCCAAATCACGGGTTTCCAACAATATCGAATTGCATAAGCCGTATATCGACGAAGTGGAGTGCACCTGTCCGAAATGTAAAGGTGTCATGCTAAGGACACCTGAAGTCATTGACGTTTGGTTTGATAGTGGTTCGATGCCATTTGCGCAGTACCATTATCCTTTTGGAGATAAGGAAAAGTTCGAATCACAATTCCCTGCAGATGTAGTAATTGAAGGAATAGATCAGACGAGAGGATTTTTCTATAGTCTACTAGCTGTTTCAACCTTATTTACTGGGAAAGCCCCTTATAAGAATGTCTTGTCACTCGGGCATGTGCTGGATGAACATGGGCAGAAAATGTCTAAAAGTAAAGGAAATGCCTTAGATCCGATGGAGCTTCTTGAAGAATATGGGGCAGATGCACTGCGATGGGCTTTCTTGGTTGATAGTTCGCCATGGAATCCAAAACGCTTCTCTAAAAAGATTGTGCAAGATGCAAAATCGAAGTTGGTTGATACATTGGATAATATCTACAAGTTTTTTGAGCTATATTCGAATATAGATGGGTATGTCTATCATAAAGAACAGGTTGGGAAGAGGACGATATTGGATGAATGGATCCTCTCACGACTTCATAGTACGACGAAGCTCGTCACTGTCAATATGGAACGATACCAATTCACCCACGCGACACGTGAAATTGCTACATTAGTCGAAGAGTTGAGTAATTGGTATATACGAAGATCAAGAAATCGTTTTTGGGCTGCTGGTCTTTCAGAGGATAAGCTAGCTGCTTATTCAACACTGTTTGAGGCTTTAAGCACAATTAGCAGGTTGTTGGCACCGTTTGTACCTTATGTTGCAGAGGATCTTTATGTGAAGCTACATCAAAATAGTGTTCATTTACAAGACTATCCTTCGAGTGATGACTCGATGATTAACAACGAATTAGAGGATGATATGAGGACTATCCTGAAGATAGTCGAACTTGGCCGAAGTATCCGGAATACAAATAATATAAAGGTTAGGCAGCCATTACAGAAAATGATTGTCTATTGTAGGGAAGGGGAACGTCTTTCTCAGGCCTACACGAATATAATCAAAGATGAGTTGAATGTGAAAGAGGTTGTCTATACAGAGGATTTGTCGCAATATGAATCCACTCATTTTAAGCTTAATTTCAAAACAGCAGGCGTGACATTCGGAAATTTGGTAAATGCTATTAAATCATATTTGGAACATATTTCTCGAGAGGAGAAGATATCGTTAATTAATAATGGTCAGCTGCAAATCGATGTAAATGGTCAAAACATAACATTGCAAAAAGAACATATCAATATCGAATATGCAATTACCGAGGGCTTCGATTTGGCAGGTGATCAGCATGTAAAAGTTTTGGTGGATACACAGCTTACAGAGGAATTGTTAGAAGAAGGCCGAGTCAGGGAATTAATAAGGGCGGTTCAAGATACCCGCAAGAAAATCAATTTGCCTGTTGAGAAATATATATCGATTCACCTTTCGGCAACAGAAGCTACCAATGAAGTTATTTTGCGTTTCATGGGTTTAATTAAAGATAGTGTACTTGTTCATAGTGTAAATTTGAAAAAAATTGCTGACTCCGATCAGTACTTTGAAGTGAAGTTTGGAGAAGAGATAGTAAAGGTAGCACTTAAGTAGTGGTTTGTATTGATGATGGGACGAAAATAGAATTTGAGGACAAGAACAAATAAAGTTTTACAGTACCATTCATTATAAAAGCGAGCCTTTCGCCGATCATTCAGGGAAGGCTCGCATTTTACTTGTATTTATTTTAAAAAATCTATGATTTCATCCATTAAACCTTTAGCCAAAGGAAGATTAGGGTCCATATAAGTTGCCATGTTCCCTTCCTGATCTTCAGGTGCCTCTTTCAGAATATGGTTCATGTTTTTGATAATGGCAAGCCTTGAATCCTTTTTACCTTCATGAAGTCGTTCTGCGTCACCGACCGGAACTTGAAAGTCTCTTGTTCCGTTAATAATAAGAACAGGCGATGAAAGTTTTTGAAGTTCTTTCACAGGATCGTATTTCAACCAAGATATCATATAGGGTTGAACGGATGGACGGAACAGACTTTGGAGCTCAGCGCTGAATTTTTCCACCTGTTCGCCTTGCTTCAGCTTTTGCAAAATATCATCCGATTCTTTGAGTAAGTTAACAGGAAGCTGTGGTCCAAGCTGCTCCAGAAGGACTTGATCAATTGATCTTCCGGCTCCGGCGATGGAGATGAATGCATCCGCATCTGTTTTTTCTGCGGCTACCATACCGAGTAGTGAACCTTCACTATGGCCAATGATACCGACCTTTGAAAAACGACTGTCGTTTTTGGCGAATTCAACCCACGCAGCTGCGTCATTGATAAAGTCATCAAACAGGAGATCCTCTTCATTGCCGACTAAACTTTGGTTCACACCAACTCCCCGTTTGTCGTAACGAATACTCGCAACGCCCTCATCCGCAAGCTGTTCTGCGAGCATCTTCAGGCTATTATTTTTACCCGGGATTAAAGGTGAATTGCCGTTATGATCTGTAGGTCCGGAGCCAGCAATAATGACCATTAGTGGGAAAGGTCCATCGCCTTTCGGTACTTCCAGAACGCCGGTCATCTTACCTTCATTTAAATCGATTTGTACAGCTTCTCCCGTATCCGGAGTCTCTTCTGAACTGCCTTTTGTCAGTTCGAACGGGAAGGATTGGCCTTGTTGGGTAAAGGTTCCTGATATCTTATTCTTCTCAACACTGCCGTCAAACGTAATCTGTTGTCCTGGAAGCGTCATTTGAATGACTAATTCTGACCCGTTTAATGTAACACCCGCCAAAGGAAAGTTTTGCAGTCCTTGTGAGGGAATGCTGATTGTTCCGTTCTCCTTTGTGAAAGTGAGCGATACTAACAATGGTTGATTCGGAATATTGATGGTGCCGTTCCATACCCCTTCAATTGCCCCCAATGAATCCAGCTCCTTTTCTTTTTTACTGCATCCGGTAACTAGTAAAATGGCGCTTATAAGTAAACAAAAAGTTAGTGAAATTCTTTTCATTTGGTCCTCCTTCAAAGCATTCTGTTATACTATCATTATAACAAGGTGTTTGGATAAGTAAAGTATTATGTATTCGCGTCATACCGCCTTTTAAAAGTAGAAAAGCCCATCCACTATATTTTCCGGATGGGCTGTTTATATATACTATATAAGGCTTTTTACTACCTTTGACATCGTTCCGCCGTCAGTTTTTCCGGCAAGTAATGGTTTAGCGATTTTCATGGCGTCGCCCATATTCATTCCCTTTGTAACTCCTGCTTCTGTGAGTAGGGCGGTTACTTCTTCCTCACTTAATTGTTTCGGCAAGAATGATTTTAGCAATACCAACTTCGCTTTTTCCTGTTCGATCAAATCTTCACGCTGTGCCTTTTCAGCCCCTTCTAATGCTTGATTTGTTTGTTTGATTTCGCGGTTTACAATAGCGACTTCCTCTTCTTTAGTCAACGCGGAACCTTTTTCTTTCTCAGCGAGGTCAAGTGCGGACTTTAAAAGTGTCAGTACACCTTTGGATAGAACATCTTTTTCTCTCATGGCTTGTTTCAGTTGTTCGAATACAGTTGTTTTTAACATTTTTTAGCCTCTCCTTCCGTAATTGGATGGATACATCTGTCCAATTGCTTTATTGAAAAAATTATAGAGGAGGCTACTCTGAAATGCAACCAATGGCTATGGAACATAGGATGGTTTGTGAAGTTAGTTATGTGGAGATCATGAAAAAAGTCTTTCGTTTGGAATACAAATGTTAGTTTTCTTGAACTCTCTTTTCTATTGGAAGGCAAAGCTCCATCCTAATCTGGTTAGGGTCCAACTTCTGAATGTCGTCAGAATATACTTCCACTCCATAATCCCCTGCAATCTGATATTCCGAGTTTCTTACCCAGTTATAAAGTGCACCATACAGATTGCCCGCCTCTCCTTTCGGTCCTTCATAAGTTGTTATTACATACAGCTGTTCAGGAAATGCAAAGCCTTTCATCTCCTCCGGTGGGTTGGTAACGTCATCTACCTCCACTCCCGCAATCCATGTAAAGGGATCGGTTTCTGGATTGTAATTGGGTGGGTCGATAAAAATCCCATAACCTATTGAAGGATTGACCCGATTTTTTACTTCATGAACCCGTTTATTGAAGTCATCATGCAAGGTAGTGATCAACTTCTTCTTTCGCTCCTCACGCAATAAAACGGATAAAGTCATACCAACAACTTTGAATGCATCTATTCTTTCTGTTCGAATGTCCATATTCCATTTCCTTTCACTAGTTACTGTGACGGCCAGCCACTCCAAATATCAAGTTTATTTCCATCCGGATCATAAGCATAAAAATTAAGACCGCAGCTGCCATTATCCTCAATATCCGAAACATTCGCTCCATTGTCTTTCATTCGGAGATATAGGATATGAAAGTCATTCACTTCAAGTGTTAGTGCGCTTTGCACTGTACCGCTTATTTCTAAATAGTTGAGGGTTGTTGGCCTGGAAGTTTTTATTAGAAAAATAGAGGTACCTGAAGGAATTCGAAGTTGTGCTTGATTTTCAGTAATGGGCGCTGTTAATTCCAACCCAAGATTATTTATATACCAGTGGGCCGTTTTTTCCGTATTTGTTGTAGGTATATAAATGCAGTTAATTTCTTTTACACTCCCCAAATTTCATGCCTCCTTACAATTATTCTTTCATATAATTGTAATCTATGATAGAATTTTTGCAATACTTTAAAACTAATAGTGGTAAATAGTTGAGGACTTTTCATGAAGAGGAACTGGGGGTGGGGAAAGAATGTATAACTATGGGGCGCGGCATATCTTCATGGTCATTGCCATTGTTATCCTAATCATGTCGCCGATCTTATTGCTACCAATGCCGACGTTTATTGCTTCAAATATGCACGGATTGCAAGGGTGGGTCGTCTATGTACCAGGCAAGGCATATCTGTTATATGGGTTTGGTTTCCTGTTTTTATTCGGATCAGCGTTTATCCTATCCATATTGGATCTTAGCAAAGTTGCGAAAATCATTAGCATTTCAATTTTGCTCATAAGCGTAGCAT
Source organism: Sporosarcina thermotolerans (assembly GCF_042658975.1). Lineage (NCBI taxonomy): Bacteria > Bacillati > Bacillota > Bacilli > Caryophanales > Caryophanaceae > Sporosarcina > Sporosarcina thermotolerans. The sequence continues at coordinate 61,766 of NZ_JBHSRM010000011.1, read as the reverse complement.
TTTTTGCAAGCGCCGCTCAGAACTATACGTTGTTTGCGAATGATTCAATTGCATTCAGGGAGTCGATTTGGACGGATCGGCAATCATACACTTGGGATGAGCTGGAGATAGTAAAGTTCGACCTCTCGGCAGGCTTGCCAAAGTATGAATTCAGGTTTAAAGATGGCAAAGAAATAGCGCTTCCCGAAAATGGATACATAAGAGTATTTCGTTCTGGGATAGAAGGTAAATTGAAGGAACATCGTGTAGAATTTGTGAAGAGGTACTACTGAAACAATAAAGACCGCTGATTCAAAGTTTCAGCGGTCTCTAAATTAGATTTTTTTCACAAACTCTGATTTCAATTTCATTGCACCAAAACCGTCAATTTTGCAATCAATGTCATGATCACCTTCAACCAGTTTGATGTTTTTCACTTTTGTCCCCTGTTTGACGACACTTGAGCTGCCTTTTACTTTGAGATCTTTGATGACAGTGATTGTGTCGCCGTCATTTAGGACATTGCCGTTTGCATCTTTGATAACAGCCTCTTCAGCATTAGCCTCCTGTGATTCCAACGTCCATTCGTGCGCACATTCGGGGCAAACAAATAGGTTACCGTCTTCATACGTATATTCAGAGTTACATTTTGGGCAATTTGGTAGATTTTCCATAACTTAATTTCCTCCATCCAGTAGTTATACATATACTATAGCAGACATTCAGATTAATCCAAGGTAGCTGGATGAAACGTGGGTTTCCGAATGCATTTGTATATCCATGAGCTATTTGGTATATTATAAGCAATATGGAATCTAAGAAGTGGCCAAGTAAGTGGAAATTGTGAAACAGAAAGTATAGCAACCTGCTGAGAGCTATACCACCGCTTTTCATTGAACCCTACCACAGAGATGTCATGAAAACATGACCGAGTCGTTTTCGTTAACAAACGTTCGAGGGCCTACTTTTTCAGGCCAAATGAAGGTGGTACCACGTCTATCCAGCGCAAAGACGTCCTTATTTTTAGGGACAGCTTTGCGCTTTTTATTATTCAAGGAGGGAAATTAGATGAGCAATCAGAAAAACGATTTTTCAAAATGGTACATCGACACAATTCAAAAAGCAGATTTAATGGACTATACACCAGTCCGGGGATGTATCGCTTTTAAACCAGACGGCTACGAAATTTGGGAGCATATCCAAGCTGAAATGGACAGACGATTTAAGGAAACGGGACACCGTAATGCGTATTTCCCGATGTTGATTCCTGAGTCATTCTTCCAAAAAGAGAAAGATCATATTGAAGGATTTTCTCCAGAGCTTCCATGGGTGACAGAGGCAGCAGGCGAGAAGTTGGAAGAGCGTCTTGCACTACGTCCAACATCCGAAACAATGATTGGTCATTTGTATTCAGATTGGGTGAAAAGCTACCGTGATCTCCCAGTTTTGATTAACCAATGGGCGAACGTTTTCCGTTGGGAGAAGAAGACATTACCATTCATCCGCACATCTGAGTTTTTATGGCAAGAAGGGCATACTGCGCATGTTGATGAGGAAGAAGCGCGCGAAGAAACGATGCAAATGTTGAATATTTATAAGGAAGTCGTTGAAGAATTGCTTGCTATTCCTGTTTACGACGGCCAAAAAACACCTTCAGAACGTTTCGCGGGTGCGGTTGACACGTATTCAATCGAGGCGATGATGAAGGACGGGAAAGCTGTACAAGCAGGAACTTCCCACTACTTGGGCACAAAATTTGCGGAAGCGTTCGACATCAAGTATTTGACGAAGGAAAACCGTCATGAATTCGTCCACACTACTTCATGGGGAACTTCAACGCGTCTAATCGGTTCCGTCATCATGGTGCACGGTGATGAACAAGGTCTCGTATTGCCACCTCGTATCGCACCTACACAAGTTGTGTTGATACCGGTTGGTCCTTGGAAGAAGAACCCTGCCATCATGGAAAAATTGGACGAAGTGTTTGCTCAATTGAAAGCGAAGGGTATCCGTGTCCGTCTTGACGATTCCGACCAATCGCCTGGATATAAATTCAACGAGTGGGAGTTAAAAGGTGTACCTGTTCGTGTTGAATTAGGACCACGTGATTTAGAGAATAATCAAGCCCTTATGAAGGCACGTGATGAGGGTGAAAAAGTTGCTGTCGATTTGGCAAATCTTGTTGCAAGTATTGAACAGGAATTGCAAACGATGCAAACACGTCTACTTGAAAAAGCGCGTGCATTCCGTGCAGAGCATTCCCATACGCATATCGACGATCTTGAAGGGTTGAAGAAGCACATCACGGATTCTACGGAAAAAGAAGAAATCCCTGGATGGATTCTTGCTGGTTGGTGCGGCGATGATGCGTGTGAGGACAACGTGAAAGAAGAAACGAAGTTCACAACGCGAAACATTCCATTCAATCCACCAGCTGAGAAGTCAACTTGCATCAATTGTGGAAATGAAGCGAAGCATACGGTCTGGTTTGCAAGAGCGTATTGATTATTGAATGAAAAGCTGCCATCCGAAAGGACGGCAGCTTTTTTATGTCGAATTGTGTCCATTAAACGGCTAAGTGGTGATAAAGTGCTTCTAAGCGGTGATAAAGTTCTCACAACCGGTGATAAAGTGACTTTAAGCGGTGATAAACCGCTGGTAAACGGTGGTAAACCCCCGAGTCGGTGATAAACTGCCGAGAGTCGGTGATAAACTGCCGCGAGTCGGTGATAAACCCTCGAGAGTCGGTGATAACCCCTCCAGGTCACCATCTACCCACGTCACTCCCCAACAACTTCCCTCATTCTGTCTAAAAACTCTTCTCCCGACATGATCCGCTCACCGCCGCCTTGCACGAATGCATCATTTCCGCCGCCTTTTCCGTTGATGAGGGGCAACACGGCTGAGGATACCTCCTTCATACTAACCTCGACAGTTGCACCGCGAGCGGCTACAAATTGTAGCTTCTCTTCATTATCTCCAACAAGAAGGGCAATGATTGAGTCATCGCTGGCAACAAGTAAACGCGCCAATTTTTGAAGTTCCTGCACTGTTTTAGCGGAAAAAGAAGCTCCCACGATCCTTCCACTTCGACTAACAAGCAGTTCACTCGCTTCAAACTCCAACAAAGCAACTTTCGTGTCTTCCAAGGATTTCTCCAAAACCTGATTTGTCACCAATAGCTTTTCAATGGCATGGCCAACCCCATCTTCAGGTGCACTCAGCAATCTTGAAGCAATTGCCAACTCTTCGTGTTTGCGACCCAATTGTTGCAACACTCTTCCGCCGCATACAAAATGGACACGGACTTGTCGTTTTTGCTTTTCAGTCGATAATATTTTGATCAGCCCGACTTGTCCAGTTGAATTTGGATGCGTGCCGCCGCATCCGTTGTAATCGAACCCCGGTATGATTACAAGCCTGATTTCATCAGTGACCGCAAGCTGTTTCCTCAGTGAAAATTGGGTGAGTTCATCCTCAGTAGGATCCCATTTCGTTTCAATCGGACGATTTTCCAAAATGATCCCATTCGCAAGCTTTTCTACAGCCGCCAACTGATCTGCCGAAACGTCCTCGACGTCCAAATCGATGGAAACAACCCCATTTCCCAGGTGGAAACTGACTGTCTGAAACCCGAAATATTCAACAAACGCGGCAGTCAAAATATGCTGGCCCGCATGTTGTTGCATATGATCGAAGCGTCGCTCCCAATCGATAACGCCCTTTACCTCCTCGCCGGAAGGGAGATCCTCTTCAAGAAAATGGCGAATTTCACCGTCCAATTCCTCCACATCGATTACACGAACGCCATTAATCGTCCCCGTATCATGCGGTTGCCCGCCGCCAGTCGGGTAGAAAGCGGTGTTATCGAGCACGACGTATGGGCGTCCATTCGCATCTTCACTTCTATGTATAACCCAAGCTGTAAATGTCTTCAAATAAGCATCTTGATAATAAATCCGGTCTTTTAACATTCCACCGTCTCCTTGGCATTAATTTGTCTAAAAATATTGTACACCATAACGAAAAGGCTTCTCACTTATTTAAGTGAGAAGCTTCGGTCATTTTTTGAGTATAGGGAAAGGATCCATTCTATGATAGCGTCATACTTTTCCTTCCACAAATTTCTTATCGCAACTGTCAGCAAGAGTAGAACCGTTAGGCCAATCACTGAAATCCAGAATACCACTCTGAAGAACAACAGCTCCTGAAGCCCCCCAATTGCAATGGAAATTGTAAAACTACTTAATAAAATGATAGAAAAGATAGGAATCAATTGGATGAAAATATCATAATTCCTTTTCTTTAGATACCCCATGATGAATGGTGTGGTGAATGCTATTAGGACACTATACGATAGAATAATTAACGTATCGAAAACTCTTATAAAAGTATCCAATTTTCAAACCTCCTCGCTATCTACTTTTTAGCTATACCCCTTTTTGCTATAGAATATGCACTAAATTCATCAATCTTCATTTCTTCGACAAAAAAAGAGAGTGAATATACTTCACCCTCTCCATGCTATTTATTCCACAATTTCAAAGCTCTTTAACATATGCCAAAACCTTGCACCGTGTCCCTCAGCGGCTTCAAGGAAATACTTCTCGGTAATAACAAAGCTTCCGTTTTTACCGTTACTTATAACGTAAACATCGATAACTTTACCGTCCCATTTCGATTCAGTAAGCCCGTGTAGCCAGAAGCCTTCGACAGGTTCCGTTACTGATTCGACAGGTCGCAACTCAGGGAAGTCATTCTTCAGTTCAGCCTCAATTTGCTTAATGAGCTCATCCGGTTTATTCTCGGGATATTGTTTGATTTCCATGCTTACTTCCGGGTACTTTTCAGGAAGTGGTTCAATGGTTGTAATGATATCGGACTCATTCCCTTTGACCATTTTATAGTTCGTTTCATCAATATAAATGATGTACTCAGAATCCTTTCCTTCATTCAAATGGACGTTTGTCGGCTCGTCTTGTCCCTCAATACTTTGGATTATCTCTTTTTCAGGTGCGAACATATCCTTAATATTTTTTATCAGTGCAAGTCCCGAGTCTGTTTGTAAAGTGAATGCAAGTATAATGGCGGCTGCCGTAATGATAACTGCAGGGACCCATCGTTTTTTTCGTTTCACCGTAGTTCTCCTCCGTTCAAATAATTCTTGATTGATGCCATTCCAAATCTCATCCTTCATATCACTAACGTCTTTATCTGTCCGCTTAGCCAAGTCGTTCTTTATACGTTCGTCGAATTTGCTCATTGGAATTCTTCCTCCTCTTCACCAGGCTGCAATTGTTCAAGTAATTTCTTTCTTCCTTTGAATAATCGCGACTTGACAGTGTTTTGATTCAACCCTAAGATTTCCGCAATCTCTTTTTCGGAAAACCCTTTGACATACTTTAATATGATGGGAATCCTATGGATGTCGTCCAAGGACTGAATCACGTCATAAAGATCCGATAATTGATCGAATGACTCCTCCGCAAGGGATGGATTGTCTCCTATATCAACTAACTCCAACTTGGCAACCTCTTTTTTCATTAACCGAAGGCATTCATTCGTCAATATGCGATAAAACCATGGGTCAAATGGAAGTTCGGGATTATAACTTTCAATTTGTCGAAAGACGCGGATGAATGTTTCCTGTACAGCATCCTTTGCCACTTCCCGATTGCGTGTGATGGCGGAGGCTGTTCGGATTGCCGCACCGGCATACGCATCGTAAAATTGCCGGAAGGAAGCTTGGTCGCCCGCACGTATTTGCTGTATCCATTTTTGATCTTGCACGCGGCACACTCCTTTCAAACAACTAATTTGTTGCTCTTACTATATATACCCCTAATTTCACCGAAAAGTTTTCAGGACAACAGAAAAAATCCACATCATGTGTTTAGTTGTATATACAATGATGTGAATGATAGCAGTTAAGAAAATCGTACACGTTCATCATAAAAAAAATATAGAGGAGTTGCTGTGATATTTATCACATTAATTGGAGGGATATTCGTATGCGAAGAAGTAAAACAGATAAAATAAAATGAAATTTGTTATATACAGGTTAGAACAAGGGTGTTATACTGTATATATAACAAGGGAAAGGGTAGTGACTTGTATGGCGGAGTTAGCAAATATACCTTGGAATCTTATATTACCGATTCTTGTACTTCAACTTATCCTTATGGCGGTTGCGCTTATCGATGTCATCCGGCGTAAGCAGACGAATGGGCCATTCATCATGTGGATTTTCATCATCTTGCTAGGAAATCTTTTAGGTTCGATTCTTTACTTCATCATTGGGAGGCGGCAAGAATGACACAGTTGCTCCAAGTGAAAACCTTAACAAAATCGTACGGGAGTCATAAAGTTGCTGATTCAATTTCTTTCGAGCTTGAAAAGGGGACAGTAACGGCTTTGATCGGCCCGAATGGGGCAGGGAAGACGACGACATTGTCGATGCTTGCAGGTCTGGTCACGCCAACTGAAGGAGAAATTTTATTTCAAAATAAACCGAAGGCAGATATCCGGGCATCCATCGGTTTTCTTCCACAGTATCCAAAATTCTTCCCGTGGCTGACGGCACTTGAGTTCACGGAGATGGCGGCGCGATTGAGCGGCGTCGATACGAGGAAATCACTGGATGAAGCCAAAAAAACACTGGAATTTGTCGGTCTTGGAGACGCGATGAAAAAGAGGACGGGGACATTTTCCGGGGGTATGAAGCAGCGCCTTGGTTTGGCGCAGGCAATTGTCCATAAACCGGAATTGCTTTTATTGGATGAACCCGTATCAGCACTTGATCCGATGGGTCGCAGGCAAGTGATGAATTTATTGAAGGAATTGCAACAGGAGACGACAATCCTATATTCCACTCATATTTTGAATGATGCTGAGGAAATGACAAATCAGCTATTGTTTTTAAGAAAAGGCGCTCTTGTGGAGAACGGATCTTTGGATTCCGTCAGAGAAAAATACGCAAATCCTCGTATTCTCATTGAGTTCGAGTCAAATGATGAAGCCGATAGATTCGGCGCAGTTTCTTCATGGGCGTTCAATAAGGAAAGAAGACTATTGGTTATCGATGCTACAAAAGAAAAGGTCGGTATTTCGGAAGTTCTTGCATTGCTTAACTCTGAAAACTTCTTAATCCGTAAATTGGAATTGCAGACTGCAAGCTTGGAAGAAATCTTCATGAAAGTGGTGATGGAGGAATGAAAGGATTAGGCGTTTTAATACGTAAGGAATGGCGTGAGAACGCACGTAATTTTAAACTGTATTGGATTCCAATCGTATTTATCATCTTCGGAATCCTTGAGCCAATCACGAATCACTTTCTACCCGAGATCATGAAAAGTGTCGGGAATTTGCCGGAAGGTACGGAGTTCACATGGCCGCAACTTCGGGGGGAGGATATTTTCATTTCATTGATGGGTCAATACCAGTTAATTGGAATCTTAATCATCATCCTTGCGTTCATGGGTTCTATTTCAAGTGAACGTAAAAGCGGAACAGCAACGCTTTTATATGTGCGTCCAATGTCTTTTGTGAGCTACTTTTTAAGCAAATGGATTGTCATCAATGGAATCGTTTTAGGTAGCGTATGGTTAGGATTCCTTGCGGCATGGTATTACATTAATATCCTTTTCAACCCAGTGGCGGCGGGGGATGTTTTTGCATTCTTAGTGACATATAGCTTGTGGATCATTCTCGCAGTAACGGTCGTTCTTTCACTAAGCGCATGGTTGTCAACGGGAGCGACAGCAGGATTGTCCATATTGGTGTTGTTAGTTTTACAAGTGATTGATAGTGTTATTGGCGCCTTTTGGACTGTTTCTCCGTGGAAGGTCGGAATGTATGCCTCAATGATGTTCTCATCCGTTTCAAATCAGTCGGGCTTTTGGATGAGTATAGGTCTAACTGTTGCTCTTATTCTCTTATTAATTACTTTTGGTATTAACATGGCCAAACGAAATGCGGCAAAAACTACGGTGTAAAATCCGCTTTTTTTCGACTTTTCCCGGGGAATATCGACAGGGAGCGATGATGTTAAAAGCAATGCCTCACACTCGGTGAGGCATTGCTTTTTATTTGTACTTTTCTTCGCTGGACGAATTGCTTTTCGTTTCATGATGGTGTTGCTCTTCACGTTCCTCCATTTTCAAATCCTCCAATGGAATCGGGTCGACCGTTTGCATGTCCTCGTGCATATCATAGATGCTTTCCTTTTCAGTACGTAAATTTTCAGGGTTGTCCATGAAACGTCCTTCGGCATCTTTCCGGTTCTCTAAAGTTAAAGGCTTTTTTTTATTCAACAGAAAGCACTTCCTTTTTTCATAGTTTCCTATACTATTCACGTTATAAAAGAAGCTAAACATATGTGTTTTCTGATTAAAGAAAGGGTAAAGTAAGGAAAATAGGTGAAAAAGGGAGTGTTTTGACAAATGGAAAAGAGATACGTCGGTACGCAAAATAAAATTGACTCAGCATTGTACAAGATTACGGAATTGACATCTCTTGGCTATTCGGAAGGGGAACCTGTATCCCTTCTTAACGGAGTGGATCCAAATGTCTCGAATTGCTTCGACAATTTATCCCGAGCATCCTTGTTTCTCATCAAATATGCAGCACCCAAACCAAGAGCAGCCAAAGCCATTTTCTTCTTCATCATCGAAACCTCCTATTATTCTATTTAAAAAATACTTTCCCGATTTGGAGGACTCTAAGCTACTTAAGCGATAGGCGTCTATTTTAGAAAGGCCCATTCTTTTGCGTAAGGGCTCATTCTTTCCGTTCCAAGGTCCATTCTTTTGCGTAAGGGCTCATTCTTTCCGCTCCAAGGCTCATTCTTTTGCATAAGGGCCCATTCTTTCCGTTCCAAGGTCCATTCTTTTGCGTAAGGGCCCATTCTTTCCGTTCCAAGGTCCATTCTTTTGCGTAAGGGTCCATTCTTTCCGCCTAAAGCCCATTCTTTTCTCCATAAAAAAACGGCACCCATAATGGATGCCGAGTTTTCCGTGAGTCCGTTGACTTTTATGAATCAAGATGATCCATTTTTTGAGGTGAATGGTCCTGCGAGCGATTCAAACTGTTTCATCAGCTTTTCTCGGGCATTTTTATTTCGCATCAGAAATGCTGCTCCAATGCCTAATGCCGCTACCGCCATTTTCTTCATAAAAACGCCACCTTTCTCACGTGAATTTGAATCAAAGTTAAGATGCCCTACTTCTTAAAAGTTATCCGGATTAACTATTAAATTTATTAGGGATAAATCAGAGAGTTTACAGTGTCGAAAAATAAATTACGCTTAAGAGTAACTTTTTCTTGCGTTTACGAGTAATATAAATTACTATCAAAAGTAAGGGGGTGTGAAAATGGAAAGAGACAATCTTAGACTAAATGTAGCTTTATTAAGAAGAAGAGTACCCAATTTGACAAGTGCGGCTAAAGCAGTAGGTCTGCGGCCTGCGACGGTTTCGAATTTGTGTACAGGGAAAATTTCAGTTGGTAAATCAGAAGTGCGGACACTAGTTGCGTTGGCGGATTTGGCAGAATGCAGTTTGGATGAATTGATAATCCGGGGGGAGAAAATTGAAATGATCGAAACGAAAATTAAAACGTTGGATTTATTTGCACCGTTGGCAAAAGGGGGCACGGTCGGATTGGTCGCGCGGAAAAATATGGGGCAGCTTGTAGTATTAAGTGAATTGTTTTTCCGTTTGAAGTCTGAAGGGTATACTACAATCTTGTTAATGCCAGAGGGAGATTTTCCGGAATTGCAAGATGTATTAGGGAATGTAGATATCACGACTCAATCTATCGATGAGGCGTACGAGAAAATTGCTGCACTTGGAACGGAAAAGGAAATAGTATTCGCGGCAAATAAAAGCCATGTTGTCACTGGGGGAATTTATGAACTACAAGGACGGTTACAGCAAATTGGAATGGAATCGGTGACGACATTCCTCTTGGATTTGACTGGGGAAGTGATGGATGAGGAGATGCCATACGGGCCGCTTGAAACACTTTGGCAGTTTGATGCAGACTTATCAGCGCGGCACCGTTTTCCTGCTGTAAATCCTGTATCCTCGACTTCTTCGGTATTAGAAGGCGCACATATGGATCAAAATCATTTCTTTATACAACAAAGGGCGCAAAAGTTGCTACGCCGATATCGTGAATTGCGATCGCTTGTTTATGTACGTGGTGAAGAAAATCTGCCTGCATCCGAACAGCAAACCTTTAAACGCGGTGAACGTTTAGAGGCCTATTTGACACAACCGTTTTACGTGGCGGAAGATTACACCGGCCAAAAAGGTGAATCAGTTAACCTACAAGATACATTAAAGGATGTCCAGGCAATATTAGACGGATCATATGACTCACAAGACTTGGATCGACTCAATTATATTGGGAAGCTATAATCTGTTTGAAATGGTATTAACATTCAGATAAAATGATAAGATAGACTTTAGGGAGTGACGCGGTCACTCCTTTTTTCGTGTTAAGGGGGAATGAATGTGGAGATTTGTCGAAAAGTGGCGGATTGGATGGAGGAGTATAAAAAACCATGGGGAATTGCCGGAGGTTGGGCAATTGATCTTTTCATTGAGAATCAATCACGGAAGCATTCAGATATTGAGATTGCCATATCACGTGAGGATCAACATAGTATGAGAAATCATCTAACAGGTTGGAAATTCGACAAAGTAGTAAGTGGTGAGTTGACTAACTGGGGGCACGAAACTTTGGAGTTGCCGATACACGAATTACACGGAAAAAATCTCAACAGTGGAGATGCCTTGGAAGTACTGTTTAATGAATTTGAAGAAGGTAAATGGGTGTTTAGAAGAGAGCCTCAAATAACGTATCCAGCCTCTTCGACGTTTTTGATTTCCAACGCAGGGATTCCATTCCTAAATCCGATAATCGTTCTTTTATACAAAGCCAAGAATACCCGGGAAAAAGATTATGCGGATTTTAAGGTTGTTAAGGATTCTTTGAAAGTCCAAGACAAGAAATGGCTTTGTCATGCACTTGAAATTCATGTCCCCGGCCATCCGTGGATTTCTGAATTGCGAGGTGGAATGGAGTGAAAAGAGTTATGGTGATTGGTGTTTCTGCGGGTGCAGGGAAATCGACATTTGCACGAAGACTTGGCGAAATATCGGGAATCGAAGTCACCCATCTGGATCGACTTTATTGGCGGCCAGGATGGGTGGAAGCACCGGCGGAAGAATTTTCATCAGCCCAGCAGAAAATTGTCGAAAGGGACCGATGGATAATAGAAGGCAACTATACATCTACAATCGACATCCGAGAACCTCATGCCGATACGGTCATCTACATCGAGCTACCACTGCGCGTTTGTTTGTATCGCGTCATGAAAAGGCGTATTCAGTATCACGGGAAAACACGTGAAGATTTGGCGGAAGGCTGTCCAGAGAAAATTGATTGGGCGTTCATCAAATTCATCGTGACAACCTATAAGGGACGGAAAGTGAAGATGCATGAACGGATGGAGCGATATGCGAATGAAGGGAAGACCGTTCACTACTTGAAAACAGCGGAGCAAATTGAAGGATTTTTAACGACGATTAAATAAGGATTGGAAATTTGGATATAAAATGGTTATGACTATTCATTAAGTGAGGAAACATCAACATAAATTGACGGCATGAAAATAAGCAATAACTAAAAGAACGCCCAGGATTCTGAGCGTCTCTTTGTCGATATCATTTTTGGTTAAATTGTGATTGTCGTCAAGAACCTCTTGGCGTAAACTTGAGCATCGATGTCTTCGTCACCCGGAGCATCTGCCCCTCCTTCAACTTCACATGCCCGTCTGTCTTTCCAACCGTGCCGCCGATCAGTTCATACACAATCGGCTCCTTGCCTTCCTCAAACACATGCAAATACGCATATCCGTGCTCGATTGTGATATCGTAATCACCAGACTCGATATCTTGTCCGACATTCCACAATCCAGCCGATAAATCAGTTGAAAGAGAAGTTGAAATCGGGGTTATCTGCACGGAATCATATCCCCCGTCAGCTCTAACTGTATAGGAAGCGTCAATATCGACGGTCAAACTGCTGACCCCGGCATAACTTCCGACAAGCTCAGTCAAGAGCAGATTCCTGTTTTCATCATAAATAAAAATATTGCCGGCCGGATAACCCGTAATGATATACCGCCCTGTCTTCAGCGAAACCTCTTTGCCCTCTATCGGAACGACGGGAATGGTTACAGGTTCAACTCCTTTATTCTCCCTATTAACGGTCCTGTAAATGGCGTGATTATTGGAGTCTAATAAAGCGTCCTTCTCGAGGCCAACAATTTCGTAATTCTTTTCATATGGTGCAACTATTTCTGAAGCTACTTCTGGAAACTCATTGCAGCCAGCTAAGATCCCAACCGTCAAGCCTACTGTTACGATCAACCGCCATCGTGAATTGCCGCACACGTTATTTGTTAATCGAATAATACTTTTCATAATGCTCCACCGTCCCCAATGGTCCTACATTTATTGTTTTCTCGTTCCAATCAAGCATGCGGTCAAACCACGCCGTTTGTTCAACTCGATCCATGCCTGTGAGCGGGATGCACAGTAGGTAATCCGCGATATATAAATGTCCAGCAGGTAACTTCACCGAACTGGCAAGTGCCCCATAGTTGGAGGGGCTGATTTCCACTTTCAAGTAAGCTTCCAGTTCGCCGGCAAATACTTGTTCATGGACGATGCCGCCGTTTTTGAGAAAGATGACACGGTCCGCATATAAGTCGAGATTCTCTAATAAATGTGAAGCAACAAATATGAGCTTGTTCTGTTTTTTCATGTCAATCAAACAATCTGATATGAGCGCAACGTTCGAAATATCCAATCCATTCATCACTTCATCCATCAGCATGATCGGTGTATCGGCCGCCATCATCATCGCAAAGCAAAGACGTTGGCGCATCCCTAATGAATAGGTCTTCACCTTTCTCTTCACGTAATGCCCCATCTGCAGCCGCTCAATAATTTCAGGAACTTTTTTCGAAGAACCGTTCCATATATCCGCGTATAGTTTTAAGTGATCAACGCCGGATAGCTCCTCGAATAAATCTTTCTGTTCGGGAAATATAACGAGCTGCTTATGGATGAGCAACTCTTCTTTCTCATTCCGATATTCGTACTGATCATCAAAAATGACCTTCCCTGAATCCGGTTTTACAAAGTTTGCAATGATATTGAACATCGTCGTCTTCCCTGTGCCGTTAGGGGCTGCGACACCGATGATTTCGCCTTTATTTGCACTGAAGTTCAGATTCTCAAGTACAACTTTGTCTTTATAGGCGATTGATACATTCATCAATTTAAGCATTTATCATTCCCCACCTTTTCCAGCTTCAAATGCAGGAGTCGCATTTCTTTGCCTGTACTTTACTTTATTGCCAACGAAAAGTGCCCCCAGTATGCCCGCATTCATAACGAGCAGCCAAAATGCCGCCAACTTATAATCTAACGCATCATTTCCGTATAATGACGCGGCATCTCCATTTAGGATGGGTCCGATATCTATGATGGAAAGTGGCTGCAACAGGCCTATGTGTAATCCGGTAAAATTCAGGACTGTAGGAATCAGGAAAATTAGAACGATCATCAATACACTGGCATACAAGTTTTTAGTCAAAGTATTCACTAGAATGAATGCAAGCAAAAGCAAACTGGCGAACAAAGCCATCGCAATGAGCATGTATAGAATGTAGCGTGTCGTGGAGATGGCGATAACCCCCCCTTGTTGGTATAAAAGCATCGGGGAGTTGAAATTACCCCATGCAGCTTCCCTGGAGGCTGCTACTCCTCCTAACGCAACTCCTAAAACTAGAAAAACCATGATTTGACCAAGATGAATCCCGGTTTTCACGATTGCTTTTTGTACGAAAGAAATAGGGAAAATGCTCATTACAGTGCGTTTTTGGTGATCGTGTGTGAGCATTGTGCTTCCGATGAATAAAACAAATAACATAAACATTAAGCCATTCACATATTCAAGAGAGGCAGGCATATAATGACTCGCCGTAATTAGATCTGGCTCGACAGGCAATTTGTGCTTTTTATAGTAGTGGAGTAGTGCATCCTCTTTTTGGATTTCCTCTTTTGGCACAATATAGTCGGGATGCACCCCCTCGTTATCGAGTTCATATAGACGGAGTCGTAATTCATTCAGTTTTAAACCGCTCTCAATATATACGTCAAAATTGTCTCGCTTCCAAAGGGAATAGCGTTGTTTATTAATTAAAGAGGCCTGTTCTATTAGGTTGTTGTAGATTTCCTCCCCTTTGGTTGTTTCACGCAATTCTTCAGGAAAAACATTAAAGATTGATATGTAATGACCTGATTCTGCGTTTTTAATCGACTGTATACTTTCCATATCACTATCCGCGTAATGAGGGAAATAGAGCGGGAAAAACAATATGAATGCCAAGCCGAGAAGCCAGTTAAATTTATTGCGAATTAAAAGCTTCAACTCAAATCGAAAATACTTCCAGAGCATACGTCTATCCTTCCCCGTCCTTTTAACCATTTTGGTAAAAGCGACGTTTGTTAATGATGCGGGACATGATGAAAACAATCCCTTCGATGACTATAACCGTTGTGAGTAATACAGCAAAACCCTTCGCAACTGTAATAGTATCTATGTTCAATAAGAAATTCTTATCCCCTGTCACGGTCTTTCCAAAGTCAAAGTATGTCTGGGGGAATAAACTAATATCCAATCCGAACAACTCTCTCGTCGTTCTCGTCATGAAAAGCTTTTCTGAAAACAAGACTAAGCTGCTTATGAGAAGAACAAGCCATTCATTTTTAAAGAACAAGCTGAAAATGACATTCAAACGGATGAACAGAAAAACCAGTATCGGAATGACTAATGCTATTTTCCCTAAATAAGCAGCGATGGTCATGACGCCATATTCTTCGCGAGGATATGCATCATTTTGGATGAGAATCGTAGGTACATGCAAATCGAAATAGCCAAATCCATATTGCAAAGTGAGCAAAATGATGCCAATCACTAGAACGATAGTGAGCACAACAATCGTATAGAGAAAAGATGAAGCCGTCTTCAAATTCAACTGTCGATACCACGACAACGGCAACCCTTGCAAGACTGTCCGATTTTGTCGGTCGCGGGATAATAAGTCGCTGCTAAAATAAATGGCGCAGAACAGCACAAAAAACATGCCATACTGTCGGAAAAACTTTTGCAAAGCTTGCAATCCCGTCTTCTCGTAAATCAAGTCGAACGTTATCGGATGGTCTTTTGACAAGTAATTTTTATACCGGAGCAACGTTTGATTGTAAAGATGTTGACGGTCCTTCCCTGGAATACGTAATTCTTTGAACATATTTTGGTCGGCTATGTATAATGACGGGTCGCTCTCAAGATAATACGCCCGGTAATGTAACCATCTTGTTGCGTTCCCGTCTTCATATGCCGAAAGCATTGCTGAAAATAACCCTTGCGAATAGGCGTTCATCGAAAACACCGGCGTTCCAAATCTTATAACAATCCCGGTATGACCGTTTGCGAGCCGGTACTGCTGTTCTGCATCAAGTGTAGATAAATTACTTTTAACTTCTCCGACATCGAATGTTTCTTTCGTTTTCTCGTTCGGCAAAAATAAAAAACAATAGGTGAGCAGCGCAATACCGATGAAAATAATAAATGGAACGTTCTTTTTACTACGGTGCGACAGTAATAATTGCTGTTTTAAAAAAGTCCAGTTCATGCCATGTATCCCTTCGAAAAATGTGGTTTTTGTCGAATCGTTGAATAGTTTTCGCATTTGATACTATTCTACCAATATACCTTACACGAATAGATTGAAATATTCAACAAATTATCTTGTTTTGATGAAAAGAGCTGAAAAGGCAAGCGATTGGTCGCTTCAAAACCAGCCCAGCCCATCAAAACCCTTCCACATATCCTATAAAAACAATCCTTTTTCAAGAAGGAGGGGAACGATGCGCTGGATTGACATCTCTCTTGGAACACGTGAATTGAAACTGTATGACGGCAAGCGACTACTAAAAAAATATCCGATAGCGGTTGGGAAGATGTTAACGGCGACGCCTGCGGGGACATATAAGATTATCAATAAACAACTGAATCCTGGTGGGCCGTTCGGTGCATTTTGGATGGGGCTATCCAGACCGCATTACGGAATTCATGGAACAAATAATCCTTCATCTATAGGGAAAAGTGTGTCCCACGGATGCATCCGAATGCATAACAATGATGTGCTCGAACTATCCTCGTTGGTGCTGTTAGGAACAATAGTTAAAATTCATAAATGAAAAGCCGATTGCTCAATTCGCAATCGGCTTTACTTATTCGAAGAACTATAATCAGGTTCAATCCATTCCTGCGACCAATTTTCGATTTCCTTCATAATCGGAGTCAAAGACATTCCCTTTTTTGTCAATGAATATTCAATACGCACCGGCGTTTCCGGATAGACATTACGCACAACAAACCCGCGCTGCTCCAGATCCTTCAGCCGTTCTGTCAACGTTTTTCCGCTTACACCTAATTTCTCGGTCATCGTGCAGAAGCGCTGTGGGCCGGACATGAGTTGGTATAATATTAATGCGGTCCATCGCTGGCTCAATGTGGAAACGGCCTTTTCAAAGCGTGGACAAAGCTCGAATTCATTCATAAATAAATTCCTTTCTTTTAAAAACGTTTTATGTTGACAATACTTATCATAACATATAAAGTTAGTTACATAAAGTAAGTAACTTACTGGGAGGAATAAAATATGACATTTCATCAACCACCACATACGTATACCGGAGAAGTTTATTTGAAAGTGACTGATTTGGAAAAACTGACAGCTTTCTATACAGAAATCATTGGATTTAAGGTCTTGTCGAAGGAAACAAATCGAGTGTCTTTAACAGCAGACGGCAAACAGCCACTGATTGTATTAGAACAGCCTGAAAACATAAAGCCGAAGGAACCACGTCGCACAGGGCTTTATCACCTCGCACTTTTATTACCAACACGTGCGGATCTTGGAAAGGCGATTAAACATTTTTCAAGGAACCAAATACAGCTTGGAGCGTCAGATCACTTAGTGAGTGAAGCATTATATTTATCAGATCCAGACGGAAACGGCATTGAAATTTATCGTGACCGCAAACCGGAAGAATGGGAATGGCATAATGATTTCGTCGCAATGAGCACAGATCCCCTTGACGCTCAAGCGATTGTTGCGGAAAGTGGAAATGAAGAATGGGATGGCCTACCTGAAGGAACGGTAATGGGGCATGTCCACCTACATGTTGCGAACCTACCTGAGACGCAAGCATTCTATGAAGCGTTAGGGTTCGAAGTGGTCACACCTTATCCACAAGCTTTGTTTATGTCGACTGGTAAATACCATCATCATATCGGACTTAACACATGGAACGGGGCAGGTGCGCCAAGTCCGTCCGAGGACAGCGCTGGGCTTAAGGCATATACACTTGTTTATCCTGAACAAAACACGTTGGGAGAAGCGATTAAGAACATTGAGGCTCTTGGTGGAAAAGTGGATAAAGAGGATGAAACATTTATCACAAAAGATCCAGCAGGAAATGGCATAGTCCTTCGGATTCATCAATAATCATTAATTGCAAATGGTCAAGGAGCGCAGGCATCTACCTGCTGCTCCTTTTTTCATTAAAATTGAAACTTCCTTTCGACACGGAGCGTATTAAACCGTATACTTAACTTTAATTACCATATACAGTAAGGGAAGTGAGAAATTGACGAAGAAATTATGGTTCCAGATGGGCGTCGGGATTTTGTTATCCATCTTGATCATTAAATACTTCATGGAAATCAGCTTTATATTCGCCCCGGTTGTCATCATTATTAAAGCAATCATCTTGCCTCTATTACTGGGCGGCGTGCTTTACTATATGACAGAACCGATACAGCGCTTCATGGAAAACCGGAAATTTCCGCGGTGGGCAAGTATTTTGACCATCTTTGCAGGGCTCGCAGTCGTGCTGTGGATTTTCATTGCCATCATTGGACCACCCATTACAAATCAGGTGAATAACCTTGTTGAAGACGCTCCAACCTTGGAGAAGAAATTTAACATAGTGAAGGATAGGTTGTTGGAACAAAAAGAAGACTTGCCGGAACAAATTCAGAACTCTATAGACAGTGCCGCGAATTCGGCGCAGTCGATTGCAGTGAAATTCGGGAAATGGGTCGTCCAATTCTTGCAATCCTTCTTCCAAGCGATGTTCCTTCTCATCTTAGTCCCGTTCTTCTTCATCTTCATGCTGAAGGATCACGAAAAATTTGCACCGAAAATTTACAACCTCTTCAGCGGCGAACGTCGCGAGTGGGTCAAAAAGACATTAAGCGACATTGACAATGTATTGCGCTCTTACATCCAAGGGCAGTTCTTGATCAGCGCCATACTTGCATCACTCATCTTAATTGGGTACTTGTTAATAGGTCTGAAATATTCGCTACTCTTGGCGCTCTTTGCATTGTTTATGAACTTAGTGCCATTTATCGGGCCATGGATTGCTGTCGCACCGGCAGTCATCATCGCATACCTACAAGAACCTAAACTCGTCATACTTGTAGCAATCGTCACCCTGGTCGCCCAACAAATCGACAGCAACCTCATTACACCAAACGTCATGGGCAAATCCCTCGACATCCACCCGCTAACCGTCATCACTATCATTCTGGCAGCAGGAAATATCGCTGGATTTGTGGGAATTATCGTTGGTGTGCCTGTATATGCAGTTGGTAAGGTGATTGTGAGCAATATTTACGATCAGCGAAGGAAGATTAAACATGCTGCAACGAAGGATGTCTGAATTAAACCATTGAAAGCCTCCATAATTGGGGGCTTTTTTATTTGAAAAGTATGGATATTCGCACCAATGTTTTAAAGTATTGTGTATACTTGATTTTAAGAATATCAAATTATTGGAGGGAGAACTATGGAACTGGGAGCATTTTCTATAAGTTTAAGTGTAAAAGACATTAACAAATCAAAGTTGTTTTACGAAAGCTTAGGGTTTCAAATCTTCGGGGGTGAAATTAAACAAAATTGGCTTATTATGAAGAATAATAATTGCATAATTGGACTCTTTCAGGGGATGTTTGAGAAGAATATATTGACCTTTAACCCGGGATGGGACGAAAATGCTAAAAATCTTGATTCATTTACTGATATTCGGGACTTGCAAAAACAGCTTAAAGCGAAAGGGATAAATATACTGTCTGAAGCAGACGAAACAAGCGAAGGCCCTGCAAGTTTCACACTTGAAGATCCAGATGGTAATCCCATTCTTATCGATCAACATAGATAATATACGTTAAATATTAGGAGAATGTTATGACGATAGTAGATAAATTATCAATCAATTAGTAACATTTTTGCAGGAAACATATCTGGACTAATAGAAAAGATGCCAATGACCAAACATGCGATGGTCATTGGTGTTTTTTATGTATAAGCTGAAATTTATTATTAATGATCTTCAAAGTACAATCGTTTATGCAAGCTGCATCCGGGATTGAACTTGGCCGTGCAGTATGGACATACTGAGTTACAGTTTTGGTATTCATTCACCGTTAATTCATTCCCACAACATCCGCAAAGTATTGCTTTTTCATCAAACTTTTCTGCCGGCCACACTTCCGGACTTCCACAACCTGCTTCCTCATGGCACTGGAAACAAGGAAAATATGTATTACAGCAATAAAACTTGATTGCAATAATATCAAGTATGGAATGATAATGTGTGCAACGTGTCTCATTATCAATGACACTACCCGCAACATGATGTTCTTGACAATTCACTTTTAATTCCTCCTAACCATTGTATAATTTAACTTCTATCGGAAATCCTTCTTAATAAAAAGGGTTGATTTCCATGTTTGCTGAATATCCAATCGTACACACCAATATATGGGATGCATTTTGGGCAGTGCCAGTTGTTTTATTAATTGTGTTGGCCGCAAAATGGCTATTTGGGGTAAGGTCGAGCTGGTTGTCAACGGTTGCAACGATAGCTGCCTTGCTTTTATCCATATTTGTTAGTCACCGCGGAAATTTGGCGGCCGGGATTTTTATGGGTTTCTTTTACTCAGGAGCAGCAATCGGCATCCTTTACTCAGTGAAACAATCTTACTTGGCATATCGGGCTGATTAATTTTTAAGCGGACAAAACCCGCATTGCATCAACCCAGGCACATCCTTGGAAAAGCAGCAAGTCGTTCGGACTGTTGTGTTTAGTATTTCGGACGGCTCGCGCCCATTTAAGTATTTAGCGAATAAAGATGTTGTTGAAATACCTGCCCACGTCATGTCATCCTTTAAGCAATTCAAATCCGCACGCGCTACATCGTTTGTGGCGGGATTTTCAAGCATGACATGATACTGCCATAATAAAAATCCGAAAATGTTCTCCCATAATGTCAGGGGGGAGATGGATGTAACTGTCCTGATTTGGCGGATCATTTTATTTGCCCATACTAAAATGTTTTTAATAGCGTCCGTGTGTTCGTTTTCATCCACGGATATCCAATCGTCTTCAGCAACAAATGTACTTACCGTTTTATTTCCGTACTCTTCAATTGCCCCAAAATACATCTTCGTTTCGTCGCCATCCCACATTTCATCATAAACCGCCAAGTTATACAGCTGCATATTAACAAACATCCCAACCCGTCGCATGAAAAAAGATGCTGCAACGGTCATGTTTGGACTGCCGCTTACGATTTGCACCGATTTAATACATTCCGCTGTTTTTTCGTTATCCAATAAGTCATGCAGGGTAAATAGGGGATGAAGAGGTTGGTTTACGTAAACACTATAGTTATTCAATTGGTTGATTTGTTCAGCCGATAATTTTGTCATGTCTATATTATATGTATTCTCACATAATTCGACAAGTTGAGTGAGCGCTCAGTCTACAATATACTAATAGTAGAATAAAGCACAGCAGGAGGAGTATGGCAAATGACAAAGCTTTTACAACCCGAAGATTTCATAAGGTTAATTAATAAAGATGCTGATATTATCATCCCACTCTCAAATGGCGAACCCCATCGACTCCTTGACATCCTGGAGGAGCATCATAGGCAATTGGAAAATGTCACAGTCCATCAATTATTGGCTTTACGCGAACGTGATTATATTAACGGGAAGATGAAAGGGCATCTTTCACATACTTCCTACTTTTTAAGTGCGGCAACACGGAAGGCGTTTTGGGAAGGCCATGTGGAATTGATCCCGAATGTGTTTCAGGAAATGTACTATCTCTTAAGGAAGACGACCAAAAATCCTATGGTGATAGCAGTAGCGTCGCCAATGGATGAACATGGCTATTTTTCACTCGGCACAAATGCGGATTATACGGCTGACTTCATCGGTGAGGTTCCATTTGTTCTTGAAGTGAATAAGCATATGCCCCGGGCTTTCGGTAAGCATCAAATCCATATTAGCCAAATTGCAGGGTTTGTTGAAAATGATGAACCGCTGACGGAAGAAAAGTCCCCTGTCATTACCGACAAGGATCGGAAAATCGCTGAGTATATTGCAGCGGACATACAAGATGGAGATACGCTGCAAATTGGTATTGGCGCTATTCCGAATGCGGTTATGAAAATGCTGAAAGACCGAAAGCATTTAGGTATCCATACGGAAATGTTGACGGATGGAATTGTAGATCTTGTTGAAGCCGGTGCTGTCGATGGCATGAGAAAAATGACACATAAAGGGAAGATTGTAGCGTCATTCGCTTTCGGCTCCCAGAAGCTGTATGACTTTATCAATAATAATCCATCGGTGGAATTTTTACCGGTGCGCCTTGTTAATAGTGCATATGAGATTGCAAAAGAGGATCATATGGTGTCAATCAATGCGACAACCGAAGTCGATTTATACGGCCAATGCGCCTCCGAAACGGTTGCCGGAAGGTATTATTCATCAAGTGGCGGACAAGCCGATTTCGCAAGAGGTGTCCGTTTGTCGAAATATGGTAAAGGGTATGTTTGCATGCACTCAACGGTGAAAAACGATACCATTTCACGAATCAAACTGCATTTAGGTGAAGGATCCATCGTGACGACTTCGAAAAACTATGTCGACAATATCGTTACGGAGTATGGCATCGCACGATTGCATGGCAAGTCGATTTCAGAGCGGGCGAAGGCATTAATTGGGATTGCCCATCCGAAGTTTAGGGATGAGTTAACTCGGGAAGCGAAGGAATTTGGATTGTTCGATTAAGAAGGGAAGCCTCCGAGCGGGGCTTCTCTTTTTCAATTTTATGGGCATTTTTTCGCTTAAATGAGCTTAATGGAATTGGAAATTGCCCGAGTCGGTGATAAAGCGCTGGGAGTCGGTGATAACAGGCAAAGAGTCGGTGATAAAGTCCCCCAAGTCGGTGATAAACATAAATAGTTGCGAATACCTCGCATGGCGCGGCATCCCCCCGTTGGAAAAACGCGGTAGGATGCTTTTTTTGTAGCAAGTTCTCCAAAACCCGTTGGGAGTTCTCATTCTCGGCAAGCAAGTTCTCCAAAACACGATGAAAGTTCTCATTCCCGATAAATTAGTTCTCCAAACAACCGCAAGAGTTCTCCTTCCCATCAAATAAGTTCTCCTTTCAACCAATAAACTTCTCAATCACCACCTCCACACTTCTCAAACCTCGCCCATTCAACAAAAATCGATCTGTTTTGCCCAAGCCAGCCCATAGGCAATCACATATTATTAAAATAAAGAGGTGGTGACCATTGAAAAAAGAGCAGGTGACTAGTAAACGCGATCCTTTTGAAATTGAACAGCGGGAATGGAGGCAAAGGCAATCGAAGGAACGGTATAAGCAGCTATTGACGATTGCTTCGCCAATCTTCATTTTACTGTTATGGGAATTGCTTTCGCGGACAGGAATAATGGATATTCGATTTTTCCCGCCACCATCCGCCATTTTACGCACTTTTGCCAAAATGATAGCAAGCGGCGTAATGGCAGACCATATTGGAGTTTCGCTGTATCGGATTTTTGCTGGGTTTCTAGCGGGTGTCATCCCCGGGGTCGTTATCGGTTTGCTTATGGGGCTTTATTCACCGATTCGACATTTTGTGCAGCCGCTTGTCATGGCACTTATGCCAATTCCGACGCTTGCATTGCTACCGATTATCATCATCCTTTTTGGAATTGGTGATTTGTCGAAAGTTGTAACAATCGCAGGAAGTGTATTTTTCCCAGTCGTCATCAATACGGCGGCAGGTGTCTTGAATATTGATCGAATTTATTTGGACGTTGCTGATAATTATGGTGCCAGTAGAACGCAGTTCTTTTTTAAGATTGCACTACCGGGAGCAATGCCCGTCATGTTGGAAGGGATTCAGATGGGGCAGGCGATTGCGTTGCTGACTATTGTTGCTGCGGAAATGATGGGGGCAACTTCAGGGATTGGGTATTTGATCTGGACGTCATACAAGGCATTTCTGCTCGAGCAAATGTATGTCGGTCTCATCCTTATTTCATTTTTCGGCTATCTCTTCTCCTTGATGCTTCGCGGTCTACAGAAAAAGTTGTTACCTTGGAGGTGATTGGATGGGTAAGAAAGCGAAAATCGAAATTAGGAATCTAACAAAAGCATTTTACAAAAAACAATCGAGTGTAACAGCCCTCGACGATATTTCTCTCACAATCGAGGAGGGGGAATTTGTTTGCATCGTCGGACCGAGTGGTTGCGGGAAAACGACTTTACTCCGAATATTGGCAGGGCTCGAACAGCCAAGTATCGGAGAATTTGAAATCCGCAGGGAGCAGGAAGGGCGTCCTCTCCAATCGATGGTTTTCCAGGAGAGGGGCGTCATTCCTTGGTTGACGGTCAAGGAAAATGTTGCATTTGGGTTGAAAATGCGGAAAATGCCGAAGGATGTCGTGCAAGAAAGAACGAACTATTATTTAAAAAAGACAGGGCTTGACCGATTCGCTCATCTTTATCCAAAGGAATTATCCGGTGGAATGAAACAGCGAGTTAGCATTGCCCGCGCGTTCGCAAATGATCCAGAAATTCTGCTGATGGATGAACCGTTTGCGGCACTTGATGAACAGAATAAATTCATCTTGCAGGAAGAACTGCTCTCCATTTGGTCGGAAACGAAAAAAACGGTTGTTTTCATTACACATAGTATCGATGAAGCATTATTGTTAGCCGATCGAATCCTCCTTATGAGTGCGCAGCCCGGCAAGATCATACAGCAAGTCAAGATAGATACACCACGACCAAGGACGATAGAGGATATTCGAAAAGACCCGGTACTCGCGGAGCAATTTGTCGACATTTGGAAACATTTACAAGATGAAGTACAACAATCAAGGAAAGAGAATAAGTGAAAAGGGGAGAAATGGTGAGAAAAAGGTTCCTGTATAGATGGTTATTGATGTTGGCGGCGGTTCTTTTAATAGCAGGAGCTTGCGCCAAAAAAGAAACAACTCCTATAGAAAAATCAGAGCCGACGACTCCTGGGGATTCAGTCGTTGAAGCACCGTCCGGCGATCTATCGCCGTTAGACAAACGGGTGAAGATTTTAATAGCTGAAGATGGCGCGGCTTCCGGAGCAGGCTTCTATATCGCAAAGGAAAAAGGGTATTTTGAGGAGTACAATATCGAAGTTGCTTTTGCAGACTTTGCCAATAGCGATGATATGTTGCCGGCACTTGCGGCTGGGGAAGTGGATATTGCTGGGGGAGTCTCGACTGCATCATTTTTCAACGCAATTGCACAAGGTATCGACGTCAGAATCATTGCGGATAAAGGGCATAATATGCCAGGAAAATCGTATTTCACTTTCGTTATCGGTAACCATATGGTGGATGAAATAAAGGATTATTCCGATTTTAAGGGGAAAAAGATTGCTGTATCTTCCAGAAACTCAATTGATGGATATATTTACGAGGAAATGTTGAAACACGCGGGATTGACTGAAGAAGATGTCGAATACGTTAATATCGCAGATTTTGGTGCAATGCTTGGCGCGATTAACGCAGGAACAATCGATGCGGCGTTGAATATTGAGCCGCTTATCGCACAAGGGGTTGCGAAAGGCTTCCATGTCCGCTTCAAAGACGCGACGGATTATGCCCCTGAATCTCAAATCGCCATGGTTCTCGCTTCGCCGAAATTCATGGAAAATGACGAAGTATCTTTGCGATTCATGGCCGCCTATTTGAAGGGCGTCCGGGATTACAACGATGCATTCTTTAAGGATATCGGAAAGGAAGAAATCGTCGATATCATGGTAAAGCATACCGCTTTGAAAGATCATGAGTTGTGGGATAGAGTAAACGTCACTGGGCTTGATCCGAATGGAAAGATGTTCGTAGATGATATTAGGAAGCAGTATGAAACGTATAAGGCAAATGGAGCTATTCTTGGAGACATTGATTTCGATAAGGCGGTAGATACATCGTTGACGGAAGAGGCTGTGGAAGTTATTGGTGTGTACGAATAAAAGGTAAAATAATTATTAAAACAGCAGGGACTGTCCAGGAAGTCGGCGATGACTTCCTGTAACAGTCCTTTTTCCATGAAAATTGCAAGTCAAGAGGTGGATTTCCAATCGCGGAGTTGAAGTAGCGCATAAAGTCGGTGAATCACGCATAAATCGATACAAAAACTCATAAGTTTTACATTATGCGTTTTTGTATCGATTTATGCGTCTTTTGAAGGATTTATGCTTCATTCACCGCATTTATGCGTTTTTGTACTTCTAAAAAAATGCGGAAAGTTATTCATACCCGCCTTCAGCATCTGGAAGTTCTTTATAGGAGTTCTTCGACTGAATCAAATCAAAAATATAATCCCGTAATTCAATTAACTGTTTTGCGTCGTCAGTAGGCTTGCAATAGGCTTCTGAAACAGAATGCCTGATGATTTCCCCATTGACAAGAACTTCCCACTCGTCTTCGCCATATGGTTCGATTGCACAATCGATAACTGTTGGTATGAGATGCTTGGTCCCCGCGAATTTAACATCTTTCATCATTTCGTAAATGGAAACCATCTCTTCTTCAGTTAATGTCAGATCGGTCGTAACGGTCCCAGCTGTAATTAAATCTTTCGTGAAAGTACCATTAAATGTATTGATTTCATTCTTTTTAGTGATGCCGAACTGCAAGGAAAAACCAAAATCGTCGGGGATGCTATTTGGCATAGGTTCGAAATTGGTTTCTGTAAGGCTTGAAGAATCAGGAATTTCCTCGTTTGTTATACTAACAGATTCATTGCATGCGCTTAATAGTAAAATTAGTAGTACAAAAGGTAAAAGTTTTTTCAAACAGCATTCTCCTTCCGAACTAATTTTTCACATCTCCCGATGCAGAAGCGCCATGCTAAATACTGCGCATATTCTTTTTTGCTACAGCCGTCTGATAACTATGCAGCCCCATGCCAATAATAATCACCACAATCCCAATCAGTGAAAGCATTCCAGGCAATGCGATATGAAGAATCAACATTTCGCCAATCATTGCGAAAATGAGCTCCGTCGACTGGGTAGCTTCAACTGCAGCTAGTTTACCTTGATCATTTTGCACAAGGTCGGTTGCCATAAAGAAAAGTGAAGTTGCGATCACGCCGGAGCTGATTGCTACAATTAATGATTGAATGACTTGATTCCAAGAAGGCGGCCCGACAGTGAGTATCGCATAAACAGCAAAAACGACCCACACCGGAATCGTCATCAAGGTCATCGCCAGCACTCGTTGGAATGTATCAAGACTACCTTTCAATAAATCCATCATCTTCCTATTGCCTAAAGGATAAGCAAACGCAGCGATGATGACCGGAAGGATACCAAGTAACAACGTACGTGTATCGACATTATCCGCATTCGGAATTTGAATCAAAACAACACCCGCAAAAATGATCAACGTTATAAAGAGAGAGGCCAAGGGGATCCTCTGGCGAATCCTCTTTTCTCCTTCATTTGTATTCACGATAATGACAAACAACGGTGCCAATAGAATGCCCGCTACAATCGTCAATTGCCAGGTGCCCGCAAGCAGCCACCCAGGACTGTACGCTGCTGAAAAGGTTAAAGGGGCGTAGAAGAGCACAAACGCAACGACGCTCCATCCGAAAAAGGGAAGGGGAGTTGCAACCATTGCCTTGCCAGTATCCTGAAGCCCTTTACGATAGGCAACTATAGCAATCAAAAAAGGAACCATGAAAAAATAACGGAGAGAGGCGCTCCATAAATAACTGCCTCCCGAAATCTCCATTGATCTATTCAAAACAAATGTCACCGCGAAAAACAGAGATGACAGAATCCCAATCCAAATCGCCTTCATAAGGATGTCTCCTTATGCTCGTTCTTCGTACAGCTTTACAGCCTCAATAATGACATTCGTTGCTTTCTCCATATTGTCCACAGAAATATACTCATATTTACCGTGGTAGTTTTCACCGCCAGTGAAAATATTCGGTGTCGGCATGCCCATATAAGAAAGCTGTGAACCGTCCGTACCACCACGAACCGGAACGATATTAGGCTCGATTTCAAGCACTTTGAATGCATCCGAAATGATATCGACAATCTCCATAACCGGCTCGATTTTTTCACGCATATTGTAATACTGATCATTCAACTCAAGTTCCACGGCTCCATCACCATGTTCCTTTTTCAATTGTTCAACCGTATCGACCATCAATTGTTTACGTGCTTCAAATGTTTCGCGGTCGAAATAACGGATAATGTACTGTAACTCGGTTTTCTCGACAGAACCACTCACATCCATTAAGTGGACAAATCCTTCATAGCCGTCTGTCACTTGAGGAATTTCATTCGCAGGCATCGCCGCTTGGAATTGGTTTGCAATCAGAATGGAGTTCACCATTTTGTCCTTTGCGGATCCTGGATGCACATTTGTACCATGGAATGTCACTTTGGCGCCAGCTGCATTGAAGCTTTCATACTGAAGCTCGCCAAGCGGACCTCCGTCCATCGTGTACGCATATTTTGCACCAAATGCTTCCACATCGAATTTATGTGGTCCACGACCGATTTCTTCGTCAGGCGTGAATGCGACACGAAGCTTGCCGTGTTTAATTTCAGGATTCTGAATTAAATACTCCATTGCCGTCACAATCTCAGCAACTCCGGCTTTATTGTCAGCACCGAGTAGCGTCGTACCGTCCGTAGTAAGTAGTGTATGACCCACGTAGTTTTTCAGTTCAGGGAATGTTTTAACGGACATCACAGTCTTTTCGTTCAACTGGATGTCGTTGCCGTCATAATTATCGATCCGTTGTGGATTGACGTTTTTACCTGTATAATCAGTTGCCGTGTCGACATGCGCAAGGAACCCGATAGTAGGCATTTCTTTATCAGTATTAGCTGGTAATGAGGCGAATAAATAACCGTTTTCATCTAAAGTGATTTCTTCCATACCAATTTCAGCAAGTTCTTTTTCAAGTACATGCAATAGATCCCATTGGCCCGGTGTCGACGGGGTAGTTGTACTATTTGCATCCGATTGTGTATCGATTTTCGCATAACGGGTTAAACGTTCAATTAATTTCTCTTTCATTCAAAAAACCTCCTATAATAAAAAACATTGTTTCCTTCATCTTATCAGATTGTTTCGATTCACGGAATACTGAGCGACCAAATCCGAAATTGTTGTCTCATTACCAATGGTAACAGTCGGCTGGATATCGGGATAAGTATGCTTCGAATTGGCGATAATGCGTGGCAGTACGTATTCTCCGAATGTATAACTGGCGCCAATTGACAGCGAGCAGCTCGCCTTGTTTGTAAGATCATCGACAACTTTACTTATCATAGACATTATTATAATTTATTTTACTTATAAAGTACTTCGTATTACCCTTACTTAAGGAGGTGCTGAATATGAATGAAAAGAAGCTTACTAACGAGAAAAGTCTATGGATTGCCGGAATTGCTTTTACATTTTTTATTGCATTATTAGGTTTTTTATTAGCGAAAGTACCCGGTTTCAATCACATTGGACAGTTGGCAAGCGCAATTATTATTGCTGTCACATATAGACAATTATTCGGCTATCCCGAATTGCTTCGTGCAGGAATAACGTTTTCAACTAAAAAACTGCTTCGGTTGGCGATCATTCTATACGGATTGAAATTAAATATAGATGTCGTATTCCGTGATGGTTTGGGGCTGTTAGCGCGGGATGTTTTGGTCATCGCCTTTGCAATTGGAGTCACGCTTCTTCTTGCAAAATGGTTGAAAGCAGATATGAATATTTCTTTGCTTTTAGGCGTCGGGACTGGAGTTTGCGGGGCAGCAGCCATCGCAGCGGTGGCACCGATTGTTAAAGCCAAGGATGAAGATACCGCTATTGGTGTTGGCATTATCGCGATGTTGGGCACCGTTTTTGCAATCGGTTATACGCTATTGCGTCCGATTTTGCCCCTTCTTCCAACTGAATATGGCATTTGGTCAGGAATGAGTCTTCATGAATTGGCGCATGTAGCGATTGCGGCTGCACCAGCTGGTGAGGATGCACTTGCTATCGCATTACTCGCAAAATTAGGCAGGGTATTCCTATTGGTACCGCTATGCCTTATCTTCATCTATTTCATGAAGCGTAAAAGCAAAGGAGAGGATGGGGAGCAGAATAAAATCGAATTCCCATGGTTCCTTGTTGGATTCATCTTAATGAGCTTGTTTGGAAGTTATGTATTAGGTCATTCAATTCCGGTAACGGACGGGGTAATGTCAGGAATCAGTAGCGCAACAACGTGGTTATTGACAGCCGCCATGGTCGGGCTTGGGCTAAATGTGAGTCTGAAGGATCTGCTGGACCGGGCGATGAGACCATTGATAGCGGTCACAATTACATCCATTTGTTTGTCGGTCTTAGTGTATTTTATTATATAAAGAATAGAAAAAGGGCACTCCTCATGGAGATGCCCTTTTCGTATAAATTAACCTACTGAGTAGTTCTTGTGTGCAACGACAGTTAGATTGGATGCGACACCAATCCGTTCTGCATCATCCTCGGAAATCTTCACGATAACCGAATTCTCGAGTATCTTGTGGATTGTTCCATTCACCTCATGATCATTGCGGGTAAATGAAATCTCTTCGTCGATATGACGAGCCGAGACAAAATCTGAAACGGGTTTCTCCCTACGTGGAAAAGCCAATCGAATCCCTCCTACTGTGCATTCTCACCATAAACTAAAAAGAAAAAACGCCAAGGTCTGTCCTTAGCAAAAAAAGTCATGATGGAAAACAACTAGTCGAAAACGATCTTAATCAAGTTGTCTACTATTAGTATACCACAAATTGTCGAACTTTGCAGAATCAGAATCCAGGCCGCAGATGAAAAATTTGCATTCTTGCACTCATACGCAACTACTAAATGCAATCCATACTATTAGACTATTCTGTTTTTTCCTTATCATCATCTGTTTGTACTTGAAGCTGCACGACCTGTTTATCAGGTGGGGGAGTTGATGGATCAAAATCAGCAAAGGCTAATCCCAACGCAGCACCAACAGCTAATAAACGACTTTTTGTTTGTATCCATTTCGAAACTTTTTTCATTCTCCACCTACCTTTCACCTGACTGTTCGTGCAGTTGCTTGCAACGTAACTACAGTGTGAGAGCTATCATTTTTATGTTAGTGCAGTAGTAAAAGTATCACTTCATTTTTGTTTGCTTCTATTTCTTGAACGATGCACGAATCCTCGGCTCGGTTCTGTTACGAATCCGCCTGAAGTTTTCAAAATGCTTCCAAATTGCGATTAAGAAAAGTAATAGCGATATCAGTATCGGCCAGTAGCCATCCAGCCAAATGGCCATTGCCAAGAGCGTGATATAGAGCATGATGACGCCAAACACGAGAATATCCGTCGCGAGCGCAACAAGAATGAATAAGAGCAATCCAGCAAGCCCGAACCACCAATCGATTGCAAATAGCACTCCGATTACAGTTGCAG
The DNA here is from genome assembly GCF_042658975.1 of Sporosarcina thermotolerans. Lineage (NCBI taxonomy): Bacteria > Bacillati > Bacillota > Bacilli > Caryophanales > Caryophanaceae > Sporosarcina > Sporosarcina thermotolerans. Next base: position 30,761 of record NZ_JBHSRM010000011.1, on the reverse strand, counting down.
TTCCTTTTCCTCCGTTGAATTTCATATGGAAAGGAAAATTATGACCAAATATCACGGCTGCACCCGCAATGAATAATAGCAAAGTGATTTGGTCCGCGGGTAATCCAAAATGTTCGGCAAGCAACCTTACAATAATTACGGCCAAAACCCCTTTGCCAATATCAACCAAGGCAACGAGTGCGCCATATTTTTTCCCAAGTACAATCATCGCATTCGATGCGCCGGCATTCTTAACCCCTGTCTCTTTCAGATTAACCCCGGAAATCCATCGCGCGATTGTCGATCCATGCAAGCAACCTACTATATATCCCAAAACTACAATACTAATGATCCATAAAGTCATATAAAATCCCCCGAGAAAGAATTTTTTAATAGTGTACTCAAGAACCCATGGCACGCGCTCAAGAATCGGTTTCCGTGCTCAAGAACCCATGGCCCGCGCTCAAGAATCGGTTTCCGTGCTCAAGAACCCATGGCCCGCGCTCAAGATTTCGTTTCCGCGCCCAACAACTCGAGTCACGCGCTCAAGATACCGTTCCAGCGCTCAAGAACCCACTCCACGCGCCCATGAATACGCCCCCATAACCCTACAATTAAAATTATCATAACATTAATGACAAAGCGCAAGTTTCAGAAAAAATAAATTTGCCCCCTTGACTTTTAAAAAAGAGTCTCCTATACTGAACAACAAGATGAAAAACTGAATACCCAAACTCTTATCAAGAGCGGCGGAGGGACTAGGCCCTGCGATGCCCGGCAACCGGCAAGTGATGAACTTGCAAAGGTGCTACTTCCTACAGATTCGTGCGAACGGTCTGAAAGATAAGAGGAGGAATAAGCGAAAGCGTAACCCTTCTCTTAGCGAAAGGGGTTATTTTTTTTATTCCAAAAACCCCCAACGCCTCCGCATTGAACTATTTTCATCTTAAAAAATCCACTGGAGGTAATTAAAATGACTAACAAACAACTTCAACCTGAAACTCTTCTTTTACACGGCGGGCAAAAGCCGGATCCTGTGACTGGTTCCCGTGCTGTGCCGATCCACCGTACAACCGCATTCGTCTTCCGTGACACTGAACATGCCCAAAACCTTTTCGGTCTGCAAGAAGCAGGCAATATTTACACGCGAATTACAAATCCAACTGTTGCTGTTTTTGAAGAAAGAGTCGCCCTACTTGAAGGTGGCACTGCTGCAGTAGCACTATCTTCCGGAATGGCAGCCATTGCGTTCTCAATTTTGAATATTGCTGGAGCAGGGGATGAAATCGTTGCCGCAAGCAACCTTTACGGTGGTACGTATAATCTATTCGCCGTGACACTTCCTCGATACGGAATCACTGTCAAATTCGTTGATGCAGAAGACCCTGAAAACTTCCGTGCCGCTATCACTGAAAAAACAAAAGCTATTTTCGCAGAAACAATTGGGAATCCAAGCCTTCAAGTGCTCGATATCGAAGCGGTCGCAAATATTGCGCATGAGAATGAAATCCCGTTCCTCATTGACAACACATTCGCGTCCCCATACGGATCGAACCCAATCGAATTTGGAGCAGACGTTGTCATCCATTCCGCAACTAAGTGGATTGGTGGTCATGGCACAACAATTGGTGGTGTGGTCGTCGATGCTGGGAAATTCGACTGGACGAAGGGCAAGTTCCCAGGATTCACAGAGCCGGATGAAACATATAATGGTCTGCGCTACGGAATCGATACAGCTGCAGCTGCATTCGCTACGAAGCTCCGCGTTCAATTATTACGCGATTTCGGACCTTGCTTAGATCCGGACAGTGCTTTCAACTTCCTTCAAGGGCTGGAGACACTTCATTTACGTGTTACACGCCATAATGAAAATGCCGTTAAAGTCGCTGGATTCCTACAGAACCATCCATCTGTGGAATGGGTAACATATACAGGTCTTGAAGATCATCCGACATATGAAAACGCGAAGAAATACTTGAAAAACGGCTTCGGTTCTATCATCGTATTCGGCATTAAAGGTGGCCGTGAAGCGGGTCGCAAAGTTATTGACAATATTACACTTTGGTCGCATGTGGCGAATGTCGGTGATGCCAAATCATTAATCATCCACCCGGCTTCCACAACGCATCAGCAATTGTCAGCGGAAGATTTAGTAAAATCCGGAGTGGCTGAAGAATTAATTCGCCTATCAGTCGGTTTGGAGTCAACCGAAGACATCATTGCGGACCTTGAGCAGGCAATTGAAAAGGCGGTACCGGTCACTGTTCAATAACAGGCGTCTTGCTCTTTAATAGCTGGCGCCCTGGGAAAGGGTGTTGAGGAATGCCGTCGATTAAAGTGGCGATACTTGGATTTGGTACGGTTGGTGAAGGTGTATATAGGATTCTCCAAGAAAAACGGGAAGAGCTTAAAAAAAGCACGGGATTCACCGTTGATGTCGTATCCATCCTTGTGAAAGATAAGATGAAAAAACGTACGTCGATAACAGACGTTCAAATTACGGATGATTTTCGAGATATACTGAACAACCCAACAATTGATATTGTTTTTGAAGCAATTGTCGGAGAAGAACCTGCCTATACATATTTATCCGATGCAATCGAGAAGGGTTGCCATATCATTACTGCGAATAAAAAGATGTTCGCAAAACATGGCCCTGCGTTGATGAAACATGCGGAGTTCCGTAATGTGCAGGTCGGTTTTGAAGCAACGACAGCAGGGGGAGTCCCAATTATTCGGACTGTGACCAATCTTCTTGCGGGTGATCGGGTGAAACGGATACAAGGCATACTGAATGGCACTTCGAATTTCATTTTAACTAAAATGAGGAATGAAGGATCTTCATTCAAGGAAGCGCTGTTGGATGCACAGCAAAAGGGCTTCGCGGAGGCCGATCCGTCTGATGATGTGACGGGAATGGATGCATTCCGTAAATTGATGATCCTTAGTTCGCTTGCTTTCGGGCAACAGCCTGACTGGGATGAAGTTCCGGTTATTGGAATTGATCATCTTCAAGCGCCTGATCTGATTGACGCGTCAAAAGAAGATTATCGATATCGTCATGTTGCCGATATTCGGCTAAATGAGAATGGAAAAATGCAGGGCACTGTTGGCCCTGCATTAATAGGTGTGAATCATCCATTTTTCAATATCGACGGAGTCGATAATGCTGTCATTGTTGAGACCGAATATCTTGGTTCGCTGACACTAATAGGTCCGGGGGCTGGAATGTATCCTTCCGGCAGTGCGATGATTGCCGATCTGTTGCATATTATCCGTCAACATGAGGCTGTTTTGATACCAAATTAATTTAAAAGGACTGCACTGGAAAGTTGTATCGAGAAACTTCCAGTCAGTCCTTTTTGTTTATTCCCTAACCTTTACCTTTTTCTTCGGCCTTTCGCCTTGCAATGCTTTGATTAGAGAAATGACCATGAGCAACATGATGAACGAGAACGGCAAGGCAGCAATGATAATCGTATTTTGTAATGCTGTCAGTCCATTAACGGACAGCAAAATAATTGCGATGGCTGATTGGATGACTCCCCAAATTATTTTCACACTATTTGGCGGTGTCAATGAACCATACGTAGACTGCATGCCTAATACGAAGGTAGCTGAGTCAGCGGATGTTATGAAAAATGAAGCAATCAGTATAACCGCAAAAACCGAAGCGATGAACGACATTGGCATTGTATTGAACATCTCGAAAATCGTCAATTCAGTGGATGCTTTAGCTAAGTCTGCAACCCCTTCTCTTTGTATGTTAATGGCGGTTGTACCGAATGCAGAAAACCAGATTGCACTTAAGAGCGTTGGTGCCAACATGACGCCGATCATGAATTCCCGAATCGTTCTGCCTTTCGATACGCGGGCGATGAACATACTGACGAAAGGTGCCCAAGAAATCCACCAAGCCCAGTAGAAAATCGTCCAACTGTCGAGCCAGTCACGATAATCCGCATTTAACGGAGCCGTACGGAAACTCATCGATACAAGATTGGCAAGATAGCCGCCGAGAGAGTCGGTAAAGATATCGAAAATGAGCAAGGTCGGTCCTAAAATCAAAACAAATCCTAAAAGTGCTAGTGCGAGTATTAAATTTGTGTTCGATAAATACTTGATCCCTTTACTAAGTCCCGACCATGCAGACATGATAAATAGAACAGTTACTATAGCGATTATGATTAGTTGTGAAGTAAAACCGATTGTGAAACCGAATAGATAATTCAGCCCTGCGTTAATTTGAACAGCACCGAAGCCGAGAGAGGTTGCAACGCCAAAAGCTGTTGCAAAAATGGCAATCACGTCAATGAGGCCGCCCAAAGGTCCCTCCATTTTTTTACCGAAAATCGGCTTCAATGTTGCTGAAATTAACCCCGGTTCTCCCTTTCGGAATTGGAAATACGCAAGTGACAAAGCGACAATTCCGTACATCGCCCATACATGCAAACCCCAATGGAAGAATGTATAACGCATCGCTTCTTTGAAAGCGGCATCTGTATTAGGCTCTGCTGTGGCAGGATTGATGGCATAGTGGGATAACGGTTCTGCTGCTCCATAAAAGACTAAACCAATTCCCATCCCGGCAGAGAACAGCATTGCAATCCAAGTGGCTGTGGAAAATGACGGACGATCATCGTCTTTCCCTAACCGTATTTTACCAGCTGGACTAAAAATGACGAATACGCTAAGTACGAGAAGAAATGAAAGCAAAAGCATGTAATACCATCCGAATGAAGATGAAACGAACGATTTTATAGAAGTCGTAACAGCCTCGAAATTGTCTTTAGCAAGAACTCCGTACCCAACGGCCAATATGATGAGACCGATTGTAATATAAAACACATTTGATATTTTTCGCATGTTTCCCCCTAAGAATAATTAATTTTGAAACGACTATACACTATACCAATCGTTCGGCGGGAACACAAAAGGAGTAATAGTTCGACAACTGTCCCAAATGGATTGTTTTATTTTTTCATAAAATCATCAAAACACCGTTATGATAGTCCTCAAAGCAAAAAATAATAGGGTATCCAAATTGGAAAGAACTGTCGAATTGAATAAAAAAATTGTGCCTTTAATACTATATTTAGTTTACCCCGTGTGACAATTTTTAATCTTCATCTTTAATATCGCGGTCGGGCGGAATGGGTTCATTTAAATAGTCTTCAATCTGTTTTTTTAGCGTTTCAAGTTCGTTGAAATAATTGTCGAACTGGCTTTGATTGATGAAAAATTGTTCGCCATCGTGTACGGCGCGAATGCGACCTTCCCAAACATACTTTTGTACTTGCTGAACAGGCATGCCTAAAAATTCGGCAGTCTCTTGAATGGTCATATACATTTTGAAAACCTCCAATGAATTGATTTAATTATAGATGGAATCAGTACGCTAATAAAACATTTTGGAACAGAAAAAAGGGACATACCAATATTGTCGATGATCGACTATTGGAATGCCCCTTTTACTTTTATATAAGCTTCTCGAAATTAAGCCTTTTATTCAATGCGACCATAACAGGAATGCCGACTGCCATGACAACGAATTCGCTAACAGCGATGAAGAACCATGTCAGTAAGAAAGGGAACTCAAGTGCAATGTTCAATTCCCATGCAATAATGAACATCGTAAACGTAAATACAAGTGTATTGAAAAACATCCGTTTGTACAGTCCTTTTATGAACTTTGCAGATAGAATAGTAATCGATAGGGCAAGAATGGAATGCCCGACTCCAAATACTAAATCAATCGGCCCGAGTTCCGAAAAGAACAGATTGGATATGAAAACACCTAATACGACACCGATTATATATTTCTTATTGAACACAACGAGATGATTGAACATCTCTGACAAGCGAAACTGGATGTTTGTGAACCCGAACGGGGCGATCAAAAACGTCACAGCAACATACAACGCAGCGATAATACCGCTCGTTGCCATTGTTTTTACATTCATATTCATTTCTCCTTAGTTTTTTATCGTGGGATGGTTACGAACCACGTGGCAGAAAGCCTGCCATCCAGTTTAACATAGAGCTTCTGGTTGTTCAATAGATTTTTAGTGAAAGCTGTCAGTAATTCAGCCATGGAAATTTTAGTTTTCCCGGAAGAGTTCTCGTTTACGCGGTTTGAGTTCTTATTTATGCCTTGCGAGTTCTCGTAATGTAGTAACGAGTTCTCATTCAAGCAGGAAAAGTTCTCCTTTTCGTGCCATGAGTTCTCGTTTAGGCAGGAAGAGTTCTCGTTGGGATTGGATAAGTAATCAGCAATCTCGTTCAAGGTCCATTCTTTTCATCCAAGGCTCATTCCTCCGCGTTCAAGGTCCATTCTTTTCATCCAAGGCCCATTCATCCGCGTTCAGGGTCCATTCTTTTCACCCAGGGCCCATTCTTCCGCGCTTAAGGTCCGTTCTTCATCTGGCAAGGACCTGCCCCTTCGCCGAAAGATATTCTCTAACTTTCAAGAACATTAATGGTCAAAGGCACTTGGCGCGAATTGATTTTAGCCAGGAACTACAAGGAATCGCGGAAATAGTATTGTCTTCCTCCAAACTATTTTTGACTATTGAAACAAATTCACCGTTAATGACGTACTAATAGTAGGGAAATACGAGCGGACTTTCAAACTTTAGGGGGATGGGAAATGAGGAAACTTCTACTGGGAACGATATGCCTAACGGGTATACTTGTCGGTTGTACAGATCAGGGAAAAGTAGATCAAGTAAACACAAATCAGGCAAACGAAATTAGTAAACTGAAAGAGCAAATTGAGCAAATTTCATTAGAAAAAGATGCTCTATTAAAAATAATAGAAGAGGAAAGAAAAGCTTTTGAGTTAGCTACGAATCAACAAGTGAGTAATGCCTATTCTATGATACATGCCAAGGCCATTGAAAAATATCCACAAACGCTTTATAAAAAAGTCGCCTTGGACTTGGATCGCGATGGTGAAGAGGAAGTAGTCGAATTGTATGTGAATGCTGGGAAAACCGAGAATGGTCTATTTGCTTGGGACGATGGACAGACCTGGATGTTGGTAGTGAAAGACGGTGAGGAAACGTATCCGCTCTTTGATGATTATGTTCAGTTGGGGTCAGTTGATTTCAGCACAACCATATTTGATGGAAAACCTGGAATTGTAATGGTTATGTCGCAGCATGCTAATAAAACGGTGCAGAAATTCACTTACGATAAAAATGAAAAAGGGTATCAGAAAGAAACATTTTATAAGAAAGAAAATACGCAGGATCAATATAACCAACCAGCATCATATGCCTTTTTTAAAGATGCATACGAATTAATGCACACTGCTTTCACAACTAAAACGTTGTCGGTTCTTGAAGCTGACGAGAAGACTCTTCAGGATACAGAAAAGAGAAGGGCTATCATTTATCCGATTATAGAAGATCTTTATGATGCCTGGGGATTGTTAGGGACGGTCGCGGATCTTAATCGAGACTTGACTATATCCTTAGAAGTCGCCATTGACTTGCTGAACCAAATGGATAGTAAGCCGCCGACAACAGAGCAAATGAACCAGTTAAAAATAATTCACGATGTGTTCAATGAAATTGAAGCAGACAATGTGATTGATGAAAAGGAGAATAAGATACATTCGGAGATTATGGAGAGGCTCAAAAAACTTAATTTTATTCCTTAATGAAAACCAGGCGCTTTTCACTAAAAGAAAAGCGCCTTTTTATATAAACCTACACAAACTGCAAACGAAGATATTCTTCACGTTTGAACAATTCAAGTTGAGTCGGCTCAATTTCATCAATCCTGACCGTTTGTTCTAAAAGTTTTTGCTCTCCGTCGCCGGCCCAGAAAATCAGTAACTGGACGTTTTCTTTTGCTTTTATATATTCCTTTATATAATCTACAAAATCAGTTAAAAATTTGTCATTCCAATTTCCCGAAACCCAATACATATATTCCTTATCGGAGTAAAAATCCAAATCATAAGGCGGATTTGTACAAACGGAAATAGTTAGATGACCAAATGCTGACTCATCCGGTGCATGCAAAACGCGGACATCATCATCCATCGTATGCCAAGGCTCCTCCGGTGTATTTTCATTAATAGGATATAACCTCCTCAATTCTTCTATTGTGATCTCAGCAATGCCACTATGATCTACCTCTTTTAACGGACTATCTGAAACTAATAATGTAAATGAACTCATAGTGAGAATACGCCCCTTTGTTTTTCGGCATTCAACTTCAGCCTTTATTTGTTATCCCGCTGCCAGTTCCACAATTCCACTTCACCAAGCTGCTCCCCTTGGATAAATGAAACATCCTGTAATTTTAACAACTCTTTAACTGGCCCAGTTACAACTGCCCCATATACAATAAATCCATTGTTTTTTAAGTACTCATATTTTTGCTCTAAATGGCCAAGCCCTAAAAATTGCTCATAATAGCCCTTAGACTTATTCGTTAAAAGGTACTCCATGTTTTTCAGCATCAATTCTTCACTTTCACTAAGACTTTCTTGATCTAACCAAAGAATTTGCAATGATTCATGAAAGTTTTCATTTCGATCATTTCCACCGGATAAGCCGAAGTGGGGGACCATTAGCAAATTATCTCCCCTAGATGTTAGGTAAGGATCATAATCTACAAACTCGCCAGTATACAACGGCATCCATAAAGTATGGAGATCATACTTTCCAAGGAAATCAATCAGTTGTTTTGATTCCATGAAGCTTGTTGTTGAAAAAGCGAGCTCCCCAACAGTACCTTCCGGAAGCATTGACAGGGTTTCCCATACATTTGGCCACGCATTACCTCCCAATTTTCTTCCGGTATGTGGATCTATGGGCAATGAAAAAGAGAATTCATTCAGTTGCTTTTGCCCGGGATGGGACAACGAAAATGTCGATGGGCTGGCAAGGCGATTCACTACTGTTGCTTGGCCAATAACCTTTTCATCATTTCCAACCCTCTTAAGTACGTTGTATGATAATTTTTGTGTGCCGAAAAACGTCAATTCTTCTTTCTCAAATCGAGAGTCTCCACGTACATTGGGCACAGTCCACTCCGTTGCAAGCTTCGTATAATACGCATTTTCTCTCGTCATATTAAGCTTATCAGCAATGATATTGATCAAAAACATATATCCACAATAAATGAGAAACACCAATAGTAAAATACGGAGTATCCGGAAAGTTAATGTGAAACGGGATCTCATTAAAATTCGCTTTTCCAAGTCTTTATTCCATTCCGTCATACTGCCACCCTTTCTTTTCAGCGAGGTCCGCCAAACGCTTCCTTGCACGATAAAGTGTTATTTTTACTTGGTCCTGTGTCAGCTGCAAGGACTCCGATATTTCTTTATAGCTAAACTGTTCATATTCCCGCAAATAAATGATTGAGCGATATTGTTCTGGTAAGTAGTTCAATAGATCTTCAAGTTGTTCGTTCAATTCTTGTGCTAATAGGGATTCTTCTGGAACCCCGTATGGACTAATCATTTCTTTTTTCGTTGTTAAGGCCGATAAAATCGGGATTGTTCGCCATCGCTGTTGCTTCCGCCATTCATCTAAATACGCATTGCGAGCAACTTTAAAAAGCCAAGCACGAGCCTCTTCATTTTCATATGTGTGTAAAGAAATCGTGGCGCGAACGAATGTCTCTTGTGTTAAATCCTCGGCCAATTGCTTTGAACCACTTAATTTTAGAAGGTAAAAATAAAGGGGCCTTGCATATTGCCTATACAGATAATCTAATTGATATCGTTTGTTCTGCATTTGGCCCCCCTTTTAACTGATCTCTCTATTAACACGTTTAAGTGATTGAAATGTTACAGGTAGTTTTCATCCCTTTTGACAAGGAACCCCTCATAATCTACAGTATCAATACAGCTATAAATTTGGAAGATATTAACTGAATATGATTAAGGAGAGAAGCAAATGTCTGAAAATCAAATCAAAAAAAACATCATAATCAATGCATCTATCGAAAAGGTTTGGCCATATGTCTCTACAGCTGAAGGAATTGGCGCATGGTTCATGCCGAGTGATATGCAACCAATTGAAGGAAAAGAATTCACGTTGCAAGCGGGCCCTTGGGGAGAATCGCAGTGTAAAGTGACTGAAGTGCAAACACCGAACCGCCTTTCATTCGACTGGGGAAAGGATTGGCAAATTCATTTTGAATTAAAGGGAAATGACGGGAAAACGGAAATGACCTTCAGTCATGCTGGTTGGGAGGATGGAAAGCAGACGGAATTCGGTGAGAAACATGAAGTCGTCCGTCCCCGAATGTCAGGTGGTTGGGACGGCCTGTTGGCTAAGTTAAAGAAAATAATTGATGCCGAAACTGAATAATTTCGAGAATTCACACACCCCTCTCCGATATCATGATATATTCGATATATCGGGGGAGGGGATTTTTTGTCACAACGACTTGCGTTTGTTGCTGTATTATTGGGGGCGGTACTTTGGGGAACGACTGGCACCGCGCAAACTTTTATGCCGCAAACTGTACATCCATTGGCGGTTGGGGCTTCGCGGCTTGCGGTCGGCGGTTTCGCTTTGCTTATTATCATGCTCATACTTCGGAAAATCAATTTCCGCAACTGGCCATGGAAAGCGACGCTTTTGGCTGCATTGGCAATGGCGATCTTCCAATATTGCTTTTTCACATCAATCCGTTTGACGGGAATCGCAATTGGAACGGTAGTCGCAATCGGAAGCGCGCCGATGTTTTCAGGGGTGATTGAATGGCTTATCCTAAAACGCCGTCCAACAAAAGTCTGGCTAACGGCCACATCACTTGCCGTTGTCGGATGTGTTTTATTATTTTCAAATAAAGAAGGGTTGGTCGTCAATCCAGTGGGTGTCACTTTATCCCTTTGCGCAGGCCTTCTATTCGCCTTCTACACTTTATTTAATAAAGAGGTATTGGAAAAAGCGGATGCGATTCCTTCGGTGGCAGTCATTTTCTCATTGAGCGCAATCATGCTTATGCCGTTTTTATTCATTTTCGAAACAGAAGGATTACTCACATTTCCCGGCATATCCACGACAATTTATCTTGGAATTGCAGCGACAAGTGTGGCGTACATTCTATTTTCAACGGGCTTACGGCTGATCCCTTCTTCTTCAGCTGTCACGCTATCATTAGCCGAACCGCTCACTGCAGCAATTTTAAGCGTGCTTGTTGTCGGAGAAAGATTGGACCTGATTTCTTGGTCAGGAATCGCACTTTTATTGGGAGGAATCCTCGTTTTAACATTAAGTGGAAGAAAAGAAAAGGCTGCCCTCAGTTAGGCAGCCTTAATCACGCATAATTTCCTCCAAAGACGCAGAAATCCATCCAAAAACTCATAAAATCCATCAAGTATGCATAAACTCCGAATTTCACGCATAAATCAACCTAAACACTCATAAATGCCAAATTCTACGCATAAACGACCTACTCGGCCTTCATCTTCACATACAACCTCGTTGCAAAGAACCCTAAAACTATAAGCAATGTCGCCAAAAGGCCACCTTCAAGCCCAAACGCTCCGCCTGTCATTAAGGAATTTCCATTTTCCACCGACACATTATAAATCCCGTACGGCGTAGTTCCACTCACCGCAAATCCAAAAACATTCCCTTGGAAGTAGTTCCAAGTAATATGATAGCCGATCGGCAGCCACAAACTATTTGTTGCATCAAACATATAAGCGAATAGAATCCCGACCAACGCAATATTGACCAATCCAAGCACACTTACATTTGGATTCGTGCCATGGACAAGACTGAAAATCACAGCCGATATAACGTAAATAAGCCATTTCGGATTTCCTCGTCGTTGCATTGTAGACATGACATATCCCCGGAAAAACATCTCTTCAAAGAAGCCGACTAAGATGAATAAAAGGAGATACGATAGGGTGTATACGGTAAACTCTGGGCTTCCGAACGTATTCAGCATTTTAACATTCCCTGTTGCCAATAAAATAAAGAAAATGACAACTATCGAAGCCGCACCAAGGAAAAGGCCGAACCATAAATCTTTCAGCGATCCCCTAAATCCAAGCTCCGGTAATGTCCCTTTATTGACGAATTTCCATACCAGCACCGTAGCAAGCATTCCGCCTACTGTCCCGCCGCCTTGCGTCAATAAGAAAATCCATGGGTGCCTGGCAAATGCCGCATTAATATCCATATCGAATGATCCGTCCTGAAATGGAAAATCCACTAATGCCAGCAAGACTCCGCCAGGGAGCGCGAAAATTTGCTGTGTAATGAACATCGCGACGAATGCCAAAAATATTAGCCATCCCGCGCGAACTTGGTTTGCTTCGTTTTTAAACAATTAACTAACCTCCATTCTTTTTACTCTATGCCGGTTACCATGTTAAACAGAATAACTTATCCGATGATTATCGGGGCTAACCCGACGAAAAGCACGGATTAATAATAAAAACAGAATATCCATCAAAACTCCGGCAATTATAAGGATTACTGTAAGAGCAACCCAGCCGTCTCCAGAAACATTCATGGAAAAGGACATAACTGTCAAAATTGCAAAGTGAATAGTGACAAAGTATTTAAAAGTAGTCTGCGCCCGATTGTGCAGCGCCACATTGCCAAAGATTTTGGCTACTTCCATTAACACGAGGAATAAATAAAATGCAATAACCAATTTAAGGATCGATAGCATACTCTCATAAATTGACCATCCAAAAGGCAATGCCGAATCCGATAGGTTTATAAACACTGTAGGCAGTGACACGAAAACGCCAATCATAGCGACTGTCATTGCTTTTTTCGCATTCGGATAAGCACCAACAATCCGTGCACATCCGGTGTAAATCAAGAAATAACCGATAGGATCCATTAATAGGTCAATCATGATATAGAAATCGAAAAATATGAAGAGGTAGCCCCAAAATATATTACCTAAAGCTTTATTCAACCGAATCCCTCCTCGCCTTTTTGTCGATAACCCTATTGACATCTTCCTGCGTCAAATACGGAAACATATGATAATGGGCGTAACTCGTAAATGGTTTTCCCTGCTCCGTTGTTCCATCTATACGAATGGAGAAGGCATATGGATTCACAAAACTATTGGTTTTCAGGTTGGTTCGTAGCGTCAAATATTTATCTTTATCTATATGGATCGGAAGCTTAAGTGACTCCAATGATTTGTCTTTTTGACTATCGTTGATTGTAAAGTTGAATCGTTCTTCGATGGGTTCATTGAAAGGGAATAAGATCTTTTCAATAGACAATGGTTCAATTGCCTGGAACGAATACCAACTTGAACTGTCGTTACTACTTCCACTTGAACGTGAATGCAATACATTATTGCCTTGAGTGAAGTATCCCTCTGGATGAATAATAACTTCCCCGATGGACGCATTAGTTTGCCTGCCATCCGAAAAATACACCACCATGTCGTTGAGGATAAGATCCGTCATAATGTCTGTTTCATAATTTTGCAGACGGACCGAAACACTTCTTAACACATGATGCCTGTACGTATCCATGTTGTATATAGAATTATCATTATAAATGAAGCCATTTTCCGGATAGCCGTCCAAACCTCCAAGGCGTACATGACTGATACGAGAACGGTCGTTTTTATTCGTTAAATAGTAGAGAGTGAGATGATAATTATGGTCACCCATCGTCATTTCAATATAATGGTCAAGAAAAATAGGCTCCGTTAATTGTTTCGACTGGGAGTACAGCGAGTTTAACGTCCAGCTCACAGCAATAAGGCCTAACGCAATCCAAAAGAAACGTTCTTTCACGAAGTCACTCCTTCCATTTTTTTCTGCATACCACCATTGTCTCAAATCAGATGAGGGATTGCATCATGAATTTTAGACATGGTTGTAAAACACAAGGTTATAAATCATTCAATGGTATAATGGTGTAACAAAAATCGGAGATCTTTTAAAGGGAGGAAATATGATGACCAAGCATAGAATCTATACAATGACATTCGCGAGCGTCTATCCCCATTACATTACGAAAGCAGAGAAAAAAGGTAGGACGAAATCGGAAGTGAATGAAATTATCCGTTGGTTGACTGGTTACAGCCAAGAAGAATTAGAAGCACAAATTGAAGAAAAGACGAATTTCGAGATGTTCTTTGCAGAAGCTCCCCAATTGAATTCTTCACGTGATTTGATCAAAGGAGTAGTTTGCGGTGTCCGAGTGGAGGATATAGAGGATCCATTAATGAAGGAAATTCGCTATATGGATAAGTTAATTGATGAGTTGGCAAAAGGGAAAGCGATGGAGAAGATTTTACGGAAATAATAATATGCAGGGCCACAATCCAAGGTGTGAAGATTGTGGCTCTGCATTTTAGGAAGATTGGCTTATCAGCCTCTCCACCTCAGCATCAATTTGCCCTGCATCTATCCTTTCAAACAACGGCTCCACACGCTTCAGAGTCAAACTCCCAATCTCGATTTCTTTCCATTCCGGCTTCCTCAATTTCAACATGCTCTGTACATCCTCACTCGAAAACGGTAGGAAAGGGGAGAGTAGCTGCGAAAGGTTAGCAATGATATACGTGCATGTTGCCATTGTCCGCTCACATGCTACTACATCCTCTTTTACTTGAATCCATGGCTTTTCCTCATCAAAGTATTTATTCGCTTGGCGGATGAAATCGAATAGCGTTTCAATTGTTTCTTTGAAATGACCGTCCTCGATTTTTTTGCCGACAATATGGTAAAGACCCGCAACTGTATTTTTTATTCCTTTATTAATTTCCGTTTGAGGAACAACCCCACCATACGACTTTTCGATAAACTTCAACGTCCGATTCACAAAGTTCCCGTATGCACCTAACAACTCAGAGTTATGACTATAAATAAACTCACGCCAAGAAAAATCCGCATCTCTGTTTTCAGGAGCATTCGCAGTCAAAAAGTACCTCACCGAATCGGGATGATATCGTTCCAAAATATCCGGCACCCACACCGCCCAGTTTTGGCTTGTCGATAACTTCCGTTTTTCCAACGTCAAGTACTCATTTGAGATAACGTGAGTTGGCACTGCCTTTTCCTTGCCAATTCCCATCAAAATGGCGGGCCAAATGATCGTGTGAAACGGGATATTATCTTTGCCATGGACATAGTAGGCAACCGTTTCTTCATCCCAAAACGTAGCGATATCGGTCCGGTTCAACATTGCCCATTCCCGGCTCGCGGAATAATAGCCTGTCACCGCCTCAATCCACACGTAAATCTTCTTATCCTCGTAACCTGCAACCGGTACATTGACGCCGTTTTCCAAATCCCTTGAAACAGCTCGGTCATGTAGACCTTCTTGTAAATACCGCTCAGACTGGCGAATGGCATTTTCACGCCATCTTCCATCTTCATCAGCACTTGCTACAAACGATTCAAGTTGCTTTTGGAATTCACTTAATTTGAAATAAAAATGCTCGGTCTTGCGCACAGTCGGCTCCTTGCCGCATAGTTTACAAGTTCGATTTATCAAATCAAGCGGATCTAAAATGGAACCGCAGCTGTCACATTGATCGCCCCGCGCTTGGCTTCCGCAATTCGGACAAGTTCCTTCGACAAAACGGTCCGGAAGAAATCGTTCATCAAACTCGCAGTACGTCTGCTCCATTTCCTTTTTGTATATAAACCCGCGCTCCAACAGCTTCAGAAAAACTTCACGGACTACTTCATGATGGAACGACCCATCCGTTCGCGTATAAAGATCATACGAGAATCCTAATCTCAAAAAACTGACAACAAACTCAGTGTGATAACGATCGGCAATCTTCTTCACGGACACTCCTTCCGCAGCCGCCCGTATCGAAATTGGTGTTCCATTACAGTCACTCCCCGAAACATAAAGCACCTTTTCGCCCTTCAAACGAAAATACCTTGCCAAGATATCACCCGGCAACAACGCCGCGATATGCCCAAGATGCAGCGAACCATTCGCATACGGCCAAGCCCCACCAATAAAAACAGTCATTTCCATTCCTCCTTAAAAATAAAAAACCCCCGCCCTCATCGATAAAAATCGATAAGGACGGGGTTCATATACCCGTGGTACCACCTTACTGCACAATTAGTTCACACTAATTATCTCCAAAAGTACGCGCCAAAAAAGCGTTATACTTTGGCGAGGATAACAAGCGCCAACTCTCGGCGCATCCTACTAGTCCGAAGACGTTCAGTGCGCGGCTCAAGGATCATGTTCAAAAGATTTGTCCGCTTCATTTCCACCGTCAGAAGCTCTCTATGCGACATCCTCTTTTTACTTTTCCCTCTCATTGCCTTTAGTAAGATGTAGTTGAAATGATTATAGTCGTTTGATTCAGAGAAATCAATAGTGTTTACCCATTTGTAGGCGGGCGTTGTTGGTCATTTGCCTTTTTCTTGTTGTTTTTATTTTTCACGTTGTCGTTCTTTCCAATCACACCTAAATCATCAGGGCTGATGTCAAAGCCATACCCGAATTCCTCGCGATCCAATGTATTGCCTTTTTTGAATTTCTTTTCTTTTGCCATGTCAGTTCACCTCCCGTATATGCAAAGCTTGTTCAACTGGGAGATGATTATTCATTCACTTACTTCTCTTTCACCGACAATAAAAATGCATAAATCGCTTCGCCTTTCACGTCGCCGCTCCAGATCGCTTTGACGGTCATGAAATACCTTCCTTCAGCCGTGGGCACTTTTGCTTTGTCGCCGTTCACTTCCACAGCTGTTGTTTCGCCGTTTTTATGGATGAGCACTTCATATGCGTCCGGTTGCGGAAAGTCTTTTAATTCGGGAGAAACAAGGAGATAGAAGTTGATTTCACCCCCAGGCTTCACTTGATTGGCACGTGCATGTTCCAACATTTCCTGTGCAGGCGTTAGCTCCAAAGAGCACTTTTTATCTGCTGTTTCCCAGCAATGATTGTCATAATACATCCAAAAACCCACTTTGTTTTGGCTTACTAGAAGATCAGGTTTCAACGTGATTGCAGTTTCCTCCTCATTCACCACCTCGGTCGTTTGAGGTAAAGGAGCCGCTACTTCTTCCTCGTCCTTTTCATCATCCACACAACCGGACAAAAATAATGCGACTAACAGGACGTAAAACAGCAACCCTTTTCTAATTGGAAATCCCCTCCTTTATAGGTAGTGCCCTTTAATTCTTTGACAACACTTTTCGTGATACTCAATCCGAAAGGACCGACGGAAATTCCCTCTTGTATGATCAAAACCTCCATTCATACCACACCCCGGTCATCAAAATATCTACTCTTTCACCGACAATAAAAACGCATAAATCGCTTCGCCTTTCACGTCGCCGCTCCATATCGCTTTGACAGACATGTAATACCTTCCCTCGTTTAACGGAGCTTTAATTTGATTGCCTACTACTTCCGCTTCCTTCATTTCCCCGTCTTCATCTACATAGACTTTGAAAGAATCGGGCTTAGGAAAATCAAAGTCCTCCATTGGTCTACTGAATCTGAATGTAAGGTCTTCCTCGGGTCTTACTCGAGTGGACTGCTCATGCTCCAAAAGTGCCTTGGATGGGGTTGGTTCAAGTGAGCATTGTTTCTCCTCACTTTCCCAACAAAACTTGTCACGGATTGACCGAACGGTAGCCGGTAGATTTGTTTCATTTTCATTTATTACAATGGATATTTCAGGTCTTATAGTAATGCCTTTGCTTGCCTCTATCGGCTCTGTCGGCTCTCTTGGCAACTGGACTACTTCATCCTTCTCTTTTTGGTCATCCACACATGCGCCTAACAATAGCGCGCCGAACAGGACAAACGGCAACAACCATTTTCTTATTGCAATCCTCCCCTTTATAAGTAATACCGTTGAACTTATCCATTTCTATCCACAGTCTATCATTCATACAATTTATAAACAATAAGAATTATCATATTAATTAAAGGATTTCCACGGTTTGTGTGGTAGTAAGAAAGAAGGGGAAATTTGTAAAACGATGTGAGTGTGACGAAAAAGAAAGGGTGTGGGGGAATGATTGTACAAGTTAAGAGTTTGAAAAAACGGTATAAGAAGGATTGGGTCTTAAAGGGGATTGATATTACGATTGAGGAACCCCAAATCATTGCGCTTGTTGGTCCGAATGGTTCGGGGAAGACGACGCTGTTGAACTGCATGACGAATCTATTGTCGTTCAATGAGGGGAGTGTCGAAATTTTAGGGAAGGCGAATACCGCCCCGTCGCTTTTCTATGAAATCTCCTATTTGCAGGATAACCGGATCCTTTACGGGAATTTGACGGCTTATGATCATTTGAAGTTCATTTGCCGTGTGCAAAAGCTGCCTTTTTCACGTATCCAGGAAGTTGCAGAGAGGGTTGGGATGACGAGTTATTTAAAGAGGCGTGTCCGTAATTTTTCGCTCGGAATGAAACAGCATTTATTGCTCGCGATGGTCATTCTAAACAAACCGAAGCTGTTGCTCATGGACGAGCCTTTGAATGGACTTGATCCGACGAGCGCTATCAATATGCGGAATATTTTATTGGAATTGTACAAGGAAGGGACGACAATCATCATTTCATCTCATAATCTCGATGAAATTGATCGATTGACGAATACGATTTACTTCATGAAGGATGGGGCTTTGCTGAAGGAGTCATTGAAGGAACTGACAGTGATCCATTACGAGTTGACTGTCAGCGATACGGAAAAGGCGAAAGGGATTTTAGAGGAAGAAGGTCTGCCATTCACGAGTAACGACCAAGGTCAATTAGGTTTCAAAGAGACGGATGTTCCATTGCAGACAATCATCGGTTTATTGTACGGGAATGGAATTGAGATCAACCATATCGACAATCAGAAAGCCGGGGCGGAAAAGCGGTATCGTGAACTGTTTGAAGAGAGGGCGACGGTATGATGCAGTTTGCTTTTGAATTGAAGAAAATTCTCTTCAGTAAGAAACTGCTGTATGTGTACCTGTTCATCATATTGGGTGTCGTGCTTCTTTTCGTCCGGAACGTGACTTTCCAGCCGTATATTGAAAAAGAGGAAAATGAACGGATCGGCGGACTTATTGAAAAATCTCAGAGTCTGAATCGAATGTATACGGCTGCATTGGAAAATAATCCGGAAGACGAAGAGATGGACAAGTTGAGGCTGATCAACTCTTCCATGCTGGCGAAGTTGTACGAAGTCCGGGAGATAAAATCGGATAAGTGGAAAAACAGATTGCCGATAGAAAATGCATTCTTGAAAGAGGCACTTCATTTCAAGGAGGAGGGGGGAGACTACGACCTCCCAGTCGGAGAAATCAACAAAATGCTTGCGATGAATCATAAGCATTTGTCGGAAAATATTAAGCCCCGGCATGCGACGTATAGCATCGCCTTACCGAATTTCTTGAAGCTCGTAGTGGATCTGTTTATGAACTTTGGGGCAATCATCATTCTGGTCATTTTGGTGGGAGAAATCATGACAAGCGAGTTTGAAACCCATTCCATCAATTTTTTATACACGCAGCCAGTGAACAAAGGAAATATCATTACTGGGAAGTTTTTCAGTTCAATCCTCGTCTATTTCCTGACAGCTATCGTTTTGATAGTTGCTACGGCACTCGTTGGGTTGTTTGGATTTAAAGGGAAGTATAAGTATCCAATCATGATTGAAAAGAATGGGGAAATTGATTTTATTACAATTGTGGATTATATGGGCCAAGGACTGACAGTTATCAGTATAACGTCAATCATGGTGATTGCGCTCCTTTTGGTGTATAGCTTGCTGTTCAAACATACGTTAGCCACAATTTTTGCCTTGCTTGCAACATTGGTGGCGGGATATGGATTGTCCGCTTTCATTAAAACACCATTCTTATTCTGGTTTAATCCATTTCAATATTTGCTGCCGGAAGAACGCCTACTTGTCAGGAATGGAGCAGATTGGTACCAGGGAATTCCGGTTATCTTGCTGGTAACCATTGTGTTGTTTTTGATTGCCAGGAAAAAGATTGAAACGAGCCGGATCAATTGAGGGGAATTCAATTTAGGGCGCAGTTGGGAAGGGCAGAGATAGAAATGGTTGGGAGGGGAAGGCATGTTGCGGCTTATTCAATTTGAGGCGATAAAGGCGTTTAAATCCACGTTTTTTAAGGTTGTGCTCTTGGCTTTTACCGTTTTTATTATCGCGTATTATGCTTATGTTTATATGAATACAACTCGCATTGAGGAGTTGCAGACGGAAGCGGAAGATGGGCTTTTCAGAGTCCAAAGCGAGTTAGTGGAATTGGAGGCATCGGTTGATGCGGGAAAACTGGACAAGGACAGCAGGGAATATAAAGATCGGAAAAGTGATTTAGAGGAGTTCTGGATACCTCGGTACGGAAAAGAAGTTGAAGTATATCAATCGAGAGATTATAACCGGTTGCTAGATATGGAGATTGAGCATCGGACGCAATTCATAATACCAAGGCTTGGTTATGGAGACTTTTGGTCAAGAGAGTGGCGAACGTTATTCACGGAACAAACGAGTTATGAACAGATGAAATGGATGCGTGAAAGGGAAATACGTCCCCTTTTGCCGCTGACCAGTTTTGCAGATTTGACAGTGTATGACCAGTATTTTGACGATGATGGTTGGGGAGAGTTCATAAAAAAACTGAGCACGAAATATTCGTCTGATGGGGTTCATTATGCGAATCATCTGTTGACCCTTCTATTTGGTGTGTTCGGTGCAGGAATATTCATCTTCCTGTTTGGGGATGTCGTGACGAGGGAAGGACTCGGGGCAAACGGTCCGATTCATCTGCTTCGGACACAGCCGATCCGTTGGTATCAAGTCCTAATCAGTAAGTTCATCATGGTCTTGGTTGGCACAATTCTGTTGCTCGCTTCATTCAGCGGGTTTGCCTTGCTGCTCGGCACCGTGTTTGATAGGTTCGGGAACACCGACTATCCTGTACTCATTTACGGGGAGAATTACGGTTTTACATTCATGAAGATAAGCACATTCCTTCTGAAATCGGCAACCCTCTTTTTCATGGTGCTTGTATTCTGCTATTCCTTGCTCTTTTTATTCTCCATTGTTGTAAGAAAAACTGCCATTGCCATCGGATTGATGCTCATCGCTTTATTCGCCGGCGTGAAATGGTCGGAGCAATCGGTCGCATCCACCTGGGCCCATTACCAGCCATTCCAATATTTCTCCGTTCCGAAAGTGGTGACAAATGAACTCGCTGTCACGGCGAAAAACTTTGCATTCTCCTTCTCGAATGGCTTGATTGCGTTGGGAGTGGCAAGTTTAGTCGTTTGGGCGGCGATTGCCGTTGTGTCGATGGTGCAATATAGATTTGTTCGATAGGAATTAATAGTAGCTGCTCGTCGGGGGGATGCCGATGGGTGGCTTTTTGCGTGGAGAGGAGTTTACCACCGACTTTCAAGCGGTTATCACCGACTCTCGGCCAATTACCACCGACTTGGCCGACTTTACCACCGCTCCGCACCAATTGGGTCGTTTTTCATGGCGGATTCTATGCAAATCCACCAATTTTCCAAGCTGGCTAAAGTTTATCACCGTTCGGAAGTGGTTTATCACCGCTCGCCGTCCAGTTATCACCGTTCAGAGGCAGTTTATCGCCGTCCACCCCAACTTTTTCACCGTTCAACCATTTATTAGGCGCTCCTCAAGGGGTTTCTTAAGCCCACCAACCATCCATCTTAAGAATTTCTTCATAATTCCCCTTACTGAATGTTAAGATTTAATCACTACAATTGGTATCATAGAGGAAAGCGAGGTGCGGATGATGGCGAAGTTCACAGTTCTCGTGGCGGATGATGATAAAGAGATCCGCGATGGGATCGAAATTTATTTGAAAAATGAAGGGTACGACGTTTTGAAGGCAGCGGATGGGAAAGAAGCGCTTGATTTACTTCAATTGAATGAAGTCCATCTGCTCATCCTTGATATTATGATGCCGAATATGGATGGGATTACGGCGACGTTCAAAATTAGAGAGCAACAAAATATTCCGATCATCATGCTGAGCGCAAAGGTGGAGGATTCGGATAAAATCCACGGTTTGTCGGTTGGTGCGGATGATTATGTGACGAAGCCATTCCACCCGTTGGAGTTGATGGCGCGCGTTAAGTCGCAGCTAAGAAGATATGTCCAATTGGGCACATATGATGGTCAGAAAAAGGTCCAAATTGATGGGCTTGCTCTTGATGAAGATGCGAGGGAATTATCGGTCGATGGGAAACCGGTGAAACTGACGCCGATTGAATATAAGATTACGGAATTACTCATGAAGAACGCTGGGCGTGTGTTTTCCATAAATGAAATTTATGAACGTGTGTGGAATGAAGAGGCGTATAATGCGGAAAATATCGTCGCTGTCCATATCCGCAAAATCCGGGAAAAAATTGAAGCGGATCCGAAAAATCCAAGATATGTGAAGGTGGTGTGGGGAATTGGCTACAAAATCGAGAAGTGATTGGAGCATTGTACTGTCGATTGTCTCCATCTGCATCGCCGCAATTAGCATCGGGTATTGTTTCCCGCATGTCATTGAACTC
Source organism: Sporosarcina thermotolerans (assembly GCF_042658975.1). Lineage (NCBI taxonomy): Bacteria > Bacillati > Bacillota > Bacilli > Caryophanales > Caryophanaceae > Sporosarcina > Sporosarcina thermotolerans. The sequence continues at coordinate 8,264 of NZ_JBHSRM010000011.1, read as the reverse complement.
GCCCTAAATGGTTGGGAACGCTCGACACGGGCAATCGCCTATTTTTCACGCATCATTAAAGGGGGAGCGTCCTGATGAAAAATAAAGTTCTTCTATTAACATGGTCCGCGCTTATTACGGTTGTGCTGCTCGCCAGTCTTTCATTTGCAAGGCAGGGAACGGGACTGATTGGAAATGTTTTTTCTGATTTCAATGATTTCTCTTGGCAGCTTGACGAGTTTTACGACATTGTTGGACCTACTAAACTCAACTCGATTGATGTGGAAGAGGCCAAGAAAAACATTACCGTATCTGACGATGAAATCGAGAGACATCGGTACCGATATGGGACACTGGCAGACCAGCTTTCCAATATCCACGACCAATATGCACAGAGAATAGCGGATGCGAAAGATGCCGGAAATGAATTATTGATGAATACGTTGATCGAAGAACGGGACATGAAACTTGCGGACATCCGGAAAAACTTCGAAAGCGATGCCCACGTGGAGGCGAAAATACGCAAAGAAAAAGAGAAGGCGTTAGTTCAATATTTAAATGATGTCAAAGCAAACTCGTTTTCATTGCCAGTAGCCTATGAATTCACCGATGTTGAAACAGGGGAGACGTATTCTTCCGGAGATGTTTCAGTTCCTGCGGTTTATAAAAAACAATTCAATGCCGCAAAAGGATATTTTAAAGCGAATTCATTACCTGGACATAATGGTACCAATGGCTGGATTAGGACCTCCGACTATGGGAATCAAGCAGCGAGTGAAGACATACAAATTACCACTTCTGTAAAAACCTTTGAAGGTACTGTCATCGTTCCAAAGTCAGCCGTTGCAAAGGGTGGTGTCTTATATTCACAATATAAGGATTTCAATAAAGGGAGATTAGCCACTTACGTCTTTTGGCTGCTCGGTATCATAGCACTTATCACATTATTGACCGTTATGAAGTTTCAGAAGGAATGGGTAACGGGGACGGCGATTGCGGATTGGTATGCAGATTTGAAGATTGATTTGAAAGCTGCTGCATTTTTCATGACAGCATTGATATTAGTTGGATACATTGACAGTAAGTCCTCAAATCTGTCGAACTTCTTTACGTATCAAAGTCTGGGACGTTGGGGTGAGTGGCTGACTTCCTTCTTGATAGGTGGAGTCGTCATGACTACATTGTTTGCATTCCAACTTGTAAATGGTGTGGAACGATGGAAGCGGGAAGGGGTATTGGCAAAGGACATAAAAAACAGTTTCACGCTCCAATTCTTTAAGGCGTTGCGTGAGATGTTCCTGAAAAGGTCGATCGGCGTTCAGTCATTCATCCTGCTTATCGGATTTTTCCTTGCAGGAATCGGATTCATAGGCGGTTTCATAGATGGAATCTTCCTTATGATCTACGCTTTTTGCGTTCTGTTCCTTGGCCTTCCTGCCCTCTATATTTTCGTCCGTCGTTCCGCGTACTTGAACCGGATCATCGTCGCGACGGAGCAGATGGCTTCGGGACGTTTGAATGAAGATATCAAAATCGAAGGTCGTTCACCACTCGCTGACCACGCGAAGAATTTGAATAATCTCCGTGAAGGTGTCAGGATTTCCATGACGGAACAGGCGAAAAGCGAACGGTTGAAAACGGAACTGATCACGAATGTGAGCCATGATTTGAGAACGCCGCTTACATCAATTATCACGTATACCGATCTACTGAAAGATGAAAACATCACTTCGGAGGAACGTGCAAAATATGTCGATATTCTTGATAAAAAATCACAGCGCCTAAAAACGCTCATTGAAGATTTATTCGAAGTGTCGAAAATGGCGAGCGGCAATCTTGAACTTAATAAACAACGTGTCGATTTAACGCAATTGCTTCAACAGGCACTTGCCGAACATGCAAATCAGATTTCGGAATCCGGCCTCGATTTCCGGACGACAATCCCTGAAGAAATGCTAATTGCCCATGTCGACGGTCAAAGATGGTGGCGCGTCCTCGATAACTTGATTGTCAATGCCGTCAAATACTCGCTTCCGGGCACTCGAGTTTACGTAACACTTCGAAAAGTGGGCGATTCTGCTGAATTTGTCGTGAAAAACATTACAAAATTCGAACTTAGCGAAAATGTCGATGAACTGTTCGAGCGTTTCAAACGTGCAGATACATCGCGTCATACTGACGGTTCAGGTCTTGGTTTAGCAATTGCACAATCGATTGTCGATATGCATCAAGGCAATATGAAAATCGAACTTGACGGTGATTTGTTCAAAGTGACCGTGACAGTGCCAACAAAATAATCAATCCGCATGCGTTGCCAAAAAACTTGGCAGGCACGCGGATTTTTTTGGTTTTTGATTAATAAAAATAAAGTATATATACCCCAATAAGTAATATGCCAAGGTCCGCAAACATATGTATGATCCAAGACGGCAGAATGGTATGGGGTTTTTCATTCGCAAGCTGAAAGATCAATCCGCCTGTCCAAAGTCCGCCGACGGCCAAAAGTAAAATCGGCAGCGTAAACCATGGCAGGAAGATGGCGATATGATAAATGGCGAAAAAGAATGGTGGTAGGATGAAACGCATTGCGCCACGGCCGAATAAGTCTGGTAATAGTCCCCGAAAAAAGAATTCCTCAATAATTGAGTTTCCGATCAGAATATATAGTGCGATGATCGGGAACGAAGAGGGTGTGATGCCGGATAGCAGCAAATCGTCCCGCAACGAAGCGATGTCGATAAGACTTTGTAATAATAGGAAGGCACCAATAATGAGTGACATTATTGAAACCCCTAAAATAAAGGCAAATCGGATACTTTTTCGATCAGTTTTCCTGAATCGAAGGAAAAGAAATTTCGTTGATCGGAACAGTATGAAAGGGATTCCTAAGAATAGTATGACCTTTGCTGCCGTTTTGACACCGTATGAAACGTCAACACTTTGCTCAATCCATAACAAAAGCAAAATGCTTAATATGGGAAAAGTAGCTCCAAACCATTTTTGCATATAATTACCTCGCGATATTGTGGCATTTTCCATGTAGTGTTGACGTGAAATAATAAATGATGTTCCCATTAAAATTAATTTATATGAGGTTTAGGTTTTATTGAGATAGGGAATAGATAAAAACCACCTCTCCCCATGCGCGGGATTTCCGTGTTTGAAGGGAGAAAAAGGAGGAATCCATATGACGATCGTTGATGGTAAATATCCGAATAAGAAAGATTTGGAACCAAAGATTCTACATCCCGGAAAAGGGGTAGGACCGGCGTATGAATTACCTTTAGCAGATCCTGCTGACTCCAACTTTACGAACGAATTCCGTAAAAACGCACAAGACAAAATCGGCATGGATGTTCCTTCCGCTTTTAGTCAAAATAAGCCTTTATTCAATGAATTCCAAGTAACGGACAATGACGTGTCTGAGAGGATGCCGATTGAAAATCGGGAATTCGACAGCGCGACCCGTGAAAAATGGAATAGCCAAAAGAGAAATGATAAACCGATAGATCTTACGTAAAAGCGGATTCCTTTAAGGAATATCCGCTTTTTCTTTTCATACCCTTTTAGTATGATAAGGAAAAGGGGGAATGAGAAATGGAAACAATTGCACAGTTAAAATTTGCAAGGATATATACAATGGGGCGCTTATCGATGACGAAGGAAGATGCGTGGGACGTCCAGCCGAAAGGATTCAATAATACGGTCCGGTGGAATGTCGGGCACATTTATTGTACATTGGAAAATTTCACTTCAATGGTCTTGCCGTCCTACGAACCGCATCACCAGGAATGGCAAAAGCTCTTTGTTAGGGGGACAAGCCCAGCAGGATGGGAAGGTCAAGCTCCTTCAAAAGAGGAATTGCAAGCTGCTTTACAGGAACAAGTGCCTCGTGTAGTTGAGGCATTGGAAGGAAAGCTTGATGAAGTCCTGCCTGAACCTCTCAAAATTGGGGATATGTTAACGATGGATACAGTCGACGCGGTCATTCAGTTCGCCCTTTGGCATGAGGGAGTTCATGCTGGCGTCATCCACGGACTAAACCGAGGATTGGAGAATAAATAAAGGAAAAAACGCTTTGGAAGTTGAATCCAAAGCGTTTTTCTTACTTTATTCCAAAATGTTTTCGAAGTAAATAAGCCGTCCATTTGCAATGCGGATGGTGCTGAATGTTTGTCAATAAACCCTTAACAACCGCGGGGTGCAGCGTAGGCTCCAACAGCTCTTGCTTCAATAGGATCAACGACTCTTTTTCAATTGAGTCCTCCAAATCATCAATGTTCTTTTCAATGACTTCTATTACTTTTTCGGATGATGGGTCTTCATTCGTCGGCTGATCGATTAACTGGATTAGTTCATCGGGAATAAATGAAATTGTCGTTTTTTTTGCAAGTAGATTCGTTTTTTCGACAAGTGATTGAACAAGCAAATCCAAGTCGATTGGCAATTTATATACTAAAAATAACTCTGAGTAGGTGCTCATAAAGCCTTTGATACAGAACAATAAATCATATTTCATATCTATAGCCTGTTCGCCATATAATCGTTCAATCATTGATAAAATAACTTTTTCAAGAGACTTGTTATAATTATGAAGCTTGGAAAAAAGATCTTCATTAAAAGATTGCGCTGGTTCCTTCATAAGGAGCTTGGCGAAATCGGAGTGTTTATTGAAAGAATGGAATGTCGTGTAATAGAAATTATATAATAAAACTTCCTCATCTTCCTCACTGACCACAAAGTCAATGTCTGATGTAAACTGTCTCATAAAATGATCGATTAGCGCAACAATCAGTTCGTCCTTCGACTTGAATGATAAATAAAAGGCCCCTTTGGAAATGCCGCAAAGGTCTGTTATTTGCTGGACGGATGTTGCTTCGAATCCTTGCTTTGCAAAAAGCTCTAAAGCTTTCTCCATAATTAGTTGTTTTTTCGTCATATATCCGAATCGCTCCTATGTATTTCAATTGACAATTGACCGGTTAGTCACTACTATAAAAAACAGAGTCCAATTTGTCAAATAGAGGAAGGTGTAAGGGTGAAAGGTTTAGTCAATTTTGTTCTGAAGAATAAACTCGCAGTTTGGTTGCTTACCATTATTATTACCGTGTCGGGGGTCTATTCCGCAACACAGATGAAAACAGAGACGTTGCCAGATATTTCGATACCGTACTTAATGGTCATGGGTGTTTATCCTGGCGCAACTCCTGAGCAAGTTATGGAGGAAGTCTCGATACCTATCGAAAGGGCAGTTGAAAACTTAGACCATGTAAAATCGGTTTACTCCAATTCAAATTCCAATATGGCCAGCATTCAGGTGGAATACGAATATGGAATTGATATGGATGAAGCGAAGAGGGCATTGGCATCCGCTATGGATTCATTAACTTTGCCTGAAGGTGCTCAGGAACCAATCATCACTGCGATTAGCATGAATATGATGCCTGTCGTAGCGTTAAGTGTAAGTAGTACAACAGAAGATATCGTAGAATTAACTTCCACAGTTGAAGATATCTTGCTGCCGAAAATCGAGAAAATCAATGGAGTTGCATCAGCAACAATTTCAGGACAGCATATCGAAGAAGTTGAATTGACGTATGATGAAGAAAAAATGGCTCAGCTTGGTTTAACGAAAGACAGTGTTAAGCAAATGATTCAAGCGGGCAATTTGGCAGTTTCCCTCGGTTTGTATGAGTTCGAGGAAGGCGAGCAGGCTGTTGCTGTGGACGGAAAGTTCATGACAATCGAAGAATTGAAAGGCATGCTTATTCCTGTCACGCCTTCAGAAGCGAATCCATCGCCGTTCGTGAAACTTGGCGATATCGCTACAGTAGAGAAAGCTGGTAGGGTGAAGTCGATTTCACGTACAAATGGTGAAAATGCGATTGCCATTCAAATTGTCAAAGGCCAACGCGCTAACACTGTTGATGTCGTTAATGATGTGAAGAAGTTGATGAAGGACGAGGAAAAAGCGCTTGATGGTCTTGTAGTCGATATATCGCTTGACCAAGGTGAACCTATCGAAGCCTCTGTTTCTACGATGGTAGAAAAAGCACTATTCGGTGGTTTGATTGCGGTTTTGATCATTCTACTATTCTTGCGTGATTTCAAATCAACAATCATCTCAATTATTTCAATTCCAGTTTCAGTATTCATGGCACTTTTACTGCTAAATTGGATGGATATCACACTTAATATTATGACGCTTGGTGCGATTACAGTTGCGATTGGGCGGGTTATAGATGACTCAATTGTTGTAGTGGAAAATATATATCGACGGCTGCATTTGAAAACTGAAAAGCTTTCTGGTCGTGCATTGATTCGCGAAGCGACAATCGAAATGTTCAAACCGATCATGTCTTCAACACTTGTTACAGTGGCGGTATTTGCACCGTTAATCTTTGTCGGTGGTATGGTCGGCGAGTTATTCTTGCCGTTTGCGCTGACGATGACATTTGCTCTTGGTGCTTCATTGCTTGTTGCGATTACAATCGTGCCTGCATTATCCCATTTCCTATTCAGGAAAAAACTATATGGTGAAAAGACGGAAAGCCGACATAAAGAGGCTGGAAAAATGGCGAATGGATATAAGCGTGTCCTATCTTGGACGCTGAACCATAAAGTCATTACGTCAATAATCTCTATTGTTCTATTGGTGGGAAGCTTGGGATTGATGCCACTAATCGGTTTCAGTTTCTTAGGTAGCGATGAAGAGAAAGTGATGTATATTACGTATACACCGGCAACGGGTGAACTTCAGGATGAAACGCTCGCAAACGTCGAAGTTGTGGAAAAGGAAATGCTTAAACGCGACGATATTGACATCGTTCAATTATCCATCATGGACAGCGCTGATCCGATGACGGCGATGATGGGTGGAGGATCGAGCGGTGCGTTGATGTATCTCATCTTTGATCCTGACATGGAGAATTTCCAGGAAGTCCGTAAAGAAATTGAAGACTATGTATTTACTATTGGTCAATCCGGAGAATGGAAGAGCCAAGATTTCGGCTCCATGGGAATGTCTACAAATGAAATTAGCTACACATTCTATAGTGAAGATTTAAGCAGCCTGAAGGAAGCCGTTCAACAGGTTGAAAAAGTCATGGGTGAAACAAAAGGTATTGAGGACGTTTCTTCAAGTGCTGAAGAAGCTTACGTTCAATATACTTTGAAAACGACGCAGGATGAGTTGCTGCAATACGGATTGACGACGGGGCAAATCATAATGATGCTAAGTCCATCAAGGACGCAAGAAGTCGTAACGACAATCGGTAAAGATCGTAATGAGTTGGAAGTTGTCGTGAAGCAAAAAGCTGCTGAACAGCCGAAATCCATCGATGAATTGATGGCGACTGAGATCCCTACAGCATTAGGCACAACGATGAAGCTTTCAGACTTAGTCGAAGTTGAAGAAGGGTCCACATTCAACACGCTTTCCCGAAGCAAAGGAGAGTACTATGCTTCTGTAACAGGTAAGTTAGTTGACGCCGACGTTTCTAAAGCAACTTCCGAGGTTGATAAAGCAATCGATAAATTAGACTTGCCGAAAGGCGTTTCCGTCGATACAGCGGGAGTTGCGGCTGACATGCAAGAAGCATTCACGCAACTTGGTATTGCAATGTTAGCGGCAATCGCGATTGTCTACTTCATACTTGTTGTTACATTCCGTGAAGGTGTCGCACCGTTTGCGATTCTATTCTCGCTTCCGTTCGCAGTCATAGGATCGTTTGTTGGTCTGTTAATTGCAGGTGAAACGATTTCCGTTCCAGTCATGATGGGTCTCTTGATGTTGATTGGTATCGTTGTTACGAACGCAATCGTACTCGTGGACCGAATCATCCGGATGGAACGTACCGGGTTGAAGATGCGCGATGCAGTACTTGAAGCGGGTGCAACACGTTTACGTCCAATCCTTATGACAGCGATCGCTACAATCGGTGCCCTTATTCCATTGGCAATTGGAAGTGGAGCAGGCGGCGGTTTGATATCGAAAGGTCTCGGTATCACGGTAATCGGCGGTTTGATCAGTTCCACATTGCTGACGCTGATTGTCGTACCGATCGTTTATGAAATTTTGTCGAAGATGTTTAAGAAGAATCGTTTGGATTTGGAAGAGGATTGAAAATGAATAGGTCAGGCGGGGGAAAACATATTGTTTTCCTTCGCCTGTTTTTTGTTTGAATAGAACACTGGTTCACTGTGCCTAAGAATAGATTAAGTCCATATAATTGTGTAAATAGGAAAAGGCCTTTTCCATCCCTTGTGATAAAATGTTTTCAACC
>NZ_JBHSRM010000010.1:0-1207 GCF_042658975.1 Sporosarcina thermotolerans | reverse complement strand
AAAGTATGGTTGAACTTGAAGTAGCAACAATGTCTCTTTTATCCGGTTTTGAACGAACAAGCATCGTTCAAAAAAAGTATTTTTTATTGAAAAAAGTACTTGCATATTATTGAGAAGTTGATATAATAATTAATGTTCTTTCAAAAAGAATATTAAAAGTCTGGTGACGAAGGCGAAGAGGTCACACCCGTTCCCATCCCGAACACGGAAGTTAAGCTCTTCAGCGCCGATGGTAGTAGGGGGCTTCCCCCTGTGAGAGTAGGACGTCGCCGGGCATATCATTTCTTTATAAAATGATAATAATTTATATAAAATGGAGGATTAGCTCAGCTGGGAGAGCACCTGCCTTACAAGCAGGGGGTCGGCGGTTCGAACCCGTCATCCTCCACCATATTACTTTAATTTATGTATTATGTGCCGGTGTAGCTCAACTGGTAGAGCAACTGACTTGTAATCAGTAGGTTGAGGGTTCAAGTCCTTTCGCCGGCACCACTTTTTAGAGCCATTAGCTCAGTTGGTAGAGCATCTGACTTTTAATCAGAGGGTCGCAGGTTCGAATCCTGCATGGCTCACCATTTTTCTTGACTTTTGTCTTGATATGAATACGCGGGTGTGGTGGAACTGGCAGACACGCTAGACTTAGGATCTAGTGCCGTAAGGCGTGGGGGTTCGACTCCCTTCACCCGCACTTTTCATGCGGAAGTAGTTCAGTGGTAGAATACGACCTTGCCAAGGTCGGGGTCGCGGGTTCGAATCCCGTCTTCCGCTCCACTTTCTTAAGCCGGGGTGGCGGAACTGGCAGACGCACAGGACTTAAAATCCTGCGGTAGGTGACTACCGTACCGGTTCGATTCCGGTTCTCGGCACCAATTTTATTATAAGATGCGCCCGTAGCTCAATTGGATAGAGCGTCTGACTACGGATCAGAAGGTTGTGGATTCGACTTCTGCCGGGCGCGCCATTTTTATATTTTAATCGGGAAGTAGCTCAGCTTGGTAGAGCACTTGGTTTGGGACCAAGGGGTCGCAGGTTCGAATCCTGTCTTCCCGACCACTTCTTATGGGGCCTTAGCTCAGCTGGGAGAGCGCCTGCCTTGCACGCAGGAGGTCAGCGGTTCGATCCCGCTAGGCTCCACTTATGAACCTTGAAAACTGAACAGCAAAACGTCAACAAATAAAGTTCTGGAGCCGACCCTGTCGGTGAAAAG
>NZ_JBHSRM010000009.1:0-170605 GCF_042658975.1 Sporosarcina thermotolerans | reverse complement strand
TTTCCCATTACATTTGTAAGTAAGATCCCTCAAAGATGATGAGGTGGATAGGTCCGGGGTGGAAGCGTGGTGACACGTGCAGCTGACGGATACTAATCGATCGAGGACTTAACCTTAAGTTATAAAGTATGGTTGAACTTGAAGTAGCAACAATGTCTCTTTTATCCGGTTTTGAACGAACAAGCATCGTTCATAGTCTGGTGACGAAGGCGAAGAGGTCACACCCGTTCCCATCCCGAACACGGAAGTTAAGCTCTTCAGCGCCGATGGTAGTAGGGGGCTTCCCCCTGTGAGAGTAGGACGTCGCCGGGCAACCCATCACTTTTCGATAAGAATGTCATTGGTTAGAATTGATCAAGTACATGAATTTGCAGTTAAAGAACCTATCATTCTTTCGAAGGGTATACATATTAAATGGTCCCGTGGTGTAGCGGTTAACATGCCTGCCTGTCACGCAGGAGATCGCCGGTTCGATCCCGGTCGGGACCGCCATTTTAATTTAAACTGTCAACCGATTTGGATTTATTCCAGGATCGGTTTTTTGTTGTAATAAAATCAGATATGCTTACTTAAAGGAATAAACGAGCGGCCCTTAAATACGGAAAAAAACAGATCTTCAAACCCCAATACTTTCAGTAACATCTTATTTTCGGTACACTAACTATAATAAAGTGGAGATGAAAGGAAATTACTATGACTATAGAATTTGATGTTCATTCCCAAGAGGAAACTGAACAAATTGCTAAGAAATTAGCGGGATTGCTTTCACCTCCAGACGTCATAACGTTGGAAGGTGATCTGGGTGCCGGTAAAACGACTTTCACGAAAGCGTTGGCAAAGGGATTAGGCATCACTCGGACCGTAAACAGCCCCACTTTTACAATCCTCAAACAGTATGAAGGAGAGGATTTCCTTTTCAATCATCTTGATGTCTATCGTTTGGCGGATAGTGATGAGGATCTCGGTTGGGATGAACTATTTTACGGGGATGCAATCTCAGTCGTAGAATGGGCGCATTTGATAGAAGATGATCTTCCAAGTGAGCGACTCGAAATCCAGTTACAACATACCGGGGATACTTCAAGAAAGCTTTTGTTCGTCCCTAAAGGTAGACGTTATGAAAAGATTTGTGAGGCGATGACAGTATGATATGGTTAGGAATAGATACAGCTAATACACCTTTGTCTGTCGCAATCGTGAAAGACGGGGCGATTTTAGCTGAGGTGAATTCTTCGATGGCGGTCAATCATTCTTTACGTGCGATGCCGGTTATTGAAGAATTATTTGAGACCGTGCAATTGAAACCGAAAGATATTGATGCGATTGCAGTTTCTGAAGGACCGGGATCGTATACAGGTGTCCGAATTGGGGTGACGATTGCGAAGACGTTGGCATGGACGTTGAAAAAACCTCTTGTAGGTGTTTCAAGCCTTAAAACATTGGCGGCTAACGCTATTTATTTTAATGGCCTTATTTGCCCGGTTGTGGACGCAAGAAGGAATAATGTGTATGCGGGCGTTTATGAAAATATCGATGGTGCGCTTGTCGCAATTCACGAAGATCGTCACCTTGGAATTGAAGCTTTGCTCGATTCGTTAGGTGAATTAGACCGTCCCGTTTTGTTCATCGGTAAGGACGTTGGCATGTATGAAGAGCTGATTACGAACAGATTGAAGGAGAATTCGGTGATTGCTCCTTTTCCAATGAACCTGCCACGTGCGTCGTCGTTGATTTACATAGCGCAGCAATCTGGACATGAAGAGAATACACATGCATTTACACCGGAATACCGCAGGATTGCTGAGGCAGAAGCAAATTGGTTGATGCAGCAAACGAAGGAAAAAGGCAGTGAGTAATGTGACAAATGGAATCCAATATCGAAAAATGACCGTTGACGACATTCCGGCTGTTGTCAAAATCGAGCATGAGGCGTTTACGACTCCGTGGTCGCATGAGATTTTTGAACATGAGATGTTAGGGAATGATTATGCCCATTATATTGTCGCGGTTCAAGATGACGAGGTCATTGGACATTGTGGTATGTGGGTTGTACTCGATGAATGTCATATTACAAATGTTGCTGTCAGGAAGCGTTTGAGAGGCCAGGGAATCGGTGAGGCATTGATGCGCAAGGCGATTGAGCTGTGTAAGGTGAATGAGGTGAGGTTGATGACGCTTGAGGTGCGAGTGTCGAACCATACAGCACAAAACCTGTATAGGAAGTTAGGCTTCCAGGATGGCGGTATACGGAAAAACTATTATACGGACGACCATGAAGATGCGCTCGTCATGTGGGTGGAATTTTAATGGATAAAGATATTTATATATTAGGTATTGAAACGAGCTGTGATGAAACGGCGGCTTCTGTCATTAAGAATGGCCATGAAATTATATCAAATATTGTCGCTTCACAGATCCAAAGTCAGCAACGATTCGGTGGAGTTGTACCCGAAATTGCTTCGCGACACCATGTCGAACAAATCACGCTTGTTATTGAAGGAGCATTGTTGGCAGCGAATCTTGAGCCGGCTGATTTGGATGCTGTTGCTGTGACGGAGGGTCCGGGACTTGTCGGTGCGCTTTTGATCGGCATTAATGCGGCGAAGGCTTTTGCGTTTGCGAATGGATTGCCGATTATTGGTGTCCACCATATTGCTGGGCATATTTACGCCAATCAATTAATGCAGCCAATGGAGTTTCCGCTCCTTGCGCTCATCGTTTCAGGAGGCCATACAGAGCTTGTATTGATGGAAGGGCATGGGTCCTTTAAATTGATCGGGGAGACGCGTGATGATGCCGCAGGAGAAGCTTACGACAAGGTGGCTCGCGTACTCGGCTTGCCGTATCCCGGCGGGCCTGCGATTGATAAGCTCGCGCTTGAAAGCGATGATGCGGTTGAATTCCCAAGGGCTTGGCTTGAGCGGGAATCATATGATTTCAGCTTCAGTGGTTTAAAATCGGCAGTTATCAATTATAAGCATAATCTTGAGCAAAAAGGTGGTACAATCGTGCCATCTCATGTGGCTGCTGGTTTTCAGCAAAGTGTTGTCGAAGTTCTAACAGCAAAAACATTGAAGGCCGCGAAAGAATATAATGTGAAGCAAGTGATCGCGGCGGGTGGAGTTGCAGCGAATAAAGGGCTGCGTGCTTCGCTCGAAATGACCTTTGAAAAAGAGGGAATTCATTTTTATGTCCCCCCTATCTCTCTATGTACGGATAATGCAGCGATGATTGCTGCAGCTGGAACTGCAATGTTCATGGATGGAAAACGTGGAAATATGGAAATGAACGGGCGCCCGGGTATGCCTCTTGCATCTTGGAGCAAATAAGTGATGGAAATCGTCGAGTCTTGACGATTTCCGTTTTTATTTGGCCTTTAAATGGATTCTTTTGTCAAGAGGGAACGTTCGTACTTATGCACATTTGTTAGTAAGTTGTGGATAATTATTCGACAATTGTGTATTAGCCGTCCAGGTTTTGGATAACTATGTGGGTAAAACAAGTTTTAATTGTGGACAACGTGGATAACTATGTGAATATCCTATAGTATCAATGTTTATGATGTGAATAAGATTGTGGAAAAGGAAATTCACGTTTGTCGAAAACATAAAAATGCTGTCGAATCGGCGCCATACCTTTCGACAGCATTTATTATGCTTGTAAATGTAAATTCTCCAACTCTTCTTGGAGGACCAACCATTCTTCTGATTGCTCATCATGCTTCATTTGCAATGAATCGATCTGCTCTTGAAGTTCCATTAGTTTAATATGGTCATCAGCGAATTCGGGCCGCAAGAGCTCCTCCTGCAAACCTGCTATCTCTTCATCCATTTTAGCTAATGTAGTTTCAATTTCGGCAATTGCCCTTGTCAGTCGGCGTTCTTGCCTTTTGAACTCTTTGTCATCTTCGTTGCGCTTGTTTTTCGTTTGGATCTTTTGTTGTGACGAAGACTCCTCCGCCTTTAACTCGGCAATCTCTGTTTTCTTCTCGATGAAATAATCGTAATCGCCAAGATACTCCGTAACACCAGTTTTAGCGACATCGATAACCTTCGTCGCAATCCGGTTGATGAAGTAACGGTCATGCGAAACAAAAAGGATTGTTCCTGGAAAGTCATCCAATGCATTCTCCAGTACTTCTTTGCTATCGAGGTCAAGATGGTTTGTCGGTTCGTCAAGGATAAGCGTATTCGATTTTTGGAGCATAAGCTTCGCTAATGAAAGGCGCGCTTTCTCCCCACCGGATAACGATGTCACTGGTTTTTCGACATCTTCCCCTGTAAAGAGGAAGCGTCCTAACACAGTGCGGACATCCTTTTCATTCATCATCGGCCACTCGTCCCAAAGCTCCTTAAGAACTGTCCCCGTACCGATGATCGTCGCCTGGTTTTGATCATAATATCCGAACTGGACATTCGTGCCATAGCGGATTGTCCCATCTAATGGTTCCTGCATTTTCACAATCGTCTTAAGTAATGTCGATTTACCGATCCCATTCGGACCTAATATGGCGATGCGGTCGCCTTTGTAGGCATGCATATTAATGTTTTCGGAAACAGGTTTGTCATTGTAGCCGACTGCGATATTTTCAAGTTTCAGCACATCATTCCCACTTGGCCTTTCGATTGAGAATGAAAAGCTTGCGGACCGTTCATCCCCGTCAGGCGAATCCATCCATTCGGTCCGTTCAAGGAGCTTCCGTCGGCTTTTCGCCATTTTAGAAGTGGACGCACGAGCGATATTCCGTTGAATGAACTCTTCAAGTTTTGCTTTCTCGCTGGATTCACGTTCATACAGTTTCTTATCGCGCTCGTAGTTCTTTGCTTTTTCATCCAAATACGCACTATAGTTTCCGACATACTTCGTCACTTTCCGTCTAGACACTTCATACGTGATCGTCACGATCTGGTCGAGGAAGTATCGGTCATGCGAAACGATTAGAATCGCTCCTTCATAAGAGACGAGATATTTTTCAAGCCAGCCAAGCGTCTCGATATCTAAATGGTTCGTTGGCTCGTCCAATATGAGGAGGTCCGGTTTGCTTAGCAGCATCTTTGCGAGAGCTAAGCGTGTTTTTTGCCCGCCCGAAAGAAGATTGACTTTTTTCTCGTAGTCATCTGGATAAAACCGCATGCCGTGCAGGACGGAACGCATGTCAGATTCATATTGATACCCTCCCGAATCCTTGAATTCGATTTGGAGAGCGTCATACTCCTTCATGACTCGTTCGTATTCTTCAGTATTCCCGTATACAGCGGGATCCGCCATTTGTGCTTCAAGCCTACGGAGTTTTTGCTCCATTGATAGCATTGGTTCGAAAACGGTCATCATTTCTGCCCAAACTGTACGGGAAGAGTCGATGCCTGCGTGTTGTTCAAGATACCCTATCTGCACGTCCTTTGGCATGATAATGTCGCCGGAATCCGCCGTCATCTCTCGCGCAATAATTTTAAGCAATGTGGATTTACCTGCTCCGTTGCGGCCGACGAGCGCGACTCTGTCACGATGTTGTACTTCGAGTCGCACGTTTTCCAATATATCAGTTCCTGAAAAGGATTTAGTTAGTCCGTTCACTTGTAAAACAATCATTCAGCACACCTCTATTCATACATTAAGTTTAATCGAATGAAGAGACGCGCGCAATGGTCGGCTTTACATCAATCATTTTCTGCTGTACGATAGAAATTGTTCGGACTAATTCAGGAAAGTCCTAATTTAAATGTGTGAAATCCCGACTTAATTCAATGGGGCAGGAGGTAGGAAATGTCTGAAGTAACTCCAAGAATTCCGCAGGCGACATCGAAACGCCTTCCTTTATATTATAGATTCCTAAAAGGCTTCTCGAATGCTGGTAAAAAACGTGTTTCTTCTAGTGAATTGAGCGAAGTGATGAAAATTGATGCCGCTACGATTCGCCGGGATTTTTCCCATTTCGGTGCGCTTGGAAGAAAAGGGTATGGCTATGATGTAGATGACCTGCTTCATTTCTTCCGTCAGACGCTTGATCAGGATGAAGAGACAGACGTCGCATTAATCGGCGTCGGCGGTTTAGGGAGTGCATTTCTGAAATACAACTTCCAGAAAACCCATAATACGCGGATTGTAATAGCGTTCGACCCAAAAGCATCGAAGGAAGGTAGAATCGTCAGTAACATCCCTGTATATCATCCGGATATGATGGAAGAGAAGTTACAAGAGATGGGCATTAACATCGTAATTCTAACTGTTCCAGCAAACGTAGCCCAAGATACAGCGGATCGTCTCGCCGAAATAGAAGTGAAAGGGATATTAAACTTCACACCGGCTCGTCTGACAGTGCCAGATTGGATGCGTGTACATACGATTGATTTATCTGCAGAGTTGCAGACATTGATTTATTTTATAAAAAATGACGTAAAAGATTCACAATTATAAACGGCTTGTCAATAGTAATACAAGCTGTTTTCATGTAAAATAGACAACAGACGAAGGAGGTGTCCGAAATGGCTCCAGGTATAGGCAGTTTAATTATAATTGCAATTATTGCTTTGTTAGTTTTTGGACCGAAGAAGTTGCCTGAAATCGGTAAAGCGTTTGGCTCTTCATTACGTGAATTCAAGAATGCAACCAAGGGACTTGCTTCGGATGATGAAGATACAGTAAAGAAAGTTGAAGATAAGAAAAACGACGTGCAGTAAGTAAGGATGTCTGTCCTATGAAAGAGAAAAATTTAACTGTCATTGAGCATATAGAAGAAATTAGAAAACGGCTGATAGTAATCGTCGTTTTCTTTGTTATTGCGGTAATTGGTAGCTTTTTCGCCGCTAAACCAGTTATTGAGTTTTTACTGAATGAGGGAGGATATGATGAGTTCCACGCATTCAATGTTGTCGATCCAATCGTCATTTACTTGAAAGTCATCATCTTCCTTGCGGTCGTCATTATTTCACCGATCATCATGTACCAGTTCTGGTCGTTCGTATCGCCAGGCCTTCAGGAAACTGAGCGGAAAGTGACTTTAAGCTATATCCCGTTTGCATTCATCCTGTTTATAGTCGGAATAGGATTCTCGTATTTTATCCTCGTCCCATTCGTTATGAATTTCATGATGGATTTATCGGGGGAATTGGGAATAACGCAAACAGTAGGTATCAATCAATATTTCACATTCCTATTCCAGATTTTGATTCCGTTTGGGGTCATCTTCCAATTGCCAATCGTTCTCTTATTTTTATCAAGACTTGGTATATTGGATCCTGCGAAGTTAGTGAAAATCAGGAAATATTCATATTTTGTTCTATTTGTAGTTGCGGCGTTCATCACACCGCCTGATATTATGTCCCATTTGTTAGTGACCGTCCCGTTGTTCATCCTTTACGAAATCAGCATCGTTATCTGCCGAGTCGGGTATCGAAAGTTCTTGAAGGCGGAAGAGAAGCGGAAGCTTGAGGAGATAAAGGCGGAGCAACAGCGGCAAATTGATGAAGTGATGGGGAATTTGGAGAAATAAATCGGCAAGCCCTTTTTTCGGATAAGTATTCCGGAAAAAGGGCTTTTTTGTAATGAAATCAGATGTCAATTTCTGTATGATAAAAGAAGTAGCGTACTGAAGAGGGCATGCTCTTACATAGTATATACCATTGAAAAGGGGGAAGATGTTGTATGAATCCGTTGTTATCCATATGGAATCAGCCGACAAAGACTTTGGAGTACTTGCTTGAGAAGAAGTCGGTCGGGTATGGGGTTTTTATTTTACTATTAGGTTCAATCAGTACCGGTTCGATTGCCTTGGCACCGACCGGTTGGTTTAGTGGCTTGCCAGCGTATTTAATCGTTATATTTTCAATTATACTGACATTCTCTGGTGCTTTGTTAGGTTGGGTGATTATGGCTGCGCTGTATACATGGATTGGAAAATGGCTTGGAGGAACAGGAAAGTTTTCTGAAATGATCCATGTCACGCCAGCGTCAACAATTCTGACTATCTATCTTGCTCCGATGAATTATCTTATTCTTGCTATATATGGTTCTCGACTATTCGAAGTACCTACGGAGAATTTTGGTGTTACCAATCTGCCGCTTGGCGTATATTTCTTGATGAACATCGTCATGATTGGCGTTGGGATTTACGGTATAGTAATCATGAGTAAAGGTATTGGCCTTGTCCATAAATTCTCTGCATTGCGTGGATTCGGCGTTGTTGCAATTCTTATGGGTATTGGCATAGTGTTCGCGATAATCTTTTCAATAGTTATTGGCATTCTCCTATTTTCGTTGTTTACGACGATTGGATGAACTGAAAAACGACTTCCCAATGTGGGAAGTCGTTTTTCGGTTTCATTGCAACAAGAAGATGAATGCTTGCTTGATACTCTCAGGCTGTTTGAAGACTTCAGGATTTAACTGGACAATGACGGCGAAGCTGTTCATTAACAGATGCGAAATCATCGGCGCTAAAATGCTTTTCGTATGGTAATAAAGGAAAGCGAACACGAGTCCCGGAATCATATAGAGAATTGTATGATTGAGCTCGCCATGGACGACCGAGAAAAGGAATGCGCTGATAAGGGCGGCGACCCAGAAATTTGTTTTCGTATAAATGCCTCCGAACAAAATTCGTCTGAATACAATCTCCTCAAACAACGGTGCGAAAATGACGATTGAAACAATAACAATCGGCGACATTCTCGCAACCTCCCCTAAGAGGGCAGTGTTATCGGAGCCAGGCATGACGCCAAATGCCATCTCGATGATGGCAGCGATCATTTGGCCAGCCATCGCCATGAACAATCCAAGGACCCCCCAAAGAATTGTCTTTCCAATAGAAGCTTTTTTTCCTGTCTTAAAGATATCCCAGAACTTTTTATTCCGTGTCGTCATGAATAAAATAAAAGGTGCCGCAATGATGTTCACGATAAAAAGACCCCATGCGAAGCCGTAAAATTTAGCGTCCGCTTCCTCCATGCCTGATGTATGGTGGAAATAATTGATCATCCCTTTAGCAACAGGGACACTTGCAAATTGCATCGCAATGTAGATTGCGATGATCCATATGTAGATTTTCCAGTATTTCATAGTACAACGCCCTTTCTCTTAGTGTTCATTTTAGCGTTTTAAAAGAAGTTTAGCAAAGAGAAAAGAAGCGAGTATTTTGCTTGCAATTTTTGGGCAACTTTATTATGATATTAAATGTATTAGCACTCATGCTTACTGAGTGCTAAAAAGAAAAGATAATGCTGAGGAGGTTGTTTCACTTGTTGAAACCATTAGGTGACCGTATCGTAATCGAACTGATCGAAGCAGAAGAAAAAACGTCAAGTGGTATCGTACTACCGGATTCTGCAAAAGAGAAACCGCAAGAGGGTAAAGTTGTTGCGGCAGGTACTGGACGAGTTCTTGAAAACGGCCAGCGTGTTGACTTGGAAGTAAAAGAAGGCGACCGCATCATCTTCTCAAAATATGCTGGTACTGAAGTTAAATATGAAGGAAATGAATATTTGATCCTGCGTGAAAGCGACGTTCTTGCCGTTATCGGTTAATTAAACGCGCTTATATAAAGACAACATACAAAATAGGAGGGTATTCATAAATGGCTAAAGAAATTAAATTCAATGAAGACGCGCGCAGCGCAATGCTTCGTGGTGTAGATACACTTGCTGACGCTGTTAAAGTGACGCTTGGACCAAAGGGACGAAACGTCGTTCTTGAAAGAAAATTCGGTTCACCGCTTATTACTAATGACGGTGTAACGATCGCAAAAGAAATCGAACTTGAAGACGCATTCGAAAACATGGGTGCGAAACTTGTTGCGGAAGTTGCTTCCAAAACAAATGAAATCGCTGGTGACGGTACAACAACAGCGACAGTTCTTGCACAAGCGATGATTCGTGAAGGTTTAAAAAACGTAACGGCTGGCGCAAACCCTGTCGGTATCCGTAAAGGGATTGAACAAGCAGTTGCAACCGCTGTTGAATCATTAAAAGGTATTTCTGATGAAATCGAAAGCAAGCAAGAAATCGCACAAGTTGCTGCAATCTCTTCAGGCGACGAAGCAGTCGGCGAATTGATCGCTGAAGCAATGGAGCGCGTTGGAAACGATGGCGTCATCACAATCGAAGAGTCGAAAGGCTTCACGACTGAGCTTGACGTTGTAGAAGGTATGCAATTTGATCGCGGTTATGCATCTGCATATATGGCTACTGATACAGACAAAATGGAAGCAGTTCTCGATAACCCTTACATCTTAATCACAGATAAAAAGATTTCTAATATCCAAGAAATCCTTCCAGTTCTTGAGCAAGTCGTTCAACAAGGCAAGCCATTGTTGATGATTGCTGAAGACGTAGAAGGCGAAGCACTTGCAACACTTGTTGTGAATAAGCTTCGTGGAACGTTCAACGCAGTTGCTGTTAAAGCACCTGGTTTCGGTGATCGTCGTAAAGCAATGCTTGAAGACATTGCAATCCTTACAGGTGGAGAAGTCATTACTGAGGATCTCGGTCTTGACCTTAAATCCGCTGATATTACTCAACTTGGAAGAGCTGCAAAAGTTGTTGTTACAAAAGATCACACAACAATCGTTGAAGGAAATGGCGATGCAGGGCAAATCGCATCACGCGTTAGCCAAATCCGCGTACAACTTGAAGAAACAACTTCTGAGTTCGACAAAGAGAAGCTGCAAGAGCGCCTTGCGAAACTTGCTGGCGGCGTAGCAGTTATCAAAGTCGGTGCAGCAACTGAAACAGAATTGAAAGAGCGTAAACTTCGCATCGAAGACGCGTTGAACTCAACTCGTGCGGCTGTTGAAGAAGGAATCGTATCTGGTGGTGGTACGGCACTTATCAACGTATACACGAAGGTTGAATCACTTCTTGAAAGCACAGAAGGCGACGTCGCAACTGGTGTGAAGATTGTCCTTCGCGCACTTGAAGAGCCAGTTCGTCAAATCGCGAACAACGCTGGCCTTGAAGGCTCAATCGTAGTTGACCGCCTAAAACGCGAAGAAGTCGGCATCGGTTTCAACGCAGCAAACGGCGAGTGGGTTAACATGATGCAAGCCGGTATCTTAGACCCAACTAAAGTAACTCGTTCAGCACTTCAAAATGCAGCATCTGTGGCGGCAATGTTCTTATCGACAGAAGCTGTTGTAGCAGATCTACCAGAACCACCAGGTGCAGGCATGCCTGACATGGGTGGAATGGGCGGAATGATGTAATTAAGAAAAGCTCCAGCGGCTAATGATCCAAGGGGATAGCCGCTGGAGCTAGACATACAACGTAACAAAAAGAAGCTCCTCACAAGTCATTAGACTTGTGAGGAGCTTCTTTTTTGGACCACATTCAAATAAAATTAAACAGCCAATCGCCGGATCAATACCGACAACTGGCTGTTTCATCAGGTGTTTATTAACTGACTCAAAAAAGGTGGTTCATACCAATCAACAACGGTTTTTATGAAACCTTCTTCTTATCTGTTGATTCTTTTTCGTCTATTTTAAATTCATCTGCAACGTCGTCAACAATATCTTTTGTTGAGTTTTTGAATTCTTTTAACGTTTGTCCAACAGCTTTTCCTAACTGTGGTAATTTAGACGGTCCGAAAATAATTAAAGCGATAACGAGAATGATGATTAATCCTGGTACACCAATACTTGGCATGGTTGTTCCTCCTTAGAATTGACTTACTTATGAAGTTTGTATCACTATAACACTTCTGATAAAACGACGCATTGTAAACTTATTCCTTCAAACTTTCCTCTTGTTTTTTCTCCTTGGCCAGCTTTCTCTTAAGAGATACACTAGACACCCAAATACTGATTTCAAACAAAAGCAATAAAGGAATAATGATCAAGATATCCGAGACGAAATCTGGCGGAGAAATTGACACACCTACGACGACGAGGATAAAATAAGAAATCTTTCTCATTTTCCTTAACTTATCAGGTGTAACAATACCCAACTTTGTTAAGAACAATATCACTACAGGTAATTCAAATACGATACCTACAGGAATGAGAAGGTTAAACATAAAAGAGAAGTATTGCTTCATGCCATATGTTTCAATTGCACCTATGGATTCATTGATATTTGCCATGAAGTTTAGCATCAAAGGAAATAATAGGAAATAACTAAAACTAATCCCCGCTAAAAACAGCAAGAAAGAAACAGGGATAAAAATAATTGTTCCTTTGGATTCTTCCTTAGATAATCCAGGTTTTACAAATAACCATGTTTGGTACAATGCGATTGGTAACGTAATCAGTAAGGATAAAACTAAAGCACAGCTTAAATAAATCATTAGTCCATCCGTATAACCGAATACGTTCCATTCCACACGAGCGGCTGTAGGCTGCGATTTAATCAGAGTTAATAATTTTGGTGCGAGACTAAAACCTATTATCAACGTAACGATAAATGTCACAGAAACAATAATTAGCCGTTTTCTAAGCTCTGTTAAATGCTCTACAAGAGTGTACTCTGGTTCTTGTTCCATGATTCTTACCACCCACTATCTTAAATGGAAGTTATATACTTTCGTGTAAATAGAAAAAACTAGTTCGTCGTCTTGTTACAAAGTGATACTAGTGAGCGAAAAGTACCGCTTCTCGTCCATTATATTATAGACATCAAAATTGTACAAAGGTTTGTTTTTTCAGAAATCTGGACAACTGAATCTATTAGTATTTTTAATGAATAAAGAAAATTTAGAATGATGGACTGACTGAGGAAACCAGTGTTTTTAACTATGGTAAGCATTTACAGGGCGGGAAGACATGGAAACAAAACAATATTTTGAAATTATAAACTTGTGACAAACTCATGAAATAAATTAATAAATGTAGTAGAATAAGAATCATTGTTTCCTACTCCAAAAGGTCTATATATCGAGCAGATTTCTTAATTGCTATTACGCAGCGAGCTTCCGGCGATTGAAGATAGAAAGCGGCCATCTGCGACGGAAATAAACCCTTTTAGTGTTGAAACAAAAAATCATAAGAACGGAGAATGAGAGTGTCCCAATATAGTAAGGAAGAGCTGAAATTTGTTTTACAAGCTCTTTTGCCACTTTGTATAATTGGAGGATTAGCTACTTTTCTTATTTCTAATTCCGGTGGGTTTCCATGGTTTACGCTTTTAGGTACAGCAATTGGTCTGTCAATTATTATTCTTTCGTGGGTAGGAAGAAAATACAGTATTTTTGCAGCTTCTCTCATAATAGGAGCGGCAACTTTTACTCCACTTTACAACTGGAGTACGATTTTTTGATGTCTCATATTTACTTAGGTAAATAATTTAGAAAATTGAATTTGGAGGTTTTAACATGTCAACAAAAGATGAGAAAAATTCACTTTTAGATAAACGTTCTTCTCGACGGAACTTTCTAAAGAATTCGGGGCTTACAGTCGGTGGACTGATTGCCGGTGGTGCACTTGGTAGTCTATTAGTGGAGAACGATGCTTCCACTACAGACGTCCAATCTGAACCTCATAAGACTTTTGAAAATCCAAATGTCGCATTAATGTATTTTACACCTGAACAATACCGTATTACGGAGGCGGCGACGGAAAGAATTTTCCCGAAGGATCATAATGGTCCAGGAGCTAAAGAATTATTAGTAGCTTATTATATTGATCACCAACTGGCAGGCGGATGGGGTACAGGTACAAAAGAATACACGTCAGGACCTTTCTATCCGGGCGAATCAACTCAAGGTTATCAAGGCCGTCTAAACAGACAACAAATCTTTGAAATCGGGTTGAAAGCTATACAGGACCTCAGTGTAAAAACATACGACAACCGATTTGAAAAGCTTTCTGAAGAAGAGCAAGATGCGATTCTAACCGAGTTTGCAGAAGGGAAAGTAGAACTAATCGGGATGAAATCTGATTACTTCTTTGGTGTGTTACGCTCTGCAACCCTTGAAGGTGCATATGCTGACCCATTATACGGAGGTAATGCAAATATGGAAGGTTGGAAGATGAAGAACTTCCCAGGACACCAAATGAGCTTCCTCAATATTATTGAAGATGAATTCAAGGTGATCGAACCAGCAGCGTTAAATTCTCAACATAGTCACTAATCTTGATAGATAACATAATGTAAGGTATTTACGATTGAGGAGGAAATACGGATGGTTAAAAAATTACCAAAAACAGATGTCGTTATTGTTGGTGTTGGTTGGGCTGGGGGCATTATCGCTTCTGAGCTTACAAAAAAAGGTTACCAAGTAGTTGGATTAGAACGAGGAAAAGATAGAAAAATGGAAGATTATTTCATGGCGCATGATGAACTCAGATATGCGATTCGACATGAAATGATGCAAGATCTATCGAAAGAAACGATTACGTTCCGTAACAATGAAAAAATGCGTTCTCTCCCAATGAGACAATACGGATCATTTTTACTTGGCGTAGGTGTAGGCGGCGCGGGAACACACTGGAATGGGCAAAACTTCCGTTTCCTTCCGTATGATTTTGAGATGCGTAGTGAAACGATTAAAAAATATGGTGCAGACAAAATCCCAGCTGATATGACAATCCAAGACTGGGGTATAACGTATGATGAAATTGAGCCTTACTATGACCAGTACGAAAAAATGGCCGGAATTTCTGGTGAGGATAACCCATTAGGAGGACCACGTTCAAATCCGTTCCCTACTGGTCCGATGAAAAAAACGCAAGCGATGCAATTATTTGATAAAGCAACAAAGAATATGGGTCTACATCCATATGTTCAACCTTCTGCGAACTTGTCGGAAAACTATACAAACCCAGACGGAATTTCTCGTGTAGCTTGTCAGTACTGTGGATTCTGTGAGCGTTTCGGTTGTGAGTACGGAGCAAAAGCTGACCCACTCGTAACTGTACTTCCAGTTGCTAAAGCAACAGGTAACTTCGAAGTTAGACCTCACTCTGAAGTTCGCCGTATCTTGAAAGATGGAGATAAAGTAACGGGTGTTGTATATGTAGACATGAATACAGGCGAGGAATTCGAACAACCAGCTGATGTTGTCGTATTGACAAGTTATGTATTTTCGAACGTTCGACTTCTTCTACTATCTGAAATTGGTAGACCATATAACCCGACTACTGGTACTGGTGTTATCGGGAAAAACTATGCATACCAAATCCGTAAAGGGAGAGCAACAGGATTCTTCGACGAGCAAAAGTTCAATAACTTTGCTGGAGCAGGTGGCTTAGGAATGATCGTTGATGATTATAATGGCGACAACTTCGACCACACTGATTTGGACTTTATCCACGGTGGGATGATCATCCTTGGACAAACTGGACTACGACCGATTGCTAATAACCGAATCCCTTCAGGTACACCAACTTGGGGTAAAGAATTTAAAGATGTATCGTTGAAATATACGAATGCAGCGTTAACGGTTAGTGGTGAAGGTGCATCCATGGCTTACAAACAACACTTCTTAGATTTAGACCCTGTTTACAAAGACCCATTCGGTGATCCATTAGTTCGAATCACTTTCGACTTTGAAGAACAAGACCGTCAATTGACAGCATTCTTGGCTGATAAATGTGAAGCGATCCTTAAAGAAATGGGCGCAGATCATATCGATACGAGCAGAGAACTCGGACCATATAACGTTGCTGAATACCAGTCAACGCATAATACAGGTGGCGTCATCATGGGTGCAGATCCTGAAACATCTGCAGTCAATAGCTATCTTCAAATGTGGGATGTAGACAATCTGTTCGTTGTAGGAGCTTCTGCATTCCCACAAAACGCAGGTTATAACCCTACAGGTACAGTTGGAGCACTTTCTTACCGTGCTGCTGAAGGAATTATCAAGTTCTTCGAAAACAATGGCGGCCAACTGGTAGAAGCAAAAAAAGGAAAACAACACGTTTAATAGTACGCCTTTCATCAATTCGTTGAATTGATGAAAGGCTTTTTTAATCGAATAAATCACCATTTTTCGATGGTGTTAATGTACAGACTGTTGTTCATTGTTCACAAATCAAAAATTTTCATTGTCATTCCTTAACAATGAAGCAGTTTTTAATTGGCTATAAGGTCTAACGACTCAAGCGCAATAAGATTGTACAATAAGTTTACATCTTTACAAATAAAACCTAATGGAGGTACCAAATGGAAAAAGAAAAGAACATCAAAAAGAAGTTTCAACTTCCGCATATTTATGTAATTCTGTTTATATTTAGTGCGCTGGCGGCCATTTCGACTTACTTTATTCCTGCAGGTCAATTTGAGCGTGTACCAGGTCCTGATGGAAGAACAGCGATTGATCCGAACTCTTTTACAGAAGTGGAAGCTACACCAATTGGTATAGCTGATTTCCTTACTGTTATTCCGCGTGGATTGATCGACGCCGGGGAGATCGTATTTTTCACGTTTATTATCGGCGGTATGTTTGCGGTGCTGAAGGCAACCGGAATCATTGAAGTTGTTGTGGACAGGCTGGCAAACCGTTTTGCAAAAAATAGTATTTTATTGATCCCAATCTTAACGACAGTATTTGCAATCGGGGCAACATTAATCGGAACCCCTGAGCTATCGCTCGTTTATATTCCTGTCATTATGCCATTAATCATCGCCTTAGGGTATGATTCCATTGTGGCTGCATCGATTGCGCTTGTCGGTACGGTTGTCGGATTTACTACCGGAGTTTTAAATCCAATTAACGTAGGATTGTCTCAGAAAATCGTAGGTGTCCCGGTGTTTTCAGGATTGCCGTTGCGTTTAGCTCTCTTCGTTATTTGTATATCGATAGGGATTTTCTTCATCATGCGTTATGCAAAAAAGGTACAGCAGAATCCTTTAAACAGCTATGTATATGAAGATGACCAAGAAAAAAGGGAACTTTACAAGCAGAAAGGTAAAATTGAAGCGAAAAGCATGAACACAAGACAAAAGTATGCTTCAATTGCTGCTTTCATCTTCCTTGGGATTTTAGTATATGGTGTGCTTCAACAAGGTTGGTTCATGGTAGAGATGGCAGGACTGTTTATCTTTATGGGGGCTGTCGTCGGCCTGATTGCAGGATTGAACGCTACCCAAATTTCTAACGCGTTTACGGATGGATTCCGTGAAGTGCTTATGGGAGCCATTATTGTTGGTCTTGCCCGTTCTGTCGCTGTTGTGCTTGAGGACGGACAAATCATGGATTCGATCGTTCATAGCTTAGGTTCATTGGTTGGCGAGATGCCATCCGTTCTCGGTGCAGTAGGTATGTATCTCGTACAGCTCTCGATTAACTTTATCATCCCGTCTGGAAGTGGACAGGCCTTAGTCACAATGCCAATCATGGGGCCACTTGCAGACATGATCGGCGTAACAAGACAGACGGCAGTACTTGCGTTCCAGTTCGGGGACGGCTTTGCTCATATTCTATTCCCGACGTCTGGTTACTTTATGGCTGCACTTGTTATCGCCGGTGTATCTTGGCAAAAATGGATTCGTTTCTATATGCCGCTATTCCTCGTGTTCTCTGCAATTGGTGTTGTCACATTAGTGGTTGCTCAATTGATTCAATACACGGGCTGAGGGCATTTGAAATAAGCATGAAGAATGAGTGGTTATTCGGACGATTTTGTCGTCTGGATAACCACTTTTTTTGATTGAAACATCGGTGATTGTCTTCATTCCTTTTACCAGTAATTTTATACGTACCGAATAATTACTATTAAAAATATAACAATTTGAACAAAAATAATTATAAGAAAAGACTCGCTTTTCTACAACTAATTCAAATTAGTTGTTTGTATACACTCTGAAATTCATCCGGAATTTACTCATAAGTATATTTCTTTATAAATAATCAGTAAATTAACGAATATTGATGCTTTTTCTATAGAAATTGTTCGTGTTTTATTGACAGCAAGAAAGGCTGGTGATACTATGAGTATGTAAAAAATAAATATTTTTCTCGTATAATGTTGGGGATAAGGCCCGAAAGTTTCTACCAAGCTGCCGTAAATAGCTTGACTACGAGGTTGTGTATATACAATAGCGATAAATACCTTATTTATTTCTATTGTCTACCTTCCTGACGTCAAGCACCGGTACCCAATCGGTGCTTTTTATTTTTTACAAATACACAACAAGATTACAGGGAGGATCATTTCAATGAATAGTACAAAGAAATTTGCAATGGTATTACTTATTGCTTTTATGACTGTTGTTATGGCCGCTTGCGGAAGTAACGCAGCTGATAAAAAGGAAGATAAGGCTGGAAATAGCGAAGACGGATTGAAAATTGCTATCGTAACAAGCCCTTCTGGCGTTGATGATGGTAACTTTAATGAAGATAACTATAACGGCATCTTGAAGTTTATCGAAAATAATCCAACAGCAACAGTAAAATCAGTTAAAGAACCAACAGGTGATCCAGCTGCAGCTGTACAAGCTGTTGCCGATATTGTGGCAGATTATGATGTAATTGTTACACCTGGATTCCAATTTGCTGGAGTTTCTAGCATCGCTGTAGAAAACCCTGATAAGATCTTCATCATGAATGACACTGAGCCAGCTCCTGTAGATGGCCAAACTGAGTTCGATAATATCTATGCGATGAACTTCGCAGAACAAGAAAGTGGTTTCTTTGCAGGAATGGCTGCAGCACTTGAAACTAAGACAAACAAAGTAGCAGTTGTAAATGGCATTGCTTATCCTTCAAATGTTAACTATCAATTTGGTTTTGAGTCAGGCGTAAATTACGCGAATAAAGTTTATGGAAAAAGTGTTGAACTCGTTGAACTATCTGGATATGCAGGTACTGACGTTACTGGTGCTGATGTTGGTGGTAACTATGCAGGATCCTTTGCGGATGAAGCAACAGGTAAAGTAATCGGTAACGCTTTAATCAAACAAGGTGTAGATATCCTCTTCGTTGCTGCAGGCGGCACTGGAAATGGTGTATTCACGGCAGCTAAGGAAGCTAAAAATGATGTAAAAGTAATTGGTGTAGACGTTGACCAATATGATGACGGTTCAAACGGTTCTGAAAATATCGTATTGACATCTGCTGTAAAATTCATGGCTATGAACATTGAAAAATCATTGAATTCTGTTGCTGATGGATCCTTCAAAGGCGGTAACGTTGTTCTTTATGCAGATACAGAGTCAACTGGTTTTATCAAAGAAGAAGGTCGTCACCAATTATCTGAGGATACGCTAAACAAATTGAATGAGGCGTACGAGTTAGTGAAAGATGGCACGATCGTACCTGCATCCAATTTTAATGGAAACACTCCAGAAGAGTTTCCAGGACTATAAGATTAATTAGAGACACAATGACAATAGAAGTTTATCAGTTCATTAATCGAATGATTAGGGAATGATGAACTTCTATTATTTTTCCACTTATTGTGAGGAAGGAGAAGAAAGATGTCTGATTATATCGTAGAGATGAAACAGATTACGAAACGTTTCCCTGGAATCGTAGCAAATGATGACGTATCCATTGGCATTAAAAAGGGAGAAATATTTGCCTTGCTTGGTGAAAATGGTGCAGGCAAATCAACGTTGATGAGTATTCTGAGTGGAATGTACGAACCCGATGAAGGAGAAATCTATATTCGGGGAGAGAAGGTTCAAATCAGTTCGCCAAACCATGCAGCAAACCTTAACATCGGGATGGTCCACCAGCATTTTAAGTTAGTCGAAGATTATTCGATTACAGAGAATATCATATTAGGGGTCGAGCCCATCAGTAAATTTGCCGGTCTCTTTCCATATGTAGGTATTCGGAATGCCAATCGTAAAGTTGAGGAACTGTCCAAGAACTTCGGCTTGGAAGTGGATCCTACGAAAAAAATTGCCGATCTTACAGTTTCCATGCAACAACGAGTAGAAATTTTGAAAGTGCTTTATCGTGAAGCAGAAATCCTTATTTTCGATGAACCAACAGCAGTTCTAACGCCTCAAGAAATCGAATTTTTGTTAGGTATTATCGAAGGTCTACGAAACAGTGGAAAAACAATCATTTTAATTACACATAAATTAGAAGAAATTAAGAAAGTAGCCGATCGTTGTGCCGTATTGAACAAAGGTAAGTTGATTGATGTATTGGATGTGAAGACAACATCGGTCAATCTTATGGCTCAATTAATGGTTGGTAGAGAAGTAAATTTTGAATCGGAAAAGGCACCTGCAGAGTTTAAAGAGGAAGTACTGAAAGTAGAACAGTTAACCGTGAAAAATGAGGATGGATTTGAAGTCGTCAAAGACGTTTCCTTTACAATACACAGTGGTGAAATTTTTGCGATTGCGGGCGTTGCGGATAATGGACAAGTTGAAATAGCGGATGCCATTGCCGGTTTGACTAAAGCAAGCGGCGGAAAGATATTCCTCAATGGACAGGACATTACGAATGACAGTATAAGAAACAGAACTGAATCTGGAATCTCTTATATACCTGAAGATAGACAAAGATTTGGACTGTTTTTGGACTTTGATTTATCAACGAACATAGGTTCAAAGCAGTACTACAAGAAGCCTTTTTCCAATAAAGGAATATTGAATAAACAGGAATTTGATCAATTTGGCAGTCAGATGATTGATAAATATGACATTCGAAGTGGACAAGGCATTAAGACGCAGGTCCGTTCGATGAGTGGCGGGAACCAGCAAAAGGCCATCATTGCTCGTGAAATCGAATTGCAATCCCCGCTCATGATTTTCGTTCAGCCAACACGTGGAGTAGATATTGGTGCGATCGAAAATATTCATAAGATGATGATAGAACAACGTGATCAAGGGAAAGCGATCCTATTGGTTTCGCTCGAGTTAGACGAAATTATGAATGTAGCGGATACGATCGGCGTGATCTATAATGGCCAACTTCAAAAAGTTGCAAGCAGTGAATCATTAACGACGAATGAAGTCGGCGAATATATGATGGGGGCTAAGCATGAGTAAAGATAAAAAGAAAACAAGCTTAAGTTATCGTCTGTTTTGGCCAATACGGAATGAGAAATGGCAACCGATCACAATTCCGGTAGTCTCTATACTTGTCAGCTTTATTGTTGCGGCTATCGTCATACTGTTGCTTGGCAAAAATCCGATTCAAGCATTTTACAATTTGTTCCAAGGGGCAGGAATCTTCCCTAAGGCAACGTACGCTGGTTATAAGAGCTTGCTGACTGACTTTCTGAGTTTGTTAGACGCTATGACGCCACTTGTATTTGCCAGTTTGGCGGTGGCAGTTGCACTTCGAGCGGGCCTATTTAATATCGGGGTTTCGGGTCAAATGCTCTTCTCCGGTTTCTTAGCAACCATTATTGTTGGCTACAGTGGGTTAGATGCAATCATTGCTAAGCCGCTTGTGTTGCTAATCGGAATGGTTGCAGGAGGATTGATGGGCGGTCTTGTTGGGTGGTTAAAATATAAGTTTAACATTCATGAAGTTGTAACTACGATTATGCTAAATTACATCGCTCAGTACGTGATAAGCTTCTTCATTCATATGTATTATATTGACCCGGTTTCAAGACAATCCAAATACATTACGGAAGCAGCAAGATTGACGTTAGTAAATGTTGAGTTTGCAAACCTGAAAATGGATATTCCATTGGGCTTTATTTTGGCCATTGTAGTAGCGATTTTCATCAAGTTTCTTTTAGACAAAACTGTCGTTGGTCTTGAAATTAAAGCAGTAGGATCCAACCGAGATGCGGCGAAGTATACAGGGATAAAGGTCGGAAGCAATATGGTCTTAGCCATGATCATTTCAGGAGGTTTGGCTGGTCTCGCAGGTGTGACGTATTATTTAGGTGATTTTGCTTCCATTCAACCAAAGGTATTAACAAGTATCGGTTTTGACTCCATTGCGGTAGCACTATTGGGGAACTCCCATCCGATCGGGATTATTTTTTCATCCTTCTTAGTATCGATTATTGACCAAGGAAGTACGTATATGAGTTCACAGGCTGGGATTAGACAGGAAATTGCTTCTGTGATCATCGGGTTAATCCTATTGTTTAGTGCATGTGGAGCGTACGTAAAGCATAAAGTCAGCCGCTTGAAGGAAAAAGAAGTGGATCGAAAGGACAGTGAATCATAGATGGATACGATTATTATTGATGGATTATCCTTTGCTCTGCCTCTTTTTATCATGGCAATAGGCGGTATATATAGTGAAAAAAGTGGAGTTACCAATTTAGCACTTGAAGGCTTTCAAGGTTTTGGGGCATTCATCGGGGCTATGTCAGCTGTGTTAATTGCAAATGCTTCAGGAGCAGCTATTGAAGATATGTTCTATGTCGCATTACTATTTGCGATGATTGGCGGGATGGGTTTTTCCATGATTCATGCCGTATTAAGTATTAAATTTAAGGCAAATCAAGTAATCAGCGGTGTTGTCATCAATATTTTGGCGCTGGCTCTAACGACTTTCTTAACAACACAGATCAATGCGCTTGTATTCGGAGCGGCTTCGGACAAGTTCCGATTGGGCGTATCGGAGCGTTTTACAATTGACGGTTTAGCCAATATACCGGTGATTGGTGCGGTATTTACGGATGTGTATCCGTTCGAAGTGATCATCATTGTGATTGCTATTTTTGCTTGGTATGTATTGTATAAAACGAAGTTCGGATTACGCTTAAGAGCGAGTGGGGAGAATCCTCAATCCGTTGACGCAGCAGGCGTAAATGTATATAAAATACGATTTTCCGCGGTGCTTATATCTGGAATGCTATCGGGTCTCGCTGGTATGTGTTTTGCCTATTCCATTTCAGCCCAATTTTCTTCAGGCATTTATATGGGATATGGATTCTTAGCCATTGCAGCATTAATCTTTGGTAACTGGAGAATTCTCCCGACGTTAGCAGCTTGTCTATTATTTGGTTTTGCTAAATCCGGGGGAATGTTTATCGCACAGGCGATGGCATTGCCAAGCAGTTTCACTGATTTATTCATGATACTACCGTATGTACTAACGTTATTGTTATTGATCTTCTTTTCTAAATCAAATCGTGCTCCGAGAGCGTTAGGTGAGATTTATGATAAAGGGAAGAGATAGATAAATTCTTTACCAAATAAGAAGAAGCTTCTCATAAGTCATTGAACTTGTGAGGAGCTTCTTTTTAGACTATCAATATCTTTTGTAGAGTTTTTAATTAGTGATTAAGCTTCTGGTTTCTTTTTACCCATCGAGTCAAATAATTGTGTAGATGATAAAGCATTGAACGGCATAGATGCAGTATGTTTAATGCCTTGATTGTATGTTGCGATCAAGACTTTTAAAAGAACAGATAATGCAGTTGCTGCTGTCTATTCTGAAACATCGCTCCGGTTTCTAACGACCGAGCTTTCTCCCGTACTTACTTTCAAGAGGTTTAAGATTTCTTCCCCAGGTAAGTTGATTGGCTTCTATGTGTATTTATATAATCTTTATTGAATTGTCATAAATGCGTGCTGCACAGGCACCGTTCACTAGTTTAAACTGTGATGGTTTGTTTTATCATTTTTTTAACTTGATTTGCAGCTTTAACCTTGATATCTATGCAGGGTGAAATTCTTGTTTCATAATCTCCTTTTTGAATCGTAGACCTTAATTCATCAATGGATTCACATTCTGGGAATTCGTTTATAATTGACCCGTATTGCAGTTGGTGGTGGGTATCACTTCCACCAACGACAGGAACATTATACTGACTAGCGAATGTGCGAACACGTTCTTCTATTTCATTTCCATACGTATATAAATCTTTACCATTTAAGTCAAAGGCATCGAATTGCTTTAATACGGAAGAATCATGATGTTCCCAAGGTGTCGATTCGCGTAAAGGATGTGCCCCAATCTTTAATACATTAAAATCAGCCAGTAATTCAATGAGATCTTTTACTGGAAGGAAATTTTCCTCTTTTTGATGGGCTAGAAGTAAACGAGCAATGGTTAAAATGTCGTCTCGAGACCCAATAACAAGGAAATGTCCCGTTTCTTTTACGTCAATTTCTAAGCCACAGAATACTTTCATTCCTTCGATTTCATAATACTCTCCCTTGTATGGGAATTCCTTTTGTAGTGTTTCGTATAAATCGATAATATTCTTAGAGTTAAAATGCTCCGTGATTGCTAGAGCGGTAAGTCCACTTTCCTTTGCTTCCTGCATTTTTCCCTTGAAAACCTCAAGGGAAACCGTTATTTTCTTTGCTAAATTTGCATGGGTGTGAAAATCAATATACATGTAAAAACTCCTTTCGATTTAAATCTACGAACTTATGTTGGAAAAACATCTCCGGCCCATAAAATAAGTAGAAGAATAGTGAGTTGTGTGATGATAAATATATAATCTTTCGTCCTGACTTTTAAATAGGATAATTTATTTTTTTTTGCGACGGAACTGTGTAGTGAATAAGAGAAGCCGCGTACTTCTAACGCTTCTACTGTCAATCTTGTTCGTTTAGCGATGTTTAACATTAATGGGTAGAATGATTGAATCACTACTTTTATATAGTAGTAAACGATGCGCCATTTGAGAAAACCATGTTTTTCTGGAGTCTTCCCACGTAAACGAAAAGATTGGAAAATTTGGTGATACTCATCCAATAAAATCGGTAGCATTCTATAACCATAGGAAACGGCAAAACTAAATTGAGCTGGTACCTTTAAGCTTAGCAACCCGTCACTTAAACGTTCGGGACTCATGCTTGCAAAGACCGAGACACTTGCAATCGACATGATGAAAAGTTTCATCGAAAACGTGAGCAATGGCAGAATCGTTTCGAATGTTCCTCCACCAAAAATAAGGGATACAATGAATAGCGTAAAGAGTTCGGTGATGATACCAATTCCGAGTAATGTAAGGATTAACGGACTTACTCTTGAAATGACAGCTAAGAAAGTTGTATATGCAATGATTAAGAGCAAAATGGTATTATTAAAAGTAAACCATGGTAAGATACTGACCGTTAAATACCAAAACATTAGTACTCTAGGGTCAATTTTTGCCATATAGACATCAGGTTTTCCGAAGGCGGTTTTAATTAATTCGAGCTTAATCGTTTGGACATTTAGAACGTCTTTAATTTTATCCGTTAGCTCCAATTACTTGAACCTCCTTTACCCTTCCAACAAATTCCTCCACAGATAATGCCGGGTGAATATTTAGTTCCAAACTTAACTCGGCAATTTGCGGTAACTTCAGTCCGGCGCTTTTCCAAACCTCAATTCGTTCAAATAGTGCCCGTGGTGTACCGTCAAATACGACTTTTCCATGTTCCATTACGATGACTCTCGTTGCCCACTCCGAAACGAGCTGCATATCGTGCGTGGCAATTAGTACCGTTTTCACTCTGTCACGAATGGAATGTAGGATACGAATTAATTGCTTTCTGTTCCCTACGTCTAAGCTTGCAGTTGGTTCATCTAGCATCATTACCGTTGGCATCATCGCTAAGCCAATCGCAACAGAAGATCTTCTTTGTTGTCCACCACTAAGTAGTCTGCCGTCTTTTGGAAGAAGTGCATGCAAATTTAATTGATCAGCAATTTGTTCATATAATTCTTTCCGATCCAAATTGCGTACGTTTCCGAAATATGTTACATCATTTTGAATGGTATCTTGAATAAACATTTCCTCAGGATTTTGATAAATATAGGAAATGTGACTGGAAAGCTTTTCAACAGGCGCTCGCATCACATCGATGCCATCTACTATTATTTCGCCTTTACGCGGTTTATTAATACCAGCTAGACTTTTCATTAAAGTTGTTTTGCCTGCACCATTGTTCCCGACAATCGCAACTCTTTCACCTTCAAAGAAGGTTAGTGCATCAATATCCAAAACAGTTCTTCTTTCACCTTGTAGTGTTTTAACTTCGTATCGGACATCTTTTATCGATAAGATAGCCGAATCTGTTGAATGTAAATTTGCTTGATTGCTATCCGTTCCTGGATCAAAGAAGTAATCTTTAAAATAATCCTTTGCTTCATCTACTGTAATTGGCAGTTCATCTGAATTAGAAAAACTAGCGATTTGCAAAGCTGCCTGTGTTACTTGGGGTGGGTAAATGTGTACATCCTCAAGTTCGGTTATATTTAACAAGCCCTGCTTTACGTCTGTATGCCATTTCACCTGACCATTTTCAATTAGGGCAACATGTTTACAATAATTCGCAATGAATTCGGTATGGTGCTCGATAACAATAATTGTTTTTCCTAGTTCCTCATTTAAATACTGCAATTTATCATAGATTAATGTTGCATGCTGTGGGTCAAGCTGTGCAACAGGTTCATCAATAATTAGTATTTCGGGATTTAAAGCCAAAGCTCCAGCAAGTGCAGTTAAATGTTGCTGCCCACCACTAAGTTCCCAAACCGTTTTGTCTTTGAGGTGTTCGATACCGAGCAGTTCTAATGCCCACATCGCTTTTTCCTCATAATCTGGATATCCGAAATTAAGTGGTGAAAATCCAACGTCTTCCAGAACGGTTAACTTCATCAACTGATTTTGAAAATCCTGATAAACATAACCGACATGATGACTAAGAATGGAAACGGGCTGCTCTTTAACAGATAGCCCGTTTACAATAACCTCTCCATTGTAATCACCAGAAAAATAATGCGGAATTAAACCGTTGATCGTTTTACATATAGTTGACTTACCACTACCATTACCACCAATAATGGCAAGAAAATCACCTTTATTAATGGTAAGGCTCGCTCCATTTAACACTGTCTCTTTTGCTCCAGGGTATTGATAGTGTACATCTTTAATTTCAATGATTGGTTGATTTAAACTGCCCATTTATTCTTTTCATCCTTCTTTTTACCCATTTTTATTGCGATACTAATAATAAAGATTACGATAATCGCCGCAGCAGAAATAGGAATCCATATATATCCATCTCCAAATTGTTCTAAGAAATCTGGCTCCCATACAGCGAAGTTGATATCCATATCAGACATATATTCTGCCACCATTCCTACAAAGGCTAAGAATACTGCTACAATTACAAAACGAGCGGAAATATATTCGAGCATCGAACCTTTGACATCTGGGTTCCGGGGATTAATTCCCATTAATGGTTCGATTTTTCCGTAAAGTTTAGGAAGCAGATAAAGTGTTGGTATCAATCCAAACAACACTCCTGAAATAACCATTTCATTTACAAAGCTGAATGCTTCAATAGCAAGAATACTTTCAGGTAAACCAGTAACAGTTTCTAACTCTTCAATTCCAAACCATACTTTTCCAATATCGACAATTGAGCTAAGCATTTGGTCAATTCCGACACCTACGATAACCGCAATACCAACTTGTCTTCTATTACTTGGATCCCTTACAAGTAGACCGGCGACATACATTGCTAAAGAAAATTCAATAAACCCTTCTAATTCAGCTATTCCACCAAAGTCTCCGAGTAATAATTTTCCGAAAATAATATCTCCAACGGATGCTCCAATTGCTGCATACAATGGATGAAATAAAAATACCAGTATTAATGGGATAAATGCTAGATACGAGATGGAAATATCAATCGGACCTAATTGGAACTCTGGCAATAGTTCTGTAAATAAACTTGCAAGACCAAATAACGACATCGACAGGATGAAAATCATCATTTTTTGCGACTGGGTGTACCGATCTTTGTTTGACAAATTAGTTGGCACTACTGATTCCTCCCTTATATTCTTACTACTTTTATAGTAACGTTCAATCGTTAATATAGTATGGTAGATAGGTAAATAGCATGTAAATATTAGTAAGGTAATTTCCACTATGAAAAAAAATTTACACATCATAAGGGGAAAATAATTATAATAGAAATAACTATAGAAGGTTGGTGACAGTGCGTGGCAATTTTTTTAGACGTTAATAAAACAGAGTTGTCAATGAAGCATCAACAAGTAATGGAAGTCATTGAAAAGATGGGTATAGTAAATGTTGCTTACATGTCGATAGAAGATATTGCAAGGGAGGCAAAAGTGAGTACTGCTACGATATCTCGTTTCTGGCAAGTGGCTGGTTACAAGAACTTTAAACAGTTCAAAGAACATGTGAAACAGCGGATCAATACTACTCCGGAGAATAAATTAAGAAATTTCTTCCTTGATATGGGGAGTGATGATGTATTCGACCGGATTATTGAACAAAGTTATCAATATCTTTTTCAAACACATACCCACCTCAATCGTGAGGATTTAAATGAGTCTGCAGTAGAAATTAAAAAGGCAAAGAGGGTCATCGTATATGCGCCCTCATCCTCTGAGGGACTTGGCAATTTAATTGAGCATCGTCTGAAAAGGTTTGGAATTCCGGTTGAAAAAATGGCGAAAAGCGGTCATGAAATCTTTGAATCTATGATACATTTTCAGGAAGGCGATTGTATAGTTATTTTTCAATATGTAAAATTGCTACCCGAGACAGAAGCCATTCTTAATTACGCTAACCAATTAAATATTAAATCCATTCTTTTTACGGATCAGCTCGTTGCAAGCATGAACAAACTTGCAGATTATGTGTTGTATGCCCACCGTGGAGATACATGGGATTTCCATTCAATGGTCGCACCTACAACCGTGGTGGAAACTTTGGTTATGCTAATTGGCAATCAGTTGGAACAGCAGTCCATAGAAAACTTGGAGAAACTTAGTAAACTCCGGAGAGATTACGGTGATATTATCCCGAGTTAACTAAAAAACTAAGTGGGAAGAGTCGTAAGATGAAATTGGTGATATAGATAATTCTTTGGATTAACCATTTTCTAAGCCATAAGAAAAACAAACACCAATAATCGGTGTTTGTTTTTCTTTACTGCACAAGGGGAGTTTATCTTATTCCACAACAATCCCAGACATGGTATAAGGAATTGCTGATTTGATATATTCTTCAGGTGTCACCTTAAATGCTGCTGCACAGGTACCTACTGGAGTCTTTTTGCCGTTTCTTACATAAGGTTAGCTATAGTGAACAAAGACTGCTATAATTGCATAGCACTCAAAGCGGTTTAGAACGGCTTTTTTGGTGCATACTAGAATTACTTAATATTTATCAAGAAGGGAAATACAATCATGAGCAACTATAACGCAGTTTCAGCAAAAAATACGGAAAATGCACCAAGCGGTAACGGTCTATATTCACATTCTGTTGCTTTTTCTCATTACAATAATCTTTCAGCGCAATTGCCTGTCGATCCAACAACAGGTAAATTGGTTGCTGGTGGTATAAAAGAACAAGCTGAGCAGTGCTTTACTAATATTAAAGCAATTGTAGACAGCGTAGGTCATGTTATGAGTGATATCGTTCGAATCACGGTATTCGTTAAAGATATCAAAGATGTTGACACTGTAGACGAAGTGTATAAAACATTCTTCCCAACTTATGTTCCTGCACGGACAACTGTTGCAGTTGCAGCTTTGCCGATGGGTGCTATGGTACAAATTGAAGCACTTCTTTCACACGGTGAAGGTTCAATTCCAAACGCCCCACAAGCTGGCGACCTCATTAAACTTACAAATAACACTGCGAATGCACCTACAAGTGTACTATCTACACAAACCGTGGCATTCTCCCATTACAATTACCTTACAGCTCAATTGCCAATCGATCCAAAAACAGGCAGATTAGTTGTTGGTGGTGTAAAAGAGCAAACTGCACAGTCATTGAAAAACATTAAAGCAATTTTAGAAAGCATCGACGTTCCTTTTGACGATATTGTTAAAACGACGATCTTCGTTAAGAACCTTGCGGATATCGAAGCGGTAAACGAAGTGTATTCAACATTCTTCCCAGACTCCGCTATCGCAAGAGCAGTAGCATACGTCCCTGCACGTACAACAGTTGAAGTTTCAGCTCTTCCGATGGATGCTTTAGTACAAATTGAAGCTGTCGTGTCACACGGAGACGGAACACCTCCACAAGAGATTGAAGATAGACATGGCATTGTGATTTGGGCAAACAACACAGAAAATGCACCAAAAGATTCCCTATCTACACAAACTGTAGCGTTCTCTCATTACAATCACCTTTCAGCTCAATTGCCAATGGAAGCAAAAACTGGTCAATTGGTAGCTGGTGGTGTAAAAGAGCAAGCTGAACAATGCTTGAAAAATGTTAAAGCAATTGTAGAAAGCATCAATCATGCTATGGACGATATCGTTAAAGTAAATCTCTTCCTTACAAACATCGAAGATATCGATGCAGTAGACGAAGTCTACAAAACATTCTTCCCGGGCGGTGTGCCAGCACGAAGAACAGTTGGCGTATCAGCTTTACCTGAAAATGCTTTGATCCAAGTCGATGTAGTTATATCAAACGCTGAAGGAACAGCTCCAAAAGCATAATTTTGTGGGTGCCTGCGCAGTCCACTACCCAGATACTACAATACGATTTCATAAATTAAAAAAGAAGAAGTCGATCAATCAACAATTTGATCGGCTTCTTCTTTGTATTTCATGAAGGATTTAATGTAATACTAAGTCCATTGGTATCGGGCCGGCAACTCCAATACAGACAAAGCGCTCGTCTCCTGTGTTGCGCATTCCGTGTTGCTGGCCAGGGTAAGATACAATGAGATCTCCTTGAGTAATTTCGACTTCTTCTCCATTTCCCGGATAGAATGTTCCTGTCCCCTGAAGACAAATCCACAAATCATCTGAAGTAGTATGAGAATGCTTGAATATTTCCTGTCCGGGCTCTAAACACCAGACAGCACCAGCAGTTTTCTCTGTTTCGTAAAAAATAGTTTTTTTCCCTTTGTTAGGGTCAAATTGCGCTAAATCTTCAAGTTTGAAAAATCTTCTTGTAGCTAATTCTGTTTTAACTTCCATTTTCAATGCCCTCTTTCAAATAGTAGTGACAGCTTGCTTACTTGTTACTCCGTTGACGACAAATGGAGGCTCTTCATTATTTAATACTTTTACAATATTCGTTGCAGCCATCTCCGCCATTGCATCACGAGCTTCAAATGTTGCATTTCCGATATGAGGTGTTAAAACGACATTTTTTAGTTTTTTTAAGCCTTCACTGATTTCAGGTTCAAATTCAAATACATCTAATGCAGCACCTTCAATTAAGTTCTCTTCCAAAGCTTTGATTAAGGCCGCTTCTTCAACAATTGGACCACGAGCACAGTTGATTAAATAGGCTGTCGGCTTCATCATCTCAAATTGTCTTGTACTGAACATATGCTTCATGC
Organism: Sporosarcina thermotolerans; assembly: GCF_042658975.1. Classification (NCBI taxonomy): domain Bacteria; kingdom Bacillati; phylum Bacillota; class Bacilli; order Caryophanales; family Caryophanaceae; genus Sporosarcina; species Sporosarcina thermotolerans. Next base: position 139,496 of record NZ_JBHSRM010000009.1, on the reverse strand, counting down.
TTGGATTATAAGAACAGTTGATGGTAATGAAATCTGACTGGGCGAGCAACTCATCGAAAGAAACATAGGTTGCATTCAATGCTTTTTCTACACCTATATCGGCTTGTCTTGGACCACTGTAGATCACTTTCATATCAAACGCGGCTGCGCGTTTTGCTACTGCCTGGCCAATTTGTCCGAAGCCGACAATTCCAATTATTTTTCCTGTTACTTCACGTCCTCTGAAGTAAAGTGGTGCCCAACCATTAAATCCAATTGTGCGGCACACCTCATCTCCTTCGGCAACCCTTCTTGCTGCAGCCAACAATAATGCAATTGTTAAATCAGCAGTGGCGGCTGTTGAAGCAACCGGTGTATTTGTTACCGGGATTTCTTTCGAAGCTGCATAGTCAAAATCTATATTATTAAAACCTGCTCCGTAGTTTGCAATGATTTTTAAATTGGGTGCGTTATCAATGGTTTTCTGACTTACGGGAGTAGAAAGTAAGCTTATCAAAGCATCTTTATCTTTAATGCGCTCCTGTAATTCTGCTTCGGAAATTAATTTCTCACCTGTAAATACTTCAACTTCATGATCTTTCGTTAATATATCTAAACCAATTTGGGGGATTTCGCCTGCTACAAGAATCTTTGCCATTTCCAAACACCTCTTCTTTTTAATTTTTAAACGGCCCGTTTCGACTATGTGAAACATTTCACAATGTCTACAATTCCATTATATACGCTATGAAGGATAATTCAATCCGTTTTTTTACCTTTCACATAGTTGTCAAATTTCCTTGGCCCAAATGTATAAGTCATATTTTGTTCAACATTTTACGATTTACAAGTTTGGAAAAGGGTGTATGATGGATTTATAAAGTTTGTGAAATTCTTCACAAACTCAGAATAGCGAGGGAATATAAATGAAACAACCATTAGAACAGGCAGTAGAATTAGCACTAAAAAAGAAGGGGATATTAAATGATTCCGTTTTAAAATACCTAATAAGAGCGGCGCTTGCAGCTTTTTCTGTCGGAATAGGACTTATGGTATCTTTTCGATTAGGTGAAGGATTCTTTGATAGTCAGTCACCGGTAGCATCTATCATGTCATCCATTTTCTTTGGTATCGCACTTATCCTCATTATTTACGGCGGTGCAGAACTATTCACAGGAAATACGATGTACTTTACAATGGCCACTCTGAAAAAAGCAACAACGGTGAAGGATACTTTGCAAAATTGGTTAGCATGTTATGGAGGTAATTTGATCGGAGCCGTTATCTTCGGTCTTCTTGTCATGTATTCAGGATTATTTTCTTCAATGGAAAATAGTGAATTGCTGATGTCTTCTGCAGCTATGAAAATGAGCGGATCTTTTAGTGAACCGTTTTTTAGGGGCATCCTTTGTAATATAGTCGTCTGTCTCGCTGTCTGGATTCCAATGCATGTAAAAGGGGATGGGCCGAAAATTACGGTCATTCTACTATTAGTGTTTGCCTTTGTCGCAGCAGGGTTTGAACATAGTGTAGCCAATATGGTTACATTTTCAATTGCACTCGCAGCTCCGCATCCGGAAACCGTTACGCTAATGGGCGCGCTGCACAATCTTGTTCCTGTCACACTCGGCAATATTATAGGCGGTGGATTTTTTGTAGGGGCAGTCTATGTGTTCATCAACTCTCCTTCAAAGAAAAGTAAGGTCAAGCACCTCGTCCTAAGTAAAAAAAGAAGCGGCAAAACAATGTATCTTCATAAATATGAAGACCAAGTCCGATAGACGAAAAAAACGAGCGATTTCTTGAATAAATCAGGAAATCGCTCGTTTTATCAATATTGCACTCCGTGGCGGGAGTGCGTCTTAAATGCTTCCTCATCCGGCTCGAAGTATTCCTCTGTGTAGTTCGCAACGAATTCGCCGTTCTGTACATAACCAGCGCCCCAAGTAGGGTCCATCGTTAGCCATTCGCCATCGACCTTCACTTCCACCCATGCGTGGCGTGAGAAATTGAAGCCCGCTCCAGCTGTTCCAGCTATATATCTAGCTTCCATGTTAGACGCACGAAGCAATGCGAGGGCAAGATAGGTGTAGTCCTGGCAAATCCCTTTTTCAAGCTCGAGTACCTTTAGTGCACTATCATCCCACTCAAACTCGCTATTTTTCTGTTTTTGAACGTCATAGGCAATCGACTTTGCCGTAAACTCATAGACTGCCTTCGCTTTCTCTCGTTCTGTCATTCCATCATTTATGAGTTCTTCCGCAATCGCGATAATTTCAGGGGCATCGGACTGAACTCCCCGTGATGGCAATAAATCACGTTGATCCTTAGTGCCTGTGCTTTCAACTGTGAATTGGGCAACGTATTCATAATAAAACTTGGAACTGTTCTTCTCTTTTATTTCCGGAACACTCACAATTACTTCATACGTCCCCGGTCCGAAGCGCAAATAGAACTCATCATCGAATGAATAATCCTTTACTGGAATGACAGATAAAGCCTCCTCGCCATCTTTTTTCGTCGTAATATAAAGATGCGTCGTCTCTTTTGCAAATGGGGCATCTTTGTCAATGGTGCCTTTTATGCGATACGTTAAATTGGTCTCTTCACCGCCGGCCGTTGGATAAGTGAGATTGACACCACGTTCTTGATAGGTCGTCATGTACTGAATCGGTTCAGTGATAAGTTCAGATTCATTGTCGATGTAAAGAACTGTGCCTGCCTGGAAATAGTTATTTTTTTCCTCGTCAGGTACGTAAACTTTTAATTCATGGACCCCTTTTCCGTAAAATAAAGGGACGTCATACGCGAACTTGCCGTTTTTAACAGGAAGTACATGTTTCCATGTTTCTCCGTCCTTTTTTAATTCAAGCATCACTGCTTCGTTTGGTCCCTTGATAGAGGGGATATTCCCTTTTAGTTTAAAAATCTCGCTTTCTTTAACATATCCACTGTCCGGAGATTGAAGCGATAATCCCGCTTCCTGAGCAAAAGGGGTATACGTAAGATCTCGCTCCATAGCAGGGTTAACATTAAACACAGTGAATTTTGCAAGATCATAATAATAATTTTTCTGGTCCTTGCTTGGGAGCATCACAGTTACCCGGTATTCGCCCTCCCCGTTGAACAGCCTAACATCCTGCTTAAATTTACCGTCTTGGATAGGTGCATAGTATTCCATCGAGTCGTCGGAAGTCGCTTCTCCGTCAAACTTGATTTTGATCCATACATAGTTTTCTTGTAATTGTTCCTGATTTTCAACCGTTCCTTCAACTGTGACGAATTCATTTACCGCAAAGTTTGTGTGGGTCGGTTCTATCAACGTAGCGCCCACTTCTTCGCTATAGCTCGTCAGTTCCAAAGGCGTCATTTCAAGTTCAGCATTTTTCTTTTCAATGGCTGCTTCATAATCTTCCTTTTGCTCCTGCTTTTGAACGGGCGTTGACTGCGATTCATCCACAGAAGCAGATTTATTCGCACAAGCGCCTAATAAAAGTAGACACATCAATGAACCCATCAGTATATATCTTTTTTTCATAAGCGTCGGATTTACCCCCTTGAAATTTTTGGATATCTTTACTATAGCAAGTTTTTGAAATAAAATCGTAAGCCTATAGGTTGGGGTAAATAGTTGTCCTATTCTCTTAACCACAATCAAAAATTGATAGTTAAGTCATAATTTAAATGATCTAAACCAATAGTTTTGCGGAACTGTCGTTAATCCAATATAGTTAAGAAAATGGTTATAAAGTAAGGGGATGAAAAAATGACTGAAACTAAGGTGGATCCCAGAATTCTTCGCACACGTAAATTAATAACGGATGCTTTTATAGAACTTTCGGGTAGGAAGGAATTCAAGGATATTACCGTCAAGGATATTACAGCCGAGGCTATGATTAACCGAGCCACGTTCTATTATCATTTTGAAGATATTTACGACTTATTGGAAAAGGCATTATCAGAAGTTTTATTAATTGATTTGAATTGCAACACGTACCAAAATAACGAATTAAATGAGGAAACATTGGTAGACATTTTTAAAGTGATCACCAATTTTCAAATGGCGTTATCAAACCGTTGCCATAGGGGATATGAAGATACGATTGCCCGTATTATTCGGGACCAACTTGAAGTCATCTTATATAAAATGTTGGTAAAACAGCAGTCTACTGCAGATGACAATGGATTAAAACTTACTGCGGTCATGTTAAGCTGGGGACTTTACGGGGCTTCAATAGAATGGAAAAGAAGTAATAATGTTCAGCCAGAGACATATATCAAATCAGCCATTCCTTATATCATTTCCGGAATTGGTTTTGGATTTTAGGACAATTAGACAAGGGTGCATCCAATTTGATAATAATCCCCGATTCTAACCAAAATGCAGTTATTGTATTACACGAAATCTATGGTGTGAAGAACATATGAAGATGTTTTGTAGCCGACTTTCGGAAGAGGGCTTTGCTGTATTTTGTCCGGATCGGATAAACGGCTTCCTTTAAGGTGGATGAAGTGAATGAGGGATCTGCTAGGAAGGCTTTTTTTAGAATGATTGAATTCATTAACGATGAAGTGCTTCGCCTACGTTCCGAAAAAATAAAATATCCCTAACTGTGTTGATTAATGTTATAGTTAGAAAGTAAATTTTATAAGTGAGTAGGTGAGCAAGATGATTGAAGTAAAGACATCTGCACTAAGTGACGGAGAATTCAACAGAGGGGTATTCGCAACTTGTGATATCAAAAAAGGTGCAATTTTACACGAAGCACCTGTTATTGCCTATCCAAATGATCAACATTCACATATTGAGCAAACACTTCTTGCTGATTATGCCTTTGAGTATGGGATTAATCATACCGCAATCCTTCTTGGATATGGGATGCTATTCAATCATTCATATACGCCGAATGCAACGTATGAGATTAGTTTTGAAAAACATACATTTGACTTCTATGCTTATAAAGATATAAAAGCAGGGGAAGAAATTCTAATCAATTATAATGGTGAAGTGGATGACAATGAACCACTATGGTTTGACCAACAATAAAAAAGGGTGGTAGTTGCCGAGTTACAATCGGTGACTGCCACTCTTTTTTGATTGATTTACACTCTTTTTAATTCAATGTTCGTAATTTCCTCTGCAACTGCATTTGTGAACTCTTCGACTGTTTTTGGAATGAATGATTTTAATATTGCATTGATCATCGGTCCCATTACTCCCTTTGCGGCAATGTCCAAATTCCCATGCATCAATGTTGTAGAATTCGACGTCGCGTCTGCTTTAAAGTGGCCATTGCCCACAAAGTTATCGTGCACACCTTTCAAATCGAATGTGACTAAACTAGGTTCCCTCCACTCTGTAACGTCGATTTGCAATTTGACCGTTTTTTGCACAATGCCTATATCGCCTTTGAATGTCCACGTCGATTGGGTGTTGCTTAAAATCGTATGTTCGATATAACCAGGAACGAGCGGAGCCCATCTGTTCATATCGCTGACAAAATCCCATATCTTTTTAATCGGTAAATCCAATTCCGTGCTGTGTGTACCGCTTGGCATTCAATCGTTCCTCCTCTTCTAGTAGAACGTTTCATCATCGCTTATATTACGCAATTGCTTGTTACAAATATGCATGGCTTAATGTGGAGCAGGTACCGAAAAGTCATCTGAATAATGGGGGATAATATAGTCAAGGATCCATTCCCCCGTTTTACTAAGCGAATCAAAGGGCGGCACTCGGAAAAAGAGTAGCCCTCCCAATTCTGTTATAATGGAAAGTAGACTGTAGACGATGGAGGGAAATCGATGGACTTTATTCGTAACCGACTGTTGGGTTACGGCGTTGATGAAGCATGGGTTGGCTACCTAACAAATGGTATTATGATCATCTTTATCGCGTTGATTTGTATTGTCGCGAATTTGATTACAAAAAAAGTGGTTGTCCGATTCATCACGCATATCGTGAAGAAGAATACTTTCAAGTGGGATGATATATTGTTGGAACGTCAAGTGTTCCGCAAATTGTCTCATATCGTACCTGCCATTATTATTTTTTCGTTTGCAACAAAGTTTCCTGCTTATCGGGAATTAATTGAAAAAGCGGCTTGGGTGTACATTATTATAGTGGCCCTAACTGTAATCAATAGTTTATTAAACGCTGTGAATGATATTTACCAAACGTTCCAAGTGTCGAAAGTGAAACCGATTAAAGGGTATATTCAAGTTGTCAAAATCATTACATTTATTTTAGGCGTTGTGTTAGTCATTGCGATTCTTGTCGGTGAAAGTCCGCTTATCCTGCTAAGCGGGATCGGTGCCATTTCAGCAGTGCTCATGTTAGTGTTTAAAGATTCCTTATTAGGGCTTGTTGCGGGTATTCAGCTATCAGCTAATGATATGGTGCGAGTAGGCGACTGGATTGAAATGACGAAATACGGGGCAGACGGGGATGTCATCGATATTTCTTTGAACACGGTCATGGTACGGAACTTTGATCAGACGGTGACGATGATTCCGAGTTACGCGCTAATTTCGGATTCATTTATCAACTGGCGCGGTATGCAGGAATCTGGTGGGCGACGTATTAAGCGTTCATTGTATATTGACACATCAAGCATCCAGTTTTGCACGGAGGAAATGATGGAGCATTTTAAGCAGATACACTACCTTAAGGATTATATTGTTAATCGTGAAAAAGAAATCGAGGATTATAATCATGTAAATAAGGTTGACCGCAGCAATATCGTCAACGGGAGGGCACTGACCAATATAGGGGTATTTCGGGCGTATATAAGTGAATACATTAAACGGCACCCGGGCATTCATCAGGAAAAAACGTTAATGGTCCGTCAGTTGGCCCCCGGTGAACATGGTTTGCCTATCGAGATTTATGCTTTTGCGAACAGTATTCAATGGGCTGTATATGAAAATGTACAGGCTGATATTTTTGATCATTTGTTTGCAGTTGCGGGAGAGTTCGGACTCCGCGTGTTTCAAAATCCAGCAGGCAGTGATTTTCAAGCGTTGAGTCAGGGTGTAAGAAGTGAGTGAATTGTTTGGGTGCCTGTGTAGCACTCCGTTCAGATAATTCTCTGCAATTGCATAAAAAATGAAGAAGCTAACCAAGTCAATATTTGGACGGCTTCTTTTTGCATTTAAATAACTTTTTTTAAAAGTGGTGCACAGGCACTAAAAAGGGCACAGAGAAGACTGGTTTTTGGGGGGCTATTCATTATATGTAAACATGGGTTATAGTCTAAATAGTTTTATTTGCCTAGCATAATCTACTAAGAGTCTTTGAAAAGGGGGGTAAATATGAGAAATACAGAAGAAGCTCCTCGCGGGCATGAGCATCGCCAGGAGCATCGCCAGGAGCATCGTCACGAGCACCGTCACGAGCACCGCCACGAGCATCGCCAAGAGCATCGCCAAGAGCATCGCCAGGAGCATCGCCACGAGCATCGCCACGAGCACCGACAAGAGCACCGCCAGGAGCGTCGCCAAGAGCATCGCCATGAGCACATTCATCACCATTATCATCACGTTTCGCATGGTCAACATGTAGGCCGTCCAACAGGGTACCCAATGGGACATCACGTTATGGGACACGAACAAATGATTCAAAATGTAAATTTGTTCCTTGAAGATCATAACGAGATGGTTCAACGTTTAAATTTATTTCCGGTAGGTTATCACCAAATGGTTCAACCTATGGTTCAACCGATGGTGCAACCGATGGTTCAACCGATGGTTCAACCGATGGTTCAACCTATAAATTTTTTCCCTGAAGGTCATCACGGATGCCACTGCGGTCACATGAGACATTTTGGAGGATGCCACTGCGGTCACATGAGACATTTTGGAGGATTCAAGTGTTGAAATCAGAATTGCACCCAATTCGTATGTGAAAAAGTCAAATATCATGTTTGGGTGCCTGTGCAACACTCTGGTCAGATAATTTACTACAATTGCATAAAATAAACAAAGAAGCCAACCAGGTCTATATTCGGTCGGCTTCTTTCTGCATGTAAATAACTTTTATCGAATTGTCCTAAATGTGTGGTGCACAGGCGTTGGGAAGTGGATCGCACGTCTTCAAAACGTTATCTTCGCCGATTTGTAAGCCGCTTCTTCAACGATTGTGTTGAGTGAAGCGGCTCTTTTGTCTTGTCGACACGGCAGCACGGGATGCCAATAGTAAGAAGGATAAAAAGTGATTAAAAAGCAATGCCGTTGGGATTACTATATATCGTCTTAGGGTATGAGAACGAAAAAGGTGAAAGAAGGGGAGCATCGGTATGGAAAGCGGTGGAAAGAAAGGAGTCGGAAAAAGATTTCCTTTACTTTTGGCAACGATGAAAGGCATCTCCCAGGTAATTTTAATCGAAAATTGGGTGACGGGTCTATTCATATTGACTGCAATCATGATTACCTCCCTACAACTTGGTTTGATGGCGTTTCTTTCGGCAGCGGTCGGCACGCTTTTCGGACGTTTAGGCGGTGGGAATCCGGCGATTGTTGAACGGGGGCTTTATGGATATAATTCCATGTTGACAGGGATGGCGCTCTTTCTGTTTTTAGAAGGGCCAGTGAGTTGGGGGATTGCTTTATTCGGTGCGGTCATTTCGGCTGCAATTACTGCTTCGGTAATGAGATTTCTGCAGCCTGCCGGTATGCCGACATTGACATTTCCGTATATCGTGACAACATGGCTCTTCATGTTGTCTTCGTATCGATTCGAAGCATTTAAATTGACGGACGAACTAATGCCGCAAAATGTATCGCACTGGAAGTTAGAGATTGCCGGGGAAATCCATTGGTTAAGTGCTTTTTTTGACGGGGCCGGACAAATTTTCTTTCTGCAGGGGTTAGTTGCCGGATTGCTACTTTTTTTAGGAATCTTCATTGCGAGTTGGAAGATGGGGTTGTATGCGCTCGCCGGTAATTTCATCGGTATCTTTACCGCATACATACTTGGTGGTGAACATACGCTCATCGATGCAGGGCTGTACGGCTATAATGCTATTTTGACAGCGCTTGCTGTTGGGATAGTTTTCCGGGACGGTGCGAACCGGCTCTCGCGATACAGTGCGATAATCGCTTGCGTTGTGACGGTTGTGTTTATTGGAAGTGTCGATACCGTGCTTTTACCTTTCGGATTACCTGCTTTGACGATGCCGTTTGCTTTAAGTACTTCGATTTTTATAGGTGCACGGATGATGATGCGGCACACCTGATAGGTCTTATTGCTAAAAATATGATGGTTTCCTAACTGCTTTTAATTAGGAAATCATCATATTTTTATTATATTATGTATATTTACCATCTTTGGAATAATCAATAATTGATAACACTGTTATGTAGTTGAGAAATACTATCAATTTAAAAACATAATTCGGCTTAAAAATCGAATGAATTGTGCCATGTCACATCTCTGTAACTATTGATATAAAAGGTTTGTGATGAATCAAAGTGTATCAGTTGACAAAATTCGACAACTAAATGATAATGAATATGTAATTAGAATTATTATAGTTAAGCAGCAAGATCTACAACTTTTTTATTGCTGGGGTTAGGTTTTGATGAAATGACCTAAACTAACTATGATTAAATCAATAGGAGGAATTTTTACATGTCATTAATCGGAAAAGAAATACTACCATTCAAAGCGTCAGCTTACAATAGCGGTACAGGTGAGTTCATCGATGTAACTCATGAGAACCTAAAAGGCCAATGGAGCATCGTTTGCTTCTATCCTGCAGACTTCACATTCGTTTGCCCAACTGAGCTTGGAGATCTTCAAGATCAATATGCAACACTAAAACAACTTGGCGCTGAAGTTTACTCCGTTTCAACGGACACACACTTTACACATAAAGCTTGGCACGATCATTCAGATGTGATCAGCAAGCTGGAATATATTATGATCGGTGACCCTTCACAAACGATTTCACGTAACTTCGACGTTCTTGATGAAGAAGCGGGCCTTGCACAACGCGGTACGTTCCTTATCGATCCAGACGGCATTGTTCAAACAGTTGAAATCAATGCGGACGGTATCGGACGCGACGCAAGCGTTCTTGTCGACAAAATCAAAGCTGCACAATACGTTCGTAACAACCCAGGTGAAGTTTGCCCTGCAAAATGGAAAGAAGGCGAAGAAACACTTAAGCCAAGCCTTGACCTTGTAGGTAAAATCTAATTTCACTACATGAATGATAACAGGGAAGGCCCCTCCCTTTTAAGGGAAAGGGGCCCTTTGTTTTTTAATGGATATTGGTGGATGTCTTAGATTTTGAATCGAGGCCAGTACGCTACTGGACTGCAAACGCGCTTCTTAATTCGATTCAAAATCTAAGGCGTTCAAGCCGAGTTTTTTATAGATAAAGTACAAGTCGAGGAGTAGATTACATGTTAGAAGCAAATATAAAAGCACAATTAGCCCAGTATCTTGAATTGATGGAGGGCGATGTCCATCTGAAAGTTAGTGTTGGTGAAGACAAAGTGTCACGCGAAATGGCGTCGCTTGTAGATGAATTAGCTACGATGTCAACACATATTAAAGTAGAATTAGTAGACTTGGAAAGAACACCAAGCTTTACTGTAAACCGTCCTGGAGAAGAAACAGGCATTACATTTGCTGGTGTCCCACTTGGCCATGAGTTCACATCATTGGTTCTTGCTTTACTGCAAGTAAGTGGTAGAGCTCCAAAAGTGGATGATAAAGTGATCGAGCAAGTGAAAAATATTAAAGATACATTACACTTTGATTCATATATTAGCTTGAGCTGTCAAAACTGCCCCGAGGTTGTACAAGCACTTAACCTTATGAGCGTGTTGAACCCTAACATCACGCATACGATGATTGATGGTGCGGCGTTTAAAGAAGAAGTTGAAAGCAAAAACATTCTTGCTGTTCCGACTGTATACCTTAACGACGAGCCGTTCTCAAATGGCCGTAAAACGATTGAAGAGATCCTTGCTGAACTTGGAAACGGACCGGATGCATCTGAATTTGAGGATAAAGAACCGTTTGATGTACTTGTTGTCGGTGGTGGTCCAGCGGGAGCGAGTGCCGCAATTTATGCGGCTCGTAAAGGGATTCGCACAGGTATTGTTGCAGATCGTTTCGGAGGACAAATTTTGGATACGGCTGCAATTGAGAACTTCATTAGTGTGAATCACACGGAAGGTCCGAAGCTTGCGGCAAGCCTTGAAGAGCATGTAAAAGAATATAATATCGACATTATGAACTTGCAACGTGCGAAACGTCTCGAGAAGAAAGACTTTATCGAGATTGAATTGGAAAACGGTGCAGTTCTAAAGAGTAAATCCGTTATCCTTTCAACGGGTGCAAGCTGGAGAAATATCGGAGTTCCTGGAGAAAAAGAATTCAGAAATAAAGGCGTCGCTTACTGCGTGCACTGTGATGGTCCATTATTTGAAGGTAAAAACGTTGCGGTTGTTGGTGGCGGAAACTCCGGTATTGAAGCGGCAATCGACCTTGCAGGTTATACTACTCATGTAACAGTACTTGAATTCAACTCCGAGTTGAAAGCTGATTCTGTTTTACAAGAGCGCTTACGTAGCCTGCCGAATGTCACTGTCGTAACGAATGCTCAAACGAAAGAGATTACGGGAACGGATAAAGTAAACGGTGTTACGTATGTTGAACGCGAAACAGGTGAAGAAAAGCATATTGAGATTGCCGGAATCTTCATCCAAATCGGTCTTGTACCAAATACAGCTTGGCTCGGCGACTCCGTTGAGCGCAATAAATTCGGTGAAATCCTTGTTGATAAGCGCGGTGCAACGAATGTTCCTGGCGTATTTGCAGCAGGAGACTGCTCGGACAGCCCGTTCAAGCAGATTATCATCTCCATGGGATCCGGCGCAACTGCTTCATTAGCTGCGGTTGATTATCTTGTAAGAAATTAATTGAAGACACCAACCAACCGGTTATCGCCGGTTGGTTTTTTTACGTCCTTTATATGATATTGGTCAGTTTCGGAAAGTTATCGGTCAGTTTCGAAGGTTTATCGTTCACTTTGAACTCGTTATCGGTCAATGTCACAAAGTTATCGTCGTTTCATGACCTTCGAACTACCTTAATTATGCCTTCCTTTACCTTATGGATAAGTAAGTTCCAGGAAAAAGCTTGCGGCGAAATTATGCGATTCTATTTACGATTAATCTGTAGTATCTTTACAGGAAATCTATCTTTATGAAAATAAAATCGTAAAAGTTTTTAAGGATTATTTGCCACCAACCGAATCGTCTTATGAGGCGGATAAACAGCGGTTTGCTCATTCATGTGGACTTTCAGTTCCACAAGTTTTAGATGTCACGAAAATAGACGGAAAACAAGCGATCGTTATGGAATATATCAAAGGGAAAACAATTGGGGAATTGTTCCTTGAAAACATGGAGCTGGCGGAGTATTACATAGACATCTCCATTGATATACAGCGAGAAATTCATGAGATTCATGCCGATTCACTTGAATCAATGTCCCAAAAATTACGTCATAAACTTGAGTCAGCCCCTCAACTCGAAAATAGGCAAAAAGAGAAGTTACTAAAGAAGTTGGATTCGATGACGTATGAAAAAATGCTTTGCCATGGGGATTTTCATTTGTTGAATTTAATTATGTCGGAAGATCAAGTGACGATTATCGATTGGGTGGATGCGAGTGCAGGAGATATCCGCGCTGACGTGTGCCGGACGTATCTTTTGTATTCAGAACTTTCGTCGGAAGTGGCCGAACTCTATTTACGGTTGTATTGTGAAAAGACCGGATTGAAGAAAGATGCTATTTTGCAATGGTCACCGATTCTTGCGGGAGCTAGACTAACTGAGAACGTATCCATGGAAAGCACGGAGCGTCTATTAGATATAGTGAATCACTACTGTCCTGTAGAGTGATTTGCAGGTACGACAAATGCATAAAATGAATGAAGAAGCCAACCAATTCGACATTAGGTTGGCTTATATTGAATTACCATAAATACGTGGCGAATAGGCACCGACAAAAGTACCTGCTGTTACACTGTTGGCACAGGAGCGCCGAACGCTTTCCATTCTTCTCGCGCTGGACCATACACACCGTAAACAGGCAGTCCAGCTTGGCGCATGAGCACTGTCATTTGTCCACGATGGTGCGTTTGGTGAGACATGACAATACCGAGTACAGTACCGACTGACCATTGTTGTCCGTACATCTCTTTCATCTCGGAAAGAGAGTTGTCCGTCCATTGTTCTTTGATTGCGGCGATGATTGCTTCATTCACAGTGCGATAGGCTTCAGCAATCTCAGACGCTGATTCCGGAAGTGGCAAATTATGATTCGTAGCCTCGAACTCGAGGTCTGTGCGCGACATCATGTCGCCAAGTGCTGTCACGATATGCCAAGCGACTCGACCGAGCGTGCGGTCTTCAGGCGAAACCTCCGTGCTCAGTGATTCATCCGTCAATGTGTCCAGTAATTTCTGTGTAGAATTACTTTCATGTTCCCAAAGAGTAAAAAAATCTTCAACCGTCGTAAACATACTAACATCTCCTTTATAGTCATTCCTTTACTGCTTCGTGAAATGTCTATCAAACTCCTTCTTTGCCCTAAAATTCCTGATTGCATATAAAGAATGAAGAAGCTAACCACTCAACATTTGGATAACTTCTTTTGTTTAGAAGAATTATTTTGTCATCAATAAATTTGTCCAAATTGTGAACTCGCTATGAGGAAAATAAAAAATAGTACTTACATCGGCGAGAAAATTCCTGATATAGTTAGAATCCTGTTGAGCTAATTGGATGGTTTTGTATACAAAAACGTCAACAGATCATTATGCATTGAAGGAGTTTTATCAAGTGAGTACATCATCAACACCCAAGCAACAATTCAAAAATGGTCCGATCATGGCGGCACTTCTAGTAGCTGGTTTTGTAGGACTATTTAGTGAGACGGCTTTGAATATTGCTTTCGTAGAATTAAGTTCGATTTTCAAGATTGACCCTACAACGGTTCAATGGTTAGCAACAGGCTATTTCTTAACATTGGGGATTTTAGTGCCTGTATCAGGTATCCTAATGCAAAAATTTACGACCCGCCAAATGTTTATAACTTCTGTAGTTCTTCTCCTCGTAGGAACAGTATTAGCGGCAGTAGCTCCGGTATTTGGTGTACTCCTCGTAGGACGTGTTATTCAAGCAGCTGGACTCGCGATTAACTTACCGTTGACACAAAACGTCATTTTTACTATTTTCCCGCCGAATAAGCGAGGCGCTGCGATGGGCGTTATGGGATTAGTCATGTTGGCTGGTCCATCACTTGGTCCAACAGTAGCGGGTCTTATTTTAGATACACTTTCGTGGCATTATATTTTCTGGGTTACTGTACCTTTCTTGCTGTTTTCATTAATCTTCGGATTCATATATTTACCGAATGTCAATGAAATCCGCAAAGTTTCGATAGATGCATTATCTGTTATTCTTTCGACGATTGGATTCGGTGGTATCGTTTACGGCTTCAGTGTATCAGGCGTTGAAGGTTGGACAAGTGGAACGGTTCTTGGAGCAATTATTGTCGGGGTGTTAGCGATTATCCTTTTTGCGATTCGACAAATGAAAATGGAACATCCAATGATGAATTTAAGAGCATTCCGTTATCCACTTTTCGTTTTAGGCGTCATCATGAGTTTCATCACATTCTTTAATATGCTGTCGATGCTTGTCATTTTGCCGATGTATATGCAAATGGCTCTTGTCATTGCAGCATTTACAACAGGACTTATCTTGTTGCCGGGTAGCTTGTTGAATTGTATTCTCGCACCCATCATTGGCCGTTTATTCGACACATATGGTCCGCGAGCGGTCATAACACCGGGAACCGTTATGGTAGCCCTTGGTTATGCAAGCTATACGCAATTCGGTACAGATACGGCGTTATGGATCATTGTCGTAACGTTTATCGTCATGATGCTTGGAATTGGGGCAGTGCTTGCTTCCGTACAGACAAACACGCTAAACTCCCTGCCGCGTCAGTTTTATCCTGACGGAATTGCTATTACGCAAACGATCCAGCAAGTCGCTGGTGCAATTGGGATTGCAGTAATCGTCTCCATATTTACTGCGAAAAAGAATAGTTACATGGAAACAGTTGCGAATGTACCGACGGAAGCTGCAGCTTCTGGTTCATCAATGGTCTTCACAATCGGTTTAGTATTAGCGGTCATCAATATTATCCTGTCTCTATTTTTGAAAAAGCCCGCTTCCACTATTCAATAAGTATTTGGGAGCATATTAAGAAGAAGTCAACATTTATTGAATGAGAAGCTAATCGGGTAAATAACCCCGGTTGGCTTTTTTGTTGAAACTTAAAAGAACATGTACCGTATAGTAGGTTCAAAGAAAGTTTAGTGGAAATTGCCTTTTACTATAGAAAAGGGGGTACAAAAAAGATGTTTGGGATAATTTTTTCAATCACCATGCTCATAGTACTGCCGGTTGCTTTCATTGGGGTACTGTGGAAAGCGTCATTTAAGACAAAGTTGGAGTGGTTATTGGATGCTTTGACTACGGCTGTGTTACTTGTTTGGCTGTTCCAGTCTGGCAATTGGAGCTGGGTCGGTTATTTTTTCCGCTACTTATGGTTAGGTCTATTTATCATTGCTTTAGTTATTTCATGGAAAAAGATACGCAGTTTACCGTTCACTGCAAAGTACGAAAAAAGCCAGAAAAGATCGATTGGTATCCATGTCTTCCTATTGTTCGTTTTCGGCGCATATAACACATTCGTATTTCCGAGTTACACCGTCGATGAAGAGGCAATTGAGCTGGCATTCCCACTTAAACAAGGAACATATTTTATCGGTCATGGCGGAAATAGTGTGCAATTGAATTACCATCATGCATACGAGAGTCAGAAGTTCGCGTTGGATGTTCTGAAGTTGAATAAAATCGGAACACGTGCAAGTGGCCTTTATCCGAAAGATTTATATAAATACGCCATCTATGGGGATGAACTATACAGCCCATGCAATGGAAAAGTTGTCGAATCAAGGAACGACCTACCGGACCTGACGCCACCAGAAATGAATCCGGAAAATCCGGAAGGGAACTATGTTGCCTTAGTGTGCGAGCAACATGAAGCTACGATTTTCCTCGCGCATATGCAATATGGAAGTGTTAATGTTACTGAGGGCGAAGAAGTGAAAAAGGGTCAGCTTCTTGGGATGGTCGGCAACTCTGGAAATACGAGCGAGCCGCACTTGCACATTCATGCTGAATTGGATGGGAAAGGCGTGCCAATTACGTTTAATAATCGATTTTTGGTGAGGAATAGCTTAATGAGAACAGAGAAGTGAAAAACGATTTCTGCTATTTGTTATTGCGAATGGCAGACACCTGTTTTAGGTAGGGGACATAGGATAAGAAGATTAGGATAATGAAAGGATTGAGAACGATTTATAATTACCCTACTATGATTCCGGTCTATCTTGTCCCAATGACCATGCCCCAAGGGATGCCCGTTCAATGGTCACAGCCAAACACACAATGGCAAGCGGGCGGTAATATGTCGATTCCGTTGCAAGATTATGGACCAAACCCATTTGTTGTTAATATGATGGCGGCAGCAATTCAAAACAATAATTATCGAACTGCTTTTTGGACTGGAAAACATTTTCAGATCACGTTAATGAGCATCAATGTCGGGGACGATATAGGATTGGAAATCCATCCGGATACAGACCAACTCATCTATATTGAACAAGGCCAGGGGCTTGTTCAAATGGGGCCAAGTAAGGACAATCTGAATTTTGTTCGAAACGCATCCGTGAATTCTGCGGTAGTAGTGCCGGCCGGAACATGGCATAATGTTACAAATACAGGACCTACTCCATTGAAACTATTTGTACTTTACGCCCCTCCTCACCATCCATTTGGGACATTTCATGCGACAAAGGCGATTGCTGAGGAAGAAGAAAAAGGATATGGACAATGAACGAATGCTACCGCCACCCATGCAATTCTAAATGCATAGGTGGCTGTTTACTTTTTATTCCACGGAATGGACCTTGGCAGGAGAAGAATGGACCTCGGCATAGAAAGAATGAGCTCTTATGGAGAAGAATGGACCTTGGCATAGAAAGAATGAGCTCTTATGGAGAAGAATGGACCCTTGTAGAAAAGAATGGCCCTTTGTTCGATAGTATGCCCCCTAAGAAATCCTTATCTATAAAATAAGGGGCAGCTGGGCACATTGTTCAATAGAAGACATTTGCTTTTAACAAAGGGGAAGTGGAGGAAATTGAAAATCTATCCTGTACATCCGCTTACTATCAATCCCAGCGAATTCATTTCCATTCAGGAAAAGTTGGCGGCACAGGTTGATGTCAGCCGACAAATATACTTCCATGATATCCAGACCGTGGCTGGTGTAGATGTGGCCTATTCAAACGCGAATGGAAAAGAGATGGGGTTCTGTCATATCGCGGTTTTCGACCTCTCTACAATGGAAATCATGGAGAGAGCAGAAAGTCTCGGCCATATCACAGTTCTATACATGCCGGGCTTTCTTGCATTCCGCGAACTTCCATTGATCATCGAGGCGGCGAGTCAGTTGAAGAATTCACCTGACCTCTTTCTATTTGACGGCAATGGAATACTGCATCCAAGAAGGATGGGAATCGCAACTCATGCTTCATTTTTTCTTGGAATCCCGACTATCGGCGTTGCAAAAACGTATTTTAAAGTGGGTGATTCGGAATTGACGGAGCCCGATCAAGAGAAAGGCAGCTTTACAGATATAATAGAAAGCGGAGAAATAATCGGCCGGGTGCTTCGGACATCAGAAAGCGTAAAACCAGTCTTTATTTCTCCTGGTAATCAAATTGACATGGACTCCTCGACAAGGATAGCTCTTGCGCTGACAGGGTATGAAAGTCGACTGCCCATTCCTGTTCGCGAAGCAGATATTGCGGCAAGGGTTATGCGACAAAAATGGCGGGAGGATCAATGATGAACCAATTGGTTTATTAATCATTATTATCTTTCAAGTTCTGAAGCTCATTTACTGTAACAAATGTGTATCCTTCATTTAATAATGATTCAATTATTCCTTCGATAACTTTAAGTTCCTCGCCACTTTCGTCAAACATAGGATGCATTAATATAATGGACCCAGGAGTGACATTCTTGTTAATATAATCAATTTTATCAGTGGTGTTTAAAATCATGTCGGGTTCAAGGTTCCAGGTTATTGTATCTTTTTTCACCTTGAATAAATAATAAGGCAACCCGACAATCTTTTTTCCATTTGGCGGTCGAAAGTCTATTTCTCCTTCAAATCCAATGCTGCGAATTAAATCGTCTGTTTTTTCGATTTCTTCCTTAATAAAAGAAGGTGATTTAAAAATCATTCGTTGATGTGAATACGTATGATTTCCGATTTGATGACCTTCGTCTAAAATTTTCTTTGTTATTTCGGGATTTTTTTCAATTTCATTCCCAATTAAAAAGAAGGTCGTTTTTACATCATACTTCTTTAATAATGTGAGAATATCATCGGTGTTCTTTGTTGGACCGTCATCAAAAGTGAGTGCAACTACTTTTTGATTCGTTTCCACTTTGTTTGTCAGCCCTCCAAATAACTGAAATTCTCTGGAATTCATCAATTCATATGTTCCCACTCCCACTAATAATAAGAAAACCAACAGAATACTTGTACCAATGAATAGTATTTTCTTTTTCATAAGTTACTAATCTCCTCCTTTGCAGCTTAGGAACAATGACAGTGTAGAGGACAAACATTTAATCATACAATCTCGCGTATGAAGAAGTAAAATGGCTATTATAAAAAAACAGGATCTTTCCAAATGGAGAGATCCTGATTTTTCGGTTTTAGAAAACCATTCAATCACGCAACATAACCTGTAACGTTTTCTTTTTCCATCTCGTTTGGAAATACGTATACTGGGCAATGAAATTCACACAGAACGCTATTGCATACGAAGCCCAAACGCCGTTCAATTGAAGGGAAGTATGGTGGGATAGGAAATACGCGACAGGTACTTCGCAAGCCCAAATCGTAAGGACCAAAAAGATGGTCGGCCAGAGGACAACGCCTGTTGCGCGCATCGTAGCAGTTACAGTTTGCATATGACCGAAAATAATATAACTCCAAAACGTAATGAATAAATAATCTTTTGCAATAGAAAGAGTTTCAGCATGATCAATGAAAAGACCTAAAATTGGTTGTGCAAACAGATACATAATGGCGATAATGATTCCGCCTAATACATAGTTTAGGCGTACACCGATCTGCCGGATTTTTTGAATCATTTGCGTGGAACTGGCACCAAGCGCTTGTGCGACGAATACTGATGTCGCAATCGCGATACTCATCGCCGGCATTTGTGCATATCCGCCAATCTGATTAACTACGCCATAAGCAGCTGTCGCACTGGATCCGTAGACGTTCACAAATCCGATGATCGCAATTTCAGCGACCGAAATCGCCACCATGCTTATACTGGCCGGGATTGCTAGTTTCAATAAGGATGACAAAATATCCTTCTTTAATCTGAAGTATTGCAACACCGTTTTATCCAACCGCAAACTATGTTGTTTCTTGTGTAAATAAAGTAAAAGCAATAGAAGTGTTATAAGGTTGGACAAAACCGATGCATACGCGGCACCATTCAAACCAAGACGGGGCAAGCCAAGCCACCCGAACATAAGAACAGGGAGAAATATAATGTTTAAGATTACACTGATAACCAAGAAAATGAACGGTGTCTTGGAATCACCAACTCCCCGTAAGAAAGTCGTGTACACCATGTAAATAAACATAATTGGTAAAGTGAAAAATAAAATACGGGCATACGCAACACTTTGAGCAAAAATATTTTCCGGTGTCTGCATGATGCGCAAAATCGTTTCAATGAATACGCCACCGAAAATGGCAACGACAATCGATAAAAGAGTCGTGGCTGCCAACGTGACGCCAACAACTTGCTTCATTTTATCAATATTGCCCGCGCCGAAGGTTTGTCCTACCAATATCGAACTCCCGGAACCAATGCCAATCGCAAATGCCATCAAAAAAAAGAAGAACGGGAAGAACGCGGATATTGCTGCGAGGGCATCGACCCCCAAATTTCTCCCCACTAAAAACATCCCGAAAATCTGACCAAGGGATTGTAAAATATTCGCGAACATAATCGGTAGTAGAAAACTCATGAACGCTTTCGTTAATGCCTTTTCATCGCGTACAAGTGTATTATTCATAATTTATTCCTTTTCATTTTTAATAGGTAAAGGTAAATATAATTCCTATACTGAATGGTGTCAATAAAAAATGTTTAAGCATGTTTATGACAAATTATACTGTATAAGGTAGTATTTGAATATGTAATTGATTTATATACCTAAAACTAATTAAATGGAGTCCGAAGCGAATGATTCATACGTTGGGGCAAGTCATGTTATATGTTACGAATCAAGATCAAGCACGAAGTTTTTGGACGGAAAAGTTGGGGTTTCAAGTAATCGGGGAAGAAGATAATGGACAAGGTTTTCGATGGATTGAGGTTGCTCCGGAAGGTGGGGGGACAAGTATCGTCATACACAATAAGGAGTTCGTTGCTAAAATGAGCCCTGAATTGAATCTTTGAACACCTTCGTTAATGTTCTTTACGGAGAATGTAGATGAGCTTTTTAACGCTCTTAAGAATAAAGGAGTTAAGACTGGCGAGATGATGGAGTTGCCAACAGGTAAACATTTTTAATTTTGCTGATGAAGAGGATAATTATTTTGCTGTAATTGAAAAGAAGTAATCTTTTTTAGACCTGTCACCTACACATTTTAGTTTGTGTTGGTGGCAGTTTTTTTGTACGTTAACCGATTATTTTTGCTAAACATTGGACCTCAATAGGAAGTTCATGGTGTTTAAAGGGAAGTTCGTATGACAATATAACTGCGCCGTATAACAACGTAATGCGAATGGAAGGAACCAGTATAGGGTAGGCGACATTGGATAAGAGATTAAGAAAATGAAAGAACTTCTTTAGCAAACTTACATTTTTGTCATGACGCCTTTTCCGATAATTACCTATGATACAATCAGGATAAATATAAGCCTTTAAAGTTGTATCTCATTTCAAGGATAGGGGTGGGAAGGAAAATGTTTACCGTTTTAGTTGTGGAAGATGAGATGAAAATCCGTTCGATTATTGCATCAGAATTGCAAAAATGGGGATATGCGGTTCATGTTGTAGAAGATTTCCGTCAAGTGGAAGAATCATTCCTCACGGTGAAACCGAATCTCGTCTTGCTTGATATTAATCTACCTTATATGAATGGATTTTATTGGTGCGAACGGATTAGACGGCATTCAAATGTACCAATCGTCTTCCTCTCATCACGAACGGAGACGATGGACATGATGATGGCACTGAATATGGGGGGAGACGACTTTGTTCAAAAACCATTCTCGATGGAGATGCTGCTAACAAAAATCCATGCACTATTGAGAAGGACATATACCTACCAACAAGCAGATACCGATCGGCTTACACATCGCGATTTAACGCTTAATGTAAAGAAGGCGGCTCTTTCCACTCCTGAAGGTGAAATTGAGTTAACGAAAAATGAATTCCGCATCCTTTGCGTTCTTCTTGAACGTAAAAGTGAAATTGTCCCGCGTGATGAATTAATAACAGCCTTATGGGAGGATGAAAATTTCATCGATGACAACACGCTCACTGTCAATATAAACCGGTTGCGCCGAAAATTAGGCGAATATGGAATGGTAGGATACATTCAAACGAAAAAAGGACAAGGATACATACTCTCATGAGCACTTCATTTAGCCAATACATCCGCTTCCAAAAGCGCCTAATCATCTTGTATGCAGGTATCATGTCGTTTGTCACAATTATGCTTAATGTCGAGCCGAGTATGTCCATCCATTTTTCCAATATCCTTTATATCCATGTCATTTCGCTCTTTTTCTTTATTTCTTATTTGGTAATCGATTATTATATCATTGCAAAGCATCATAAGGAGATTAGTTCCCGTTGGAGCAACGGAGCGTTTATACAGGACGGGATAGGAGCTGCAAATACATATGAGCAGCAATTGTATATGGAATTGCTCCAAGCAGTAAACAATGCGCAACAGCAACAATTAACATCCATCCTTCGCGATAAAAAGGAATCAATGGAATTCATGACGACCTGGTTCCATGATATTAAAACACCGATTGCAATCAGTAAATTGATAGTGGAGCAAGCGAAGGGAAACCCGGAAAACGAGAGTATTTTAGAAGAAATCTCACGCATTGAACGAAGTGTCAATCAGGCCCTTTACTTCACAAGAACCGACCATTTCGCAAGGGATTATTTCATCTCAAGGACGGAACTTGACACAATCGTCAAGTCTGTCGTTAAAAAATTTGCAAAGGAGTTCATTAGACGGAAGATAAAAATTGACCTTCAAATTCAACCCTTGGTAATTGAAACGGACACTAAATGGCTTGTCTACTCGCTATCTGAATTCATCTCTAATGCATTGAAGTACTCAGAGGACGGAGAAATAATTACAATTATTTCTGAGGAAGATTCCAATGAGGTTAGATTAAAAATAAAAGACCAGGGCATTGGCATCCCGGACCAGGATATAGGCCGTGTCTTTGAATTAGGTTTCACAGGAACAAATGGCCGCATTAACAGTAAATCAACCGGGATTGGTTTGTATATCGCAAAAAAAATTATAGACAAGATTGGTCATGGGGTAACTATCTCTTCGACGGTAAATATGTATACAGTTATAACTGTCCATTTTCCAAAAGGCGATGATTATTACGCCATTGTAAAATGAAACGGGAAAGGCGAGCCCTTCCCGTTTATTTATGAATTCACAAGTTTGTTTGCAGTTGCAACGGTCATTTGGTAATAAAGGCCATATAAACATGTATACACAGAGACGCTGATTGAAACAGGATAGATGAAATTGATATCCATCACATAAGAGAGTGCTGCAAGGATGATGCAACTATGCGTAATCCCTACAAGGAGAGGGAGAAGGAAAAATAGAAATGTTTGTCTTGCAATCAGCGCCTTTACCTTCTTCCGACTCAGTCCGATTTTACGTAAAATTTCGTAACGCTTTCGGTCTTCCGCTGCTTCTGTCAACGTTTTAAAATAAATAACACTGCCTGTGGCTACTAAAAAAACAAGTCCCATGAAGCCAAACACGAAGATGAGCAGGCCATATATGGATTGCCCTGTTTGATAACTTTCAGAAAAACTATAGAAGCCCTTGTCCGGCTCGAACCACTCCGTTTCGTTCCCATCGCCTTCATAGACTGCTTTTAAATCATCTGTCAATCGATTTGCTTCCTTCTGATTACCGACCTTTATTACCCGAGTCGCATGCATAGTTCCACTTTGTTTCAATTGTTCGTACATACTATCATTCACAATCAATACGGATGGCTGTACATTATATGAAAAGAGTGTTTCCACTTTATTGCCGATAACATGAAATGGAAGTTCCCCTTTTGGACTGACAAGTGATAAATTAGTGCCTACATTCTCATCCTTCTTTTGTGAACCGATAAAATTCCTTCCCAAAATGACTGTTTCATTTTCTCCTTGGATAGTATCTACTGGAGATCTTTCAAGTTTTTCCGCCAGTAAATTGTATGTTGAGATTGAAAGCACCAAGAAAGAGTCTCGGTAATAATGAAAGCCGCCTGGCACCGAGTCAAGCCCATTTGCCGATCCAGGAACTGTTAGATACTCGAATGTTTCATCAAAGATAAGTGGATGCTCCTCGTATGCTCCCAAGATATTTGTCACTTTCTTATTAGCAAGTTCCGACTGCGCGCTGAACTGATAACTAAACGGCACATGATCCTCAAGAGTTTGAAGTGTATTAAAGTAAATTGTATAAGCAAAACCGAATGCAACGAGTGTTACGGCATTCAACACGGAAATGACAGTTAAAAGCAGACCGTTGCTGCGTAGCCGACTTTTCAATTGTGTGAGCGTCAACAAGTTCTTCCAGCGTTGGTAGGATTTTTTCCTTTTCTGCCATACATGAACAAGGAATCCGCTGCCCGTATGGAATAGAAAATAGGATCCGATGACAAGGACAGCCAAAATTATTGTGAAATTCCTACCGAAATGATCAGCCCAGCTTTTTGATTCGACTGCATGTAAAAGACTCCAATAACCGAAGCTAATCAACGCGACCGCAAGTATTGCAAGAATGTAAGACGGCTTCCATTGTTGTTGTACCTTCTGCTTTGCCTGAAACAGCTCAATTAAATTAAAACGATAGGCGATCAAATAGCCTTGTAACGACGTAATCGACATGACGAGTAGGAAAACAAGCGAAGTCTGTGCGATGGCCGCCGGCTGTATGGAGAAATGAACAACCAATGTAAATCCCATAACTTTGAGTAAAATCATACTAAAGAACGTTGAGAATAATTGTCCAAGCCCTATACCAATGACTAACGCGAGAATGCCCAATGACATATTCTCGTAAAACAGCATTTTCCCGATTTCCTTTTTTGTACCGCCGACTAATGAATAAAGCCCAATTTCCTGCTTACGGTTTGTGATGAAGAATGCATTAGAATACCAGACGAACACCATGATGAACAAGGACAGCAAAACCGAAACGCCAGTCAAAAGAGGACCCATCTTATCTTCCCGGGCAAATGCCTCGCCAATTTGCTCATTGTACTGCAATGAAACGAATGTGAAATAAATGAGCACACTAAAGGTGAGGGAAGCGATGTAAATAAAATACTTCTGGATATTATATTTTATGTTCTTGAGGACGACATCATATAATGTCATAACTGCCGCCTCCCAAGTTTGATAAGGTCATCACAAGCCGATCAAAAAACCACTTCCGATCCTTATCGCCTTTCACAATCTCGGTAAACAATCTACCATCCTTCATGAAAAGGACACGGTCGCAATAACTTGCGGCAAAAGCATCGTGCGTAACCATCAAAATTGTCGTCCCATACTCATTATTCATCAATTGAAATGCCGATAGAAGATCCATCGAAGCTTTTGAATCCAATGCACCGGTCGGTTCATCTGCAAGAACGAGCGTTGGATTATGGATAATCGCCCGCGCAGCAGCAGCCCGCTGCTTTTGCCCTCCCGACGTTTCATAAGGATACCGGTCCAAAATAGCCCCTATGCCAAGCTTTCCAGCAATTTCATTAACTCTTAAGTCTGTCGAAACATCATATTTGTTGGAAAACGTCATAGGCAGCATGATATTCTCCCGTATCGTCAATGAATCAAGCAAATTATAGTCCTGGAAAATGAATCCTAACTTTGAACGTCTAAACTCGGATAATGGTTCATCGCTCAAGCTTGTAATCTCAGTTCCGTTTATGCGTACACTTCCCGAGGTTGGTTTATCAATCGTGGCTAAAATATTTAGCAACGTCGTCTTGCCAGCCCCCGAAGGCCCCATAATGGCAACAAACTCTCCTTCTTGAACGGCAAAGTCGATATCCTCAAGTACGGTAATTAAATTCGATTTTGTGCCATATACCTTTCGAATGCCTGTTGTCTGCACAACTATATCCATCGCATATTCCCCCAAATCATTTAATCATGTTGTCTCCATCATACCGTGCGGCATAGGGGTCATCCATTGAAATAACGAACAAAACGAACTCCAAAACTTACATTTTTGTTCGAAATGCACCAAGCTGTGTACTTTGTTCATTAGAAGAAATTTGCTTTTAGAATAGAAGAAAACAGGATCTTTCCAAGAGTAGAAATCCTGTTTTTTCATAGACACCATTTGCACCCTTAACTCTCCTTTTCCAGCTCCTTGTAAAAACGGAATGATACTTCCGTTCGAGGCGAAGCGCTTGCTAACTGCACAATTTTTTTATTAGGGTGGCAGTTTTTTGCATGTTAACCGATGATTTTGCTGAACATTGGCATTCCATTCAATAGGAAGTGTTCTCGGTGTTTAACGGGAAGTCATAGGCGTTCAATAGGAAGTACTCGGCGTTTAACGGGAAGTCTTTGCCGTTCAATGGGAAGTTCCCTGCGTTTAACGGGAAGTCTTTGCCGTTCAATGGGAAGTTCCCTGCGTTTAACGGGAAGTCTTTGCCGTTCAATGAGAAGTTCCTGACGTTTAACGGGAAGTCTTTGTCGTTCAATGGGAAGTTCCCGGCGTTTAACGGGAAGTCTCTAACATTCAATGGGAAGTTTACTCGTTTGGACACCTGGCGGGCAGTGAACATGAACGTTTTCACAAAAGTACTTGTCAATATTACTGAACCTTGGAATAATTGTAATTACAATAAGATGTCTAATGGGGGGATGTATCATGAAAGTGCGTTCAGGAAATGTAATTGGTTTTGAGTTGAATAGTCAAGAACCGGAAAAAGCAGCGGAATTTTATTCCACCGTTTTCGGGTGGGAAATTGCCAAGCCGAAATGGGATTACAGAGCTATTTCGACAGGAGACATAGAACATGGCGGCATTAATGGAGGAATTGCAAAAGGTCCACATGATTTCCCGCATGGCGCACGTATCCAGATTGAAGTGGATCTAATTGATGAGGCAATTTTGAAGGCTACAGAAAATGGGGCGATGATCGTTAGAGAGAAAATGGAATTCGACGAGTTTTATCTTGCTTATTTAGTAGATCCAACGGGAATTGGCTTTGGGCTTATTCAAAACAAATAATAGTTTTTAGTTGGAATGAGGGGGGATCGTATGCAACAACGTATAGACAATGAGTTTAGCTTAATGAAAGCAAATCCAAAAGATTTCGCAATACATTACACTACCTATAGGGAAAATGTGTTTTTTAGACAGAGCTGGGAAAGACGCGTGGCTATTTTTGGAAGTGAAGTCCCTTGCTACTGGCTATTGCAGAGCGGGAGACGTATTGGTGGAGTGTGCTTAGAACCTAACATGCTTTGGTCCTTTTTCTTGGAACCGCCATTTACAGAAAGTTATAGAGTTCTAAGAAGGTTGAAGAAATACTTGAAAGATATTTCCGAACCATCCAAGCCTCTTGAGGCAATTGGAATATTACCATACCAAGCAGAGCATTTCTTACGTTTAGGGTTCAAACCAATCGAAGCAAGGCGTATTATGATTCGACCTACTGAGCAGTTCGATATGATTGACTGGGGAACTGACTTTTTCATTAAAGCCCCGACTACCGAGGATTTAGAAACCATTGCTCAACTTTCATACCAATGCTATTCAGGAGCTGACAGAATCGGCCATCCAACAGAAAATACAATCGAGCAGCAAAGATCAGACTTGGATTACTATTTCAAGCACAACGGGGAGGAGTTATTGCAAAAAGCTTCTCGCCTTATCTTCGATAAAAATACAAAACAATTAGTCGGAGCATGCCTAATTTCAATATGGGAAGACCTTCCGTTAGTTTATGATATTGTCGTTGATAAAAACTACAGGGGTAGAGGCATAGCGTCCAAATTGTTGAAACACTCCTTATCTACTTTAAAGGAGCAACATGATGTGGTTCGCCTTTTTGTCACTGTAGGCAATCCAGCGGAGTCACTTTATTATGACTTAGGCTTTTTACCGGGAATGGAACAAACGACATATAGTTTACCTCGTTAAAAATAAGGGAGAGGGGGAGCCTATGTATATTCCAAAATACTTTAAGGTAACTGATATAGAAAAAATCCGAGACTTTGTCCAGGAGAATTCTTTTGGGACACTTGTCACGACAAGAAAAGGGAGACCGATTGCGACTCATTTGCCTTTCGGGTTCATCCAAGAAGGCGATGATTGGTATGTTACCGGGCATATGGCTTATGGAAATCCTCAATGGAGGACGTTCGATACGTGCGAGGAAGTCTTAGTCATGCTTCAGGGTCCGCATGCGTATGTTTCTTCTTCCTGGTATTCCCATGAAAATGTGCCGACGTGGAATTATCAGGCGGTTCATCTTTATGGCAAAGCAAGCATTCTAACAAGAGATGAATTGATAGAAGACTTGAAAAGAATGCTGGCTAAATACGAAGGACATCGGGGAAATCAAGTTCTATGGGATACACTTTCGCTTGAGCTCATCGAAAATGAACTAAAAGGTATCGTCGGTTTTAAGATCAAAGTGGATGAAATCCAGGCTGCATATAAATTAAGCCAGAATCGAAATGAGACCGATTATAACAACATCATTGACAAATTGCGTAAAGAAGGAAATCCTCATTCGCAGCAACTAGCAGATGTAATGGATAAGAAATGAAACTTGATGCCTGCCCCCGGATTGGAATGTTGCCGGTGGCAGGCATCATTTTGTAACCGATACAAACCGAGCGTCGTCTAACAGGTAAGGAAGGGGGGAGGACATGGGACAGTTGGATTGGGAGGGAATGGGTAGAGATGAGCAAATTGAATTTCTTATGGATGAATACGGTGAAGAGATTAAACGACTTATCTATACATACGTAAAAGATCATCCTGCGGCGGAAGACTTAACGCAGGAAATATTCATAACAATTTACTTGAAGTTAGGATCATTTGCAGGAAAGTCTTCGATTAGGACATGGATTTATTCGGTTGCAATTAACAAGTGTAAAGATTACTTGAAAAGCTGGCATATGCGAAAGATCACCGTGCAGGAAAATATAAAGGAATTATTGAAATCAAGCCGGCGAGGACCTCAAGATGAAGTCATTGAAAAGCTTGAAAGCGAGCAACTTGTCGATCTTGTTCTCAAGTTAGCTGTGCCTTATAGAGAAGTGATTTTGCTTTATTACTATAAGCATTTATCAATCAAGGAAGTAAGTGAGATTTTGGGGGTTAGTGAAAGTACGGTGAAAGTGAGGCTGCACCGGGGAAGGGAGAAGTTGAGGATGCCGTTGGAGCAAATGGAAAGAGGTGAGGTTAATGGATGAGAAGTTGAAAGGGTTAGAAGAAAAATTAGACAACGTCATTTCGCAGGACGATTATTTTACGGAGTTGGATAAACACAGAATTCGAAACGGCATTAAGAAAATGAAAAGCGATGCACCCGCGAAACGGTTCAATCCGTTGCCAGCATTCCTTACCGCTATTTCCATTTGTGCATTCCTTGTTATTTTAGGTGGAATCGCTGGAAAGGAAATTGGCCTTTTCGCAACAGAAGAGCCTCCACAAGAAATCAATCCGCCAGTGTCACTGCCGACGGAAGAAGCTGTCGATATAGAGAATTTCATCTGGAATCGCTACACAATTGAGACGGGGAAGAAGGAAGTTCATTATCAAGACATTCATGGCGATACAGTCATCTGGTCGGGGAGCGACAAAGTTCCAGATTCAGATTCCGGTTCATTCGACTTTGATTTGTTTCAGTACAATTTGAAAACGCAACAGTTCGATGAAACTTTCCAATCGGAAATAGCCGGGGAATTAAGTGATGGGCAAGTGAATGATGAATGGATTACGTGGGTGGATTCCGGGACATTAGACGGTGAGTATGAATGGAGAATTTATGCGCTGAATCGGAGTACAAACGAGAAAAACCTCATTCGATTTTCCAAACAGGTCGCTGGCTATGGGAATCCGCATATCGTGAATCCCCGACTTTCCCTTAGCACCCGTGAAAATCTTTTGACATGGGTGGAACCTGTAGCAGGGGAGGATAAAGTGGCGATTCAAGTGTACGACTTGGATACTCGTGAACTTGTGACTGTTGATGAGACCACATATATGGAAACGTTCCCTCAAATTTCAGATCATTATCTTGTCTGGTCCGATTATGGAGGATATGAATTCGTTAAGTATTCGCTGGATCGACGACAAGTGGATTCAAGGACAGGAAATAAGTTTGAGCTCATGTTTCCGAAAGTGAATGATGAATACGTCGTTTGGCAGGAAAAAACCGAGACGAGTGAAACGAGGCTTGTTGTAATGCCTGTTGAATTCGGTAGGAAAGAAGCTGAAGTGTTTAATGGGGATATCAACAGCTTCGATATCGGCAAGGACTTTGTCATTTGGGAAAGCGGTCATAAAATCTATGTGTATTCACTTATGCGGAAAGAAATTAAGATAATCGGCGAAGGTGAATTCCCTTCCATCCGTGGAAATATGGCCATCTGGCAGCTTCCGAAAGAAGGCGGAGAGGATTCAGTTTTCCAAGTTGTTGAATTAAAGGCACCGGAACTGACGGATGTCGAATATGGCGGCATCATCGATGTGGACGAATTCGGTGAGCGTAATCTTCGTATTGAAAGTGAAGTAGAAACTGTTTTAGCCCGCGAGGATTTATTCGATGCGAGGCTGAAGGACACGTTACATGGGGCTTATTTGAATAATGAGGGTATTGCCGTAGTGGACTTTCAACATTTCGGGGAGCTGATTGGTGCAGCATGGGCTGATCAAGCTGAACTGATAGCTGTTTTGAATGAAGCAGTTTTCAAGAGTCCGAAAGTGAAAAAAATCTATTATACATTTAACGGTGATAATAATGCGTTTAGCGACTGGACGGAAGGTGTGAATGTATTTTTAAGGTGATTTGGTCGATGCCTGTTAGCGATATTTTTTGCTAACAGGCATTTTTGAAGTTAATTCATATTTCATACCAATCGAAACAAGAGATTGCTATAATCAGGAAAAGGAAAGGGGAATGCATGATGATCAAATATCCTTATTTGCCGGATTCAGCAACAATCGGTATCACTGCCCCGTCTTCCGGGGTAAGAAGAGAACTCGAGGGTATCGTAAAACAGGCAGTCGAACGTATGCATTTAAATGGTTTCCGTACTGTTATCGGGGAAACGGTATGGACGCAAGAAAAGGCGAAGTCGGCTCCTGCACGGATACGTGCGAAGGAATTGAATACCATGTTGCAAGATGAAGAAATCGATTTCATTTTTCCACCTTGGGGCGGGGAATTATTAATCGAGATCTTGGAGCATATTGATTTCGAAAAAGTACGGCCGAAGTGGATCTTAGGCTATTCGGACACAAGTGCACTTCTTCTTGCACTGACATTAAAAACGGGTATTGCAACAGCTCATGGAACAAATTTAGTTGATTTACGTGGGGAGCAATCCGACCCAACAACATCGATGTGGCTTTCTGTATTGCAGACGGAATCCGGTGAAGCAGTCACCCAATATTCCTCAGAACACTATCAGAAGAAGTGGCAGCATGACAATCCGTCCCCTTGGGTTTTCCATCTAACGGAACCGACAGAATGGAAGCCAACATCTGATAATCCTATTGAAATGAAAGGCCGACTACTTGGGGGATGTATCGATGTCATCCGACATCTGATCGGGACGCCTTACGGGTATGTCGCGTCCTTCCAAAAGGAATTCATCAACAATGAACCAATCATTTGGTACTTTGAGAACTGCGAACTTTCTACCACTGACTTGCGCAGATCGCTTGTTCAGATGAAGTACGCCGGCTGGTTCGATAATTGCTCCGGCATTCTATTTGGGAGAAGCCCTGCAAATCAGCCTGTAGAGAATTATGAAATTGAGGACGTTTACGAAGATCTTACCAAGGATTTAGGCATTCCAGTTATCTATGATATTGACTGCGGACACGTCCCACCCCAAATTACATTCGTCAACGGAGCATCCGCTGAAGTGAAAATGGAGAATGGGAAGGGGACTGTCGTTCAACAATTTAATTAACGGATGCGAAAGTGTAGGCATGCTGCGACTTCCCATAGAACGGTGGCAACTGCCCATAGAATGCTCGTGACTTCCCGTAGAACGGCGGCAACTGCCCATAGAATGCTCGTGACTTCCCATAGAACGGTGGCAACTGCCCATAGAATGCTCGTGACTTCCCATAGAACGGTGGCAACTGCCCATAGAATGCTCTCGACTGCCCGTAGAATGGCGATAACTTCCCATAGACAATAGTGGAGGCAACCATGGAACCCAAACCTATATTGGTCTGGGTTCTTTGTCATTTTTAAAACAGGTCAAAACTAAACTGTTGACGTTCCCCAAAATGCATGTTAAGATTTACCTTGAATTCAAGATAGTTTAGATTTAGAGTATTAATTGAGCAGAATATAATAATCGGGAAGAAATTTTTTTTGTTTCTATATCTCGAAATAAAGATATTTAACTATAATTACGAAAAGGAGAGAGTCGAATGAACGGATTAAAAGGTATTCATCACGTTACTGCCATAACAAGTAGCGCGGAAAAAAACTATGAGTTCTTCACTTATACATTGGGTATGCGTTTAGTGAAAAAAACAGTGAACCAAGATGATATCCAAACGTACCACTTGTTCTTTGCGGATGATAAAGGGGCAGCGGGTACAGATATGACATTTTTCGATTTTCCTGGTATACCGAAAGGTACGCACGGGACAAATGAAATTTACAAAACGGGATTCCGTGTTCCGTCAGACGCAGCATTGGACTATTGGGTGAAGCGTTTCGAAAAATATAACGTGAAAAACGATGGAATCAAAGAAGTGTTCGGAAAGAAGACCATTTCATTCATTGACTTTGACGAGCAACAATATATGTTGATCTCGGATGAGAACAACGAAGGGGTGGCCACGGGTACACCATGGCAAAATGGTCCGGTTCCTCTTGAATACGCTATAACAGGATTGGGACCACTCCATATACGCGTCGCGGAATTCGATTACTTTAAAAAGGTGCTTGAGACAGCGATGGAGTTCAAAGAAATCGATAAAACTGGATCGCTGCATTTATTTGAAGTCGGTGAGGGCGGAAACGGTGCGCAAGTCATTGTGGAACATAACATTATGTTGCCAAATGGTCGCCAAGGTTTTGGTACAGTGCACCATGCAGCTTTCCGGGTAGAAGATACAAGCACATTGAATGCATGGAATGACCGTTTGCAACAATTCGGTTTCAATACATCGGGCTATATTGATCGGTTCTTTTTCGAATCAATTTATACACGTGTAGCACCCGGTATCCTATTTGAATTGGCAACGGATGGCCCTGGTTTCATGGGAGACGAGCCATATGAAACAGTAGGAGAAAAGCTATCATTGCCGCCATTCCTTGAAGGAAAACGGGAGCAAATTGAGAGATTGGTAAGACCAATCGACACAGTTCGCAGCACGCGAAACATTGAAAAAGAATACTTGTAAGGAGGTGAAAGAGAAAAAATGGGATTTTTTGATAAATTATTCGGAAGACAACAAGAGGAGGAAACAACAATGACGAATTTAAATATAGGTATTGTTTTAGGATCAACACGTGAGGGACGCGTAAGTCCACAAGTTGGAGCTTGGGTAAAAGAACTAGCGGATAAACGCGGAGATGCAAATTACACAATTATCGATATCGCAGATTATAAATTACCACTATTAGGTGAAGGCGAAGCAACAGGTGCGGTAGCATGGTCTGAAATCATCGCGAAACAAGACGGTTTCGTATTCATCGTTCAAGAATATAACCACTCCATCACTGGAGCACTTAAAAACGCATTGGATTACTTACGTGAAGAGTGGAACAACAAAGCTGCAGGTATCGTTTCATACGGTTCAGTAGGCGGAGCTCGTGCGACAGAACACCTACGTGGTATTCTAGGTGAATTATTAGTTGCGGATGTTCGCGTACACCCAGCACTATCATTATTCACAGACTTCGAAAACTATACAGAGTTCAAACCGGCTGAGGTACAAGCGAATTCTGTAAACGAAATGTTGGATCAAGTTATTCCTTGGTCAACAGCATTGAAAACAATTCGTCAATAATCATTCAAAAACACAAAATGTGCACTTAGCACATTTTGTGTTTTTTCTAACTAAAGAACGTAAGTCCAATCAAAAGAGCGGGTATCATTGCCGCCATTAAAAAAACAATTATGCTTGCAAATTTATTGCCGGAGCCCCATATCAGACGACCGTAGTTCGCTGTATATACCATTACATATAGAAAGAGGCATACCAATGGAATTGGCAAAGCAATCATTCCTTCGGTTTTATTTTTTGGGGTTTCAGTGTGCTACCGAAACTCTCTATTGTAATTTCGAAATCCAAATGAATTTGTGCATCACGATATTTATTCTGCCAATCGTATTTTATAAAATCTTCCATAGTCAGGAATTTACGACGCACCTCTTCGTACCAAACGAAAGGCTCAGCATGATATTCTTCTTTTGTTTTTTTGATCAGCTTTGAAGTTTTCTCTTCAAGATCTTTTTTAATATCCCTTTTTAAAAGTGCCTGGTTTTTTTCATTGCTTGCGTAATCAATTCCACTTGGAGTGGAAAGAATTTGAACTCTCAAAGGCACTGTAATATACAATTCGGGGTGGTCTTTTGTTAAGTCTATCCTAAATCTTGCCTGTTCCTCCTTTAAAACCCTTGCGGAAATCATAAGATCTTCCTTTTTGGGATCTTTAATCGAATCGATATAGTGATGGGCCATACTTTTTTTTCTTATCAGAAGTGCACTTCTTGTTTCCTCACCTGTTAAAGTACCAATCATTTTACCGTCTTTAAATACTGCGGAACCAATCATTTGAACAGGATCACCCTCTTTTTGCGGGACTTGTCCTGCTACATAATTATCGGGATTTTTCCGACGTTCTTCATCCCTTTCAGAAGTGGCATAAATGGCCAAAAATAAGGCGCCAGATGTCCTTTGTAAATATCGATTTAAGTCGGAAATTGGAACATAACCTGTATCCTTCCATCTGTTCCTCATGAAAGAATAATATTTATGCGGACGCGTTTCTAACTTAGCATGATTGTTATCAATAAATTCCCGTGCTTTTTCCTTGCTCACAATCATAATCATTTTCCTCCGTATTTCCGGGTCGCGTAAGGATGAAGCGATAACGTTGTGGAAATAATCACTTTTTGCAAATGCTTCTCCGATAATGATGGTTTCCACCTGTGAAAGATCAAGTTTTCTTGAAACAGAGCTATTTGCCAATTCTTTCGCGGATAAAATATCCGTCGCTGTAATTGTTAAAATGTCACTGGGAGGTTCATTTTGTGCCATAGCCAGGCTTGAGGATCCTACTTGCGGATTTTCAATTTGAAAGGTCACATCTAACATATGATCCTCTTTACTCTTATCGATTCCCAATACGACAA
Organism: Sporosarcina thermotolerans; assembly: GCF_042658975.1. NCBI lineage: Bacteria > Bacillati > Bacillota > Bacilli > Caryophanales > Caryophanaceae > Sporosarcina > Sporosarcina thermotolerans. The sequence goes on along the minus strand of NZ_JBHSRM010000009.1, from coordinate 104,429 downwards.
CATATCCTCTTTCCTCCAATTCGCTTTTATCCCAACAACCGGCAAGGATAAAAACACTGGCAAACAACAAGAAAGAAAATTTAAGCCTTCTCATTTGTTAACCTTCCCTTCCGAAGATGTAGAAGCCATAAGATGAAGGGGAAAAAAAATAGGAAAAATGAACTTGAACGAACTAAATATTCCCGAAGTGCGTTTCCAATAAAGATATTTGGTGAAATCATTCCAAGAAGAACAGTTAGACCGGCCAAGGGCAACAATAGAGGTTCGAATTTATTTAGGTGAAGCACTTTTGATAAGAAAAATGCCGATAAATATAAGTAGATCGAAAAGTGAATAGCCGAAGCAATCGTTGCTATGGCCAAATAAATCGATTCGAGATGGCTAATTGTCCCGATTCTTGCCATTCGGCTTAATTGTTGAAAAGGATATGCGATATCTTGACTTGCGGGATAGTCAAAAACTGCTGTGTATATGATCATGAATACTACAACGGACATGACTGAAATAATCCATCCAAACAAAGTACCAACCCGCATATCTTTATGCTTTTGGATAAAAGGATAAAGTGCAAAGAGCAAAATGATTTCCCCGTAGATTGAACTATAGACTACGCTTTCCTTCAGAATTGTTGTTAGGCCCGGGCCGGCAATCGGATAAATTCGAACTAAAGCAATATCATCATAAACAAACCCTACAAGTGAAAACATCAAAATTAACACGATTGGTGTGAAAATCCAAGCAGTTCTTGCGATATTTTCCAAACCGCGTTTCGCGATGTAAAAACATGCGCCAATAAGCATGACATATAGGTATGGAATGGGGGTTTTCGGGTAAAACATTGTGTTGAAAACATCCGTATAGCTTCTACTATTGATCACCGTTGAGCTAAATATTATGATAAAAAATAGTAGTATAACGAAGGTGCCCATCCGTTTTCCCATGAGAGTAAATATAAGTTCAGTTAGACCCATATTCCGCTTTTTCACTATCCCTAACAGAACAAAGAAAGGGATCAATGTGACGAAGGAGGAAAGAATGGGAATCATCCAAGCCGCATTTTTACCAAGTTTAAAAAGCAAGTCTGGGGTGGTATCCATCGCTTGAATAGCAAATAAAAAAATGAGGATGCCTGCTAATTCTCTTTTTCTTATTTTCCCGTCGTTAACCTTAATCATCGCTTGAACCTTCTTTCGGCTTATTACCCCTTTCATCGTTTTTACTGTTCGAATAAAAAGGGGTCAGCATCTGCTTCCATACTGGTGGGCGGAAAATCAATCCTTTCGACGATTGAAAATAAGGAGCGAAAGGTGCGAAAAAAGGAACATTGAATGATTTCAATGAAACCATATAAGCAAACAAACAGGCGGTGGCCAAGAATATCCCGAAAAAGCCCATGAAATTCGCGATGAAAATAAAGGCAAATCTTAGTATTCTTATCATGAAACCTAAATTCAAATCTTGGATTACAAATGAAGACAACCCCGTTATTGCGACAATAATCACAAGGATAGGACTAACAAGGTTCGCCTGGACCGCAGCCTGTCCTAAAATAAGTGCTCCAACGATGCCAATCGTTGGGCCAATCACGGACGGAATCCGAATGCCTGCCTCCCTTAGAATTTCAAAAACAATCTCCAGTAAAATAATTTCCCATAGAACCGGAATGGGAACGACTTCCCTCGTCGCTGCAATAGCAAACAGAAGATCGGGTGGTAGCATCTCAACATGAAATGTACTAATCGCCAAGTAAGTTGCAGGTGTATAGAGAGCAATGAAAATTGATATTAAACTAATGATTCGAATAAAGTTCGCATACGCCCAACGAAGATATTGGTCTTCAATCGTATGGAATAAGGACCAAAAAGTGACAGGAACGACTAAGGCAAAAGGTGAGTTATTCATTAAAAGCACAATATGACCATCTAAAAGAAAGGAACATGCCCTATCTGGTCGTTCCGTTAAAAGTGTCGAGGGAACTAATGAATAGGCTCTACTTTCTACGTACTGTTCTAATATAGGAAGGTTTTGGATCAAATCACTTTCGATTCCTTCAATCTTCTTTTTCACTTCATTCAAAAGTTCCTCATCCGCTACGCCTTTTATATACATGATCGAGACTTCTTGGATTGAGTTGTTTCCAACCATCATTAATTCGCATAGTAACCGACTGTCTTTAATCTGTTTTCGGATTAATGACTGATTGACAGCCATTGATTCGTTGAACGATTCTTTCGGTCCCCTGACTCCGTTCTCAACTGTCGGTTCACTGACACCACGATTTTCAAAACCGGTAGATTCCGCCGTTAATGCTTCGTGCTCGCCATCGATCAGGATTAAGGTGTTGCCGCCTAATATATCTTTAACAGCATCCTGCAACTTCTTTACTTTCTTAGTACCGACCGTGGCTAACACACTATCGGCAAGAAGGGATAAAACATCCATATCTTCAAATGGATCACGTACCTTAAATAGTGGTTCAATAATATATTCCTCAACTGTCTTTGTATCGACAGTACCTTCAAGAAAAAGAATTACTCCTTCTTTCTTTCCCTGTAGCATAGAAATATTCCTTAGTTTCAGCGATTGATTGGTCGGATAAGAGAATGCTTCTTTTATAAGACTTACATTCATCTCAAAGTTATCGGAAAAGGATTCTTCCACTTTCTTTTCGTCATTCGAAGGGTTACTGTTTTTGGGAGATCCCACTTTAACTCCTCCAGTTATATGTCAGGTATGAACAGTACTTGTCGAAACTTAGCAGTTTTATTCACAACATTGAAGGATAGTAGGTGGATACATTCAATTTGATGCCAAATATCTCCGAGCACCGGAATAGTTCTTTTTATATAATGGCGTGTCAATTGAGATGATCTCGATACTTCGAGAAGAGTTTGGGGCATGAATCATCTTTCCGTCACCAATATATAGCGACACATGGTAGACTTGGCCTTTGCCCCCGTTATGAGCAAAAAACAGTAGATCCCCCGGTTGCAGTTGACTGCGGCTAACCGCCTTTCCTTGAGTTGCTTGAACGAAGGAATCACGCGGAATAAGTATACCGTGGTTTTTATAGACGGAATAGGTCAGGCCCGAGCAGTCAAAGCCGAGAGCGGAAATCCCTGCCCAGACGTAAGGGAGTCCTAAATATTGTTTGGCGCTGTCGACGATGTCTTTCGCAGTCGGTTTCGGAACTGCCGCATAATTAAAATGTACGCTAACGTCCCGCTTTAACGTGAATTTCGTACTGCCGTCAACTGTTAAAACTTCAAGGAATTCACCATGCTCTGCTATGACGGGCAAGATTGTTGAGTAACTTACATCAAGCCATTTCTGCTTGTCATCCCATTTAGGTACATTGTAAAGTGTGGCGAATTTTGCATTCACGATGGCAATTGGGCAGTCCGTATTGCCGATAACGGAGGCGGCAACATGCGATTTCGGTACCCATCCTTCATAGCCTTTCGTATGGCCGGTCTTCGCTTGGTCCTTTATTGCGATATAATGCCAGTTTCCGCTCGTTTTAATAATCTCGACAGCGTCTCCGTATAAGACTTGCGTATCTGTCCTTCCTATGAGCCAATTCTTGTCGGGAATTGTCAATTGGGACGTCCATTTTTTTATATCCGGATTTGCTTGGATTGAAATTTCATCGATTGGGCGTGTCTTACCCGGTGAACGCCAAACGTTCGTCACCGGTACATTAATGGCATACGATTTTTTGCTTTCAGCTGAGTAGCAAGCGGGACGAATTCTGAATTCCGGATTAAGAATTCGTGCTAAAAATATGCTGAAATGTCCTTTTGTCAATGAAGTATTTGGCCTGAATGTTCCATCCGAATAACCGAATGTAATTTCATTTTCTATAAGAATTCCGATTGCGTCACTCGCCCAATAGGATGCAGGAACATCACGGAATTGCGATTCGGATTTTCCTTGCATTTTGAATGCGGCAACCAAAATAGAAGCGGCCTGTGCCCGTGTCAACTGAGCCTCGGGCATGAACTCTCCGATTCCATTCCCAACCATGAACCCCGCAGATACCGCTGTCTGAACGATGGTGTAAAATTCATCCTCAGGGTCAACATCAATGAAATTAACATTAGGTAACGCTTCTGCTTCAATTCCTAACGCTTTAACAATCATTTCAGCAGCTTCAATACGTGAGATGGCTTTATTGATACCGAATGCTGGAGATTCAGTCAGAATTCCGGTGCTGACAAGGTATTCAATTTCCTTGCTTGCAGAATGGGTGGTGGGAACGTCCGAAGATGTAGGGGAGGCAGCATGAACATAAACGCTTGCGAAGAGAAAATAAACGATAAACAAAAGGCCGAGCACAGTTTTTTTCAAGGCACCATCTCCTTCAGTATTTTCTAAAAAGAAACTTTCCAGTAAATACAATTGTATGATGTAGGATTGGAAAGATGATTAGATAGTTGTATACACAGAGTGAATGTGAAGCCATTCTGTTATAATAGAACGATAAAAATCGATCTTTACTGCATCCATAAAAGTATGCATGGTATAGACAACAAGAAAGGGGAACAAAACTTGCATACGTTGAAACAACAATGGTTCGGAAATATCCGAGCCGATATACTGGCAGGAATTGTTGTGGGACTGGCACTCATTCCTGAAGCATTAGCATTCGCGTTCATCGTAGGCGTGGATCCGCGTGTCGCGTTATATGCTTCATTCGCAATTGCCGTTATCACTTCATTTGTGGGAGGGCGTCCGGGGCTTATATCAGCAGCCACCGGCGCAATGGCGTTAGTTCTCGTCAACTTGATGGCAGATCATGGCTTGCAATATCTATTGGCAGCGACCGTTTTGACTGGAATTATTCAACTTATCCTCGGGGGGGTTGGCGTCGCGAATTTGATGCGTTTCATCCCGAATTCCGTCATGTTAGGATTCGTGAATGCACTTGGCATTATGATCTTCATCACCCAGCTTCCTTACTTGCGGGGTCAAGACGCAATGACATTTATCTTCGCTATCGCGACTTTGATTTTAGTTTACGCAGTACCGCGTTTCTTCACAGCAATTCCCGCACCACTTATCGCAATTGTCGTCATGACGGGAATTGCACTGATGAGCGGCGTTACGCTACAGACAATTGGCGATTTAGGAAAGATGCCGAATTCGTTGCCGACTTTCTTCATTCCGGACATTCCTTTTAACTTGGAAACGCTGAAAATCATCTTCCCATATTCACTGGCGTTATCGATTGTCGGTCTACTTGAATCATTGCTAACATCCCAAGTATTGGACGACATGACCGATACAGAGAGCGATAAAAATCGGGAAGCACGTGGACAAGGAATCGCGAACTTCTTCACAGGATTTTTCGGTGGGATGGCAGGATGTGCATTAATCGGCCAATCGATGATCAATATCAAATCAGGTGGTCGCGGCCGCTTATCCACTTTCACAGCGGGTGTCTTCCTTATGTTTTTGATCATCGTTTTAGGAGATGTTGTCGTGAAAATCCCGATGCCCGTTCTTGCGGGTGTAATGATCATGGTCGCAGCGACAACATTCAACTGGGGCTCATTCAAGTTTCTGAAGCAAGCGCCAAAAACGGAATCGCTCGTTATGCTCATCACCGTTGCAATTATTTTATACACGCATAATCTTGCAATCGGTGTTGTAGTCGGTGTCATTCTGAGTTCACTATTTTTTGTATCGAAAATATCTCGCGTGACTGTGACGCCTCAATCTAACATATATAAGATAAAAGGACCGTTATTTTTCGCTTCCACTACGAAATTCATCCATTCTTTTCGTGACGTAAAGGAGAAGGAAGTCATTATTGACTTTGAAGATAGCCAGCTATGGGATGAATCCGCTGTTGGGGCGATTGTTAAAGTGAAGCAGAAGCTTGAGGAAGAAGGAGTAACGGTAACAATCCGGGGGCTGAACTCTTCAAGTGAACAACTATACGCAAAGTTACAATAGGAGTACGAAAAGGGAGGAATCTACATGAAAATTGCTGTTGCCATTGATGGGTCAGAAAACGCTCTACGTGCTGCAAGGCACGCCATTGCACTTGCCAAGCTATACCCGGAGGCGACATTGGATGTCATTTTTGTCGCGGATTACAATAAAGCGAAAGATGATCGGCTTTTATCGCAAAATGAGGAAAGTCTTTTAGTGAAACGTAAGCAGAAAATGGAACCAGTTTTGGACATGGCGCGTGATGCCGGAGTGAAAGCAAACATGATAGTGCTGAAAGGAAATCCGAGCCAGGAAATCATAAACTATGTGAATTCCGAGGCGATGGATCAGCTCGTCCTTGGCAGCCGTGGGTTGAATGCTTTTCAAGAAATGGTGCTTGGAAGTGTCAGTCATAAAGTGATGAAACATGTGAATTGCCCTGTGACGGTTGTGAAGTAGGTAAGAGGATGAAAACGCCTTAAGAGGGGATGACCTTCATAGGGCGTTTTTTGTATGGGTGAGGATGCAGACTTCCCGTAGAAGGGTGGTGACTTCGCATAGAAGTGTTGCGACTTCCCATAGAATCGCCCCGACTTCCCTTAGAAGTGCGTTTACTTCCCATAGAAGTGCTCCGACTTCCCGTAGAAGAGTGTTTACTTCCCATAGAAGTACCCTGACTCCCCATAGGAGCAGGTAACCAGTTTGATTTCCTCAATGTAACTTGCGATACTTTAAATAAAGATAAAACTAAAAGGGGAATTGCCATGAAGCTGGATCGATTGCGTCAGTCATTTGAAGAACTTGCGAGATTTACAGACGAAGGTGAAGGCATCAACCGGCTGGCTTACACTGAAACTGAACGGAATGCCCGCAACTTTTTAATTAAGCAGTTTGAACGCGCAGGACTAACAGTTCGCATCGACTACGCGGGAAACGTCATTGCGCGTAGGGAAGGAAGGTCCCCCCACTTACCTGTTGTCGCGACAGGTTCACATATCGATTCCGTCTACGCCGCAGGTGAATTTGATGGGACAGCAGGTGTCCTTGTTGCACTTGAAGTCATGCGCTCCCTCACGGATGAGAACGTTAAAACGGAGAATCCGCTTGAAGTCATCATTTTCGCATGCGAAGAATCCGCCCGCTTCGGTGCATCGACTCTTGGCAGCAAAGCGATGACAGGTCGCCTCGACCCCGCTTACACGAGGTCACTGACCGACAAAAACGGTGTTACATTGTTTCAGGCATTCAAAGAAAATGGGCTTGATTTGGAAGAAGTTCATTTGGCAAAACGCTTTCGGGATGAAATCAAGGCATTTGTGGAGTTGCACGTTGAACAGGGACCTGTTCTTGAAAAACAGGGGGTGGCAATCGGTGTTGTTTCTGCCATAGCAGCTCCAGTCCGCTTTCATGTTCATATCGATGGGACAGCAGATCATTCCGGTACGACGCCGATGGATTACCGCCACGATGCCCTGCTTGGCGGAGCGGCAATTGCACTATCCATTGAAAAGGCGGCACTTGCGGAGCTTGAGTATGGTACAGTCGGTACGGTTGGTGTCTTCTCAGTGAAACCTGGGGCGATGAATGTTGTGCCAGGTACTGCAGATCTTTACGTCGATATTCGAGGGACGAACCGTGAATCGAGACAAAGAGTAGTGGCTGCACTAAAAACTGCAGTTAACGATGTGTCGAAAGCGCGAGGCTTAGACATTTGGATGGATGAGATGTCGAAAGAAGAACCTGTTCAGATGGATAGCACAATCGTGGCTGAATTGAAATCAATCTGCGAAGAAAGAGGAGTGTCCTATCTTGAAATGTCAAGCGGAGCGGGACATGACTCCATGAATATGGCGGCGCTCTGTCCGACTGGCATGATTTTCGTCCCGTCCAAAGATGGACTTAGTCATAATCCAGCAGAGTATACGACAATGGAACAGCTGATGGAAGGGGCGGAAGTATTGCGCGCCTTCATGCTGAAACAAGCGGAGGAATTTTAAAAGAAAACAAAAGACGGTGCTGCTTTTATTAACATTAAAATGCAGCATCGTTTTTTATTTTATCAATAAATCAATCAAAAACCTTGAAAGTCAAAGAAGGTCAGTGTATAATAAAAACATAAGTCAAAGATAGTCAATGTCAAACAATATAAATGAACGAACTATATAAGGAGGAAATGGCTTATGAAATGTCAACATTGTGGTAAAAACGAAGCAACAATGAGCCTTCGGCTACAACTGAATCATCAACGTATGCAGTTGCATATGTGTCATACCTGTTTCCAACAGATACAAGGACAAATGAATATGCCGTCATTTGGAAATGATGCAAATCAATTTTTCCAAGCGAACGGCAAGCAGGGAGCACATACGCAAGTTAGAGAAATTGATGAAAACCAAGGGAATGGCCTGTTAGACCAACTTGGAAGAAATATTTCGAATGACGCTAAGGAAGGGAAAATTGACCCTGTCATCGGGCGCGATCAGGAAGTGAAACGCGTTATCGAGACATTAAATAGAAGAAACAAAAACAATCCGGTACTCATCGGGGAACCGGGTGTTGGTAAAACAGCTATTGCAGAAGGGCTCGCCGTGAAAATCAATGAAGGAGACGTGCCTGCGAAACTGTTGAATAAACAAATTTACGTCTTAGATGTAGCATCTCTTGTCACAAACACTGGAATTCGCGGTCAATTTGAAGAGCGGATGAAACAATTAATCGAGGAGATCGAGAGTCGTACAGATGTCATTGTATTCATCGATGAAATCCATCTACTTGTCGGTGCGGGATCAGCAGAAGGTTCCAAAATGGATGCCGGGAATATTTTGAAACCTGCATTGGCACGCGGTGGCATGCAGCTGATTGGTGCGACGACGTTGAAAGAGTATCGTCAAATTGAAAAAGATGCCGCACTCGAACGCCGCTTCCAGCCGATTATCGTAAAAGAACCTTCTGTGGAAGACGCAATTACAATCTTGCACGGCATTAAAGATCGTTATGAAGCTTTCCATGAAGTACGTTATTCCGATGAAGTGATTCGGGCGTTCGTCACATTATCACAACGCTATATCCAAGACCGATTCTTGCCGGACAAGGCAATCGATTTGATGGATGAAGTGGGAGCCCGCTTGAATCTTAAACAGTCATCAGCAGATGCTGAGCAAATCGGAAAACGCCTTGAAGAGATCATCCTACAAAAAGAACAAGCGGCAGAAACAGAAGACTATGAAAAGGCGGCAGCTTTACGTCAAGAAGAAATTCGATTACGTCAACAACTTGAGGATGTTAAGGATAACGATGAATCCCAATATGAAGTGACTGTCGAAGACATCGAGGGAATTGTGGAAGAAAAAACAGGTATTCCGGTGACAAAACTGCAAGCGTCGGAACAAGCAAAAATGAAAGACCTTGCAGAAAATCTTCGTAAAAAGGTAATTGGGCAAGAAGAAGCGGCTGATAAAGTTGCTAAATCAATCCGTCGTAGCCGCGCAGGATTAAAATCAAAAGATCGTCCAATCGGATCTTTCCTATTCGTCGGTCCAACAGGTGTCGGTAAAACAGAAATTACTAAAATATTAGCGGAGGAACTATTCGGTTCCCGCGACACGTTAATCCGCCTCGATATGAGTGAATACATGGAGAAACATGCCGTCTCTAAAATTATCGGTTCACCTCCTGGTTACGTAGGACATGAAGAAGCAGGCCAATTAACGGAACAAGTCCGCCGCAACCCTTATTCGATTCTACTGTTTGACGAAATCGAAAAAGCGCACCCTGACGTTCAACATATGTTCCTTCAAATTATGGAAGATGGTCGATTAACCGATTCGCACGGACGAACAGTGAGCTTCAAAGACACTGTCATCATCATGACAAGCAACGCTGGAACAGGGGAGAAAAAGGTAAGTGTCGGGTTCAATCAAACCGCACATGAATCCGTCTCCATGCTTGAATCACTTGGAAACTACTTCAAACCTGAATTCCTTAACCGTTTCGATGCGATTGTTCAGTTCAATGAACTGACAGAAGACAATTTGCTCGAAATTGTAAACTTGATGCTCGCTGATTTGGAAGAAGCGATTGAAGAAAACGACATCACAATTTCAATTTCATCAGAAGCTAAAATGGAATTGGTAAACTTAGGCTACGACAAACGTTTTGGAGCACGACCACTTCGCAGAGTTATCCAAGACAAAATCGAAGATCCATTAACGGATCTCATTTTGGAAGAAGACGATATTGCAAAGGTCCATGTCGACGTTGTCGATGAAGAGATTGTTGTACGTAAAGCTTAATTTCGGTGCCTATGCAGCACGCTATTCAGACAATACACTACAATTGCATAATACAAATGAAAGAAGTCAACCATATCAATATTTGGTTGGCTTCTTTGTGCATATATATATCTTCTTGAATTATCATATTTGCGTGGCGTATAGGCACCTAAAAGGGACCCTAAAAGAATAAAGGAATTCAAGATACGGTAACGAATTAGATAGCGTAAAGAAGAGAGTACATTAGAGGGAATTTGTGAAATTGGAGGACTACTTGGAGAAATCCTCAATGGATGCTTTATAATGAAAATAAAGTCTATTGATTATTAGGAGATTACATGTTTGAGAAAATGAAGGATTGGGCGAAAAGTTTAAAACGACAGATATTTATACTTTACTATGCTTATAAAGATGCAAGAACACCTTGGTATGCAAAATTTTATACTGCTTGTGTGGTTGCTTATGCGTTCAGTCCAATTGACTTAATACCAGATTTTATACCTATTCTCGGCTACTTAGATGACGTGATTCTCCTTCCTATAGGGATATGGTTTGCGTTGAAAATGATACCGAGGAATGTATTAACTGATTGTGAAGTTAAGGCAGAGGAAAAGATGAAAAATGGTAAACCGAAGAATTGGATAGTCGGTTCAATAATAGTATCAGTATGGAGTCTCATTATTATTTGGTTTGTTATTAAAATCTATAGCTTCTTCAACTAACGGCTGCTTTACTTTTTAAAAAAAGGAGGAGTTTTTAATGCTATTTATGATGATTGTCAAAGCCTCGAAGAATTCGGAAGCCGGAAATCTTCCGAGCCCAGAGCTCAGAGAAGCCATGACGAGGTACAATGAGGAATTAGTGAAGGCAGGCGTGCGAATTATGGCGAAAGGGCTTCATCCAAGTTCGAATGGGATTCGCCTTTCCTATCCAAAAGAAGGGGGAACGCCTGTAGTCACGGATGGGCCATTTTCGGATGATTTGGTTGCAGGGTTCATTCTTATTGATGTGAAGTCGAGGGAAGAAGCGATCGAGTGGGCCATGCGGATGCCGGATCCACAAGGATTTGGCGATGGGCAAATTGAGCTGCGGCAAGTATTTGAGTAATGAGCATTTGAGAATGTAGCTCAGCATTAGAACTTCTTCAGAGTCGTGAAAAGGTTTTGGAGGGAGTTAGTTTTTTTCAGGTGCCTGTGGAGCGTCCTATTCAGATGATACATTGCAAATGCATAATAGAAATGAAAGAAGCCAACCATATATCAGTATTTGGTTGGCTTCTTTGTGCATTTTTATAACTTTTCTTTAATTGTCATAAATGTGTATTGCGCAGTTGTTTGTAAATTTATTGTTAGTTATTTGTATTTTTTTTGTAAGTTTTGATGATTTGTTTTTTTAATTTGTTATGATGATATAGGTTTTTCAGTATAACTTTTCAACTTGATTTTTAACATAAACTGGGAGATTGAATTTATGAAAAAAATAACAATTCTACAAACTAGCGATATTCACGGAAGTATTTATCCGCTGAACTATGGAACGAACGAAGCAGCAGACGTCGGACTTGGGAAACTTGCGACAATAATAAAGCAAGAACGAGCTTTGGATGAACAACTACTTTTAGTTGACAATGGAGATCTCATCCAAGGTACGCCTTTAACATATTATTATGTTCAATTTTTAAAAGATGAAAAGAACCCGATGATCAGTGTATTGAATCACTTATCGTACGATGCAGCAATCATTGGAAATCATGAATTTAATTATGGTATGGACGTAGTAGATCGTGCGGTACAGGAATCAGATTTCCCTTGGCTGTCTGCCAATATCATTTCTGAGTCTACAGGTGAGCCTTACTTTGGAAAACCTTATTTGATAAAAACGATAAATTCCGTAAAGATAGCGATCTTAGGAGTTACTACTCATTACATTCCTAACTGGGAAAGCGAACAGAATATAGCAGGGCTTAAATTCAAAGACAGTCTTCAAGAAACGAAAAAATGGGTTGCTCATATTCGAGAAAAGGAAAGTCCTAACGTAGTGATCGTTTCTTACCACGGAGGTTTTGAACGTGATCTCGAAACTGGAGAACCAACTGAACCACAAACAGGAGAAAATCAAGGATTTGCGATCTGTCATGAAGTCGAGGGAATCGATGTTTTGCTGACAGGGCATCAACATCGCGCGTTGACAGGAAATGTGAATGGTGTAGCAATCGTGCAACCATCGAATAACGGGCAAATGTTGGGGAAAGTGACCCTGACCTTAAATGAGAATAATGAAATAATAAATAAAGCTTCCGAATTATTACAAATGGAAGAAGTGGAAGCAAATCAGGAAATTTTGAAACTAACATCAAATGTAGAAGCACAAACACAAAAATGGCTCGACCAGCCAATCGGGAAGATAGAAGGCGATATGGTCATTACGGATGCTTTTTCAGTAAGAACATGTGAGCATCCTGCTATTGAATTTATTAACAAAGTGCAAATGGAAGCTGCTGGAGTAGACATTTCTTCTACATCGTTATTTAACAATCTATCTCCAGGTTTTAGACCAAATGTCACAATGCGAGACATTATATCGAATTATATGTTTCCAAATACGCTAAAAGTGCTTTCTGTTAGTGGACAAGATATTAAAGATGCACTTAAACAAAGTGCATCGTATTTTATGTTGAATGAATCAGGGGAACTTAAAGTAAACCCCGCGTTTATCCACCCGAAACCTCAACACTATAATTACGACATGTGGGAAGGGATTGAATACGTTTTGGATATTCGCAACCCGATTGGAGAACGAGTAACCACTTTACAGTATCATGGGAAGCCCATTGATTTGGACGGTAAGTATCAAGTCGTGATGAATAATTACCGTGCTGGTGGCGGGGGGAATTACGCGATGTTCAAAGATAAGCCAATTGTCAAAGAGATACCTTTGGATATGACTGAAATTATTACGAGCTACATTCTCAATCGACAAACAGTTAAAGCAACCGTCAATCACAATTGGAAAGTTGTCTGGTAAGAAGAGCTAAGAAGAGTTGAGCCTATCAACTCTCCTTTCTTCTTTACAAAACCTTTATCGGAAATTTACAGTAACTCAACTTTCTCCAACAATTTCACTGCTATACTGAACTGCTGCACAATAATTAGTAAGGGAGCATTACGATGACCATTACATTACAGAATATTTCTATGAAATTTTCAAATACAACTGCAGTAAATCAACTGAATGTCACGATTCCGAAAGGGGAACTCGTCTCAATATTAGGACCTAGTGGCTGTGGGAAGAGTACGACGCTATATATGCTCGCAGGACTTTATGAACCAACCGACGGAGCGATTTTATTTAACGGCAAGGACGTCACAAAGCTAACTCCGGAGAAACGGGGCATTGGGATGGTATTTCAAAACTATGCTCTCTATCCCCATATGACAGTCTTACAAAATATTATGTTCCCTCTAAAGATGCATAAAGTGAAAAAAACAGAAGCTAAAGCAAAGGCAATCGAAATGGCTAAACTTGTTGAAATCGATCATTTACTAGATCGAAAACCAAGTATGTTATCGGGTGGGCAACAGCAACGTGTAGCGATCGCACGTGCCTTAGTGAGGGAACCGGAAATTTTATTATTAGATGAACCACTGTCGAATTTAGATGCCCGCTTGCGTTTAACGATGCGGGAGGAGATTAGAAGAATTCAACAAGCTCTTAAAATTACAACTGTTTTTGTTACACATGACCAAGAAGAAGCACTTGGTATATCAGACCATGTTCTCCTGATGAACCAAGGTGAGCTCATGCAATTTGATGTTCCTCAGAATTTGTATGATGAGCCGAATCATCAATTTGTGGCAAGCTTCATTGGATCCCCGCCAATAAATTATTTTGAAGGGGAAATTGTAAGTGGTGTACTAAAAACTCCGTTTGGTTATGACATTTCTTTTGAAGCACCAGATCAACCGGTACAAATTGCTGTTCGTCCTGAAAATCTATACCTTTCAAAATCGGGACTTCATAGAGAAGTGCAGCATGTAGAGCGAATCGGCAAAGACACGCTTGCTGTTATCGGCACCGATGAGGATAAAATACGACTCTTCCTTCAAAAAGAAGAGCATGTAGAAGTTGGACAAGTAATACATGTTCAAGCCAATCAAGCAGACATTCGGATTTTCCAAAAATCGGGAGAAAGAATCTACGTAAAGGGGTAATGGGACGATGAAACTCAAAGATACAACTAAAGCGGCTCTTTACCTATTTCCAGCATTGCTCATAATCGGGGTATTCACCATTTATCCGATGATTAAGTCATTCTTTATGAGTTTTTATGCAGAGTACGACTATTTCAATGATGTTGTTCATCGATACGGTTTTGATAACTTCGTCTATTTGTGGAATGATGCCGTTTTCCATAAAGCATTGCAAAATACATTTATCTTTGTACTCGGTGTTGTACCTGTTTCCATTCTTTTATCCTTATGGATTGCCTTAATGCTAAATTCGATCACGTTTCTCAATAAATTTTTCAGAACGATTTATTTTATTCCTTTCGTTACAAGTGTCGTAGCCGTGTCGATCGTATGGCGATGGATCTTTCATTCAAACTACGGAATTATGAACTATTTTCTTAGTTGGTTTGGAGTCGAACCAATTCAATGGCTAACAAGTACGGAATGGGCGATGCCTTCCCTAATTATTCTATCGATTTGGAAAGGGCTCGGTTATAACATCATTATTTTTCTCGCAGGTTTACAAACAATTGGCGACACCTATTACAATGCGGCAAGAATTGATGGGGCCAATATTTGGAATCGGTTTTTACATGTCACACTGCCTCAATTGGCACCTACGACTTTTTTCGTCTCCATTATTTCGATTATCGGTTCATTTAAAGTGTTTGACGAAATTTATGCGTTGTTTGACGGAAAAGCGGGACCATCGAATAGTGCATTAACCGTTGTGTATTATGTGTTCGATAAATTTTACGGAGAATGGAATTTTGGAGTCGCTTCGGCGGCGGCGTATGTTCTATTCGCCATCATCTTCGTTTTTACATTACTGCAGTTTTATATCAGTAAGAAAAAAATCACTTATTAAGGGAGAAAGAACATGAAAACGAGTCCTCTTTCGAAGACATTTATATACGGTCTGTTAGGGATCGGCAGCATTTTAATGCTATTACCTTTCGTTTGGATGATTTCTACATCACTTAAAAGTGGGAACGAAGTCATGATGATGCCGCCTGTATGGATTCCGGAAACGTTTCGTTTCGATAACTATGTAGAAGCATTTAAGAAATCACCTTTTGCAACATACTTTTTAAATTCGGTCATTGTCATGGTCTTTAGTACGCTTGGTGAGGTTATTACAACCATTTTAGCCGCCTATGCATTTAGCAAATTGAACTTTTGGGGGAAGGATGTTCTCTTTGCTCTATTAGTTGGAACGATGATGGTTCCCGGTGAAGTGTTACTTGTACCAAATTTTGTTTTACTCTCGAATTTAGGTTGGATTGATCGGTACGAGGCGCTGATCATCCCGTGGACTGCGAGCATATTTTCCATCTTTTTATTGCGACAGTTTTTCATGAAAATCCCGAAAGAGTTAAACTATGCAGCCCGTGTGGATGGATGCACAAATTTCAGGTTTTTATGGTCCATAATGCTTCCGATTGCGAAACCAGCGATCGTTACGATTATTTTATTGAAAGCGATTGGGTCATGGAACGCATTTTTATGGCCTTTAATTGTAACAAATTCAAAGGAAATGAGAACGTTACCTGTCGGGTTAACAAGCTTTTCAACGGAAGCCGGAACTGTGTATGAACTACTAATGGCAGCATCTACAATGATTATTTTGCCAATGATTATTTTATTTATTTTCCTACAAAAATATATTATCAAAGGCATTGCAGGAGCTGGTATTAAAGGATGATAAGCGGACATTTGAGGAGGTGTTGCGTAGGGATTTTGAAGTATTGAACAGTCTTCACTCTACTTTGATAAAACATAAAAAAAGGAGAATTACACATGAAAAAGTTATCGTTATTCGTATTTTTAATGATGGTGAGTGTGTTACTAGTTGCCTGTGGCAACGATAAAGAAGAGGGCAATGCTTCAAATGCAGCAACAGGAGATTCAAAAACAACAGAAACAGCAAAAAAAGAAACAACTAAACCAGTAGAAGTTGAATTTTGGCATGCGATGAATGGTGACCATGAGAAATGGTTGGAAGATGCAGCGGTAAAATTCAGTGAAGAAAATGAAAATATTACTGTGAAATTAGTGAACCAAGGTAGCTACAATGATTTGTCTCAAAAGTTACTTGCAGCAGCAAAAGCAAAAACATCTCCGACAATTGCACAAGCTTATGCAGAGTGGATGACAGAGTATAATGCAAATAATTTAGTAGTAGACTTGGCACCAATGATTAATGCTGAAAATGGTTTCCCAGCGGATGCAAGCTATGAAGACATTAGCGAAGTGTTCCGAAACGATAATACATTTGGCGATAAAGTGTTAGGTTTACCATTTAACAAATCGACACGTGTTCTTTTCTACAACAAAGATTATTTTGAAGCGAACGGATTGACTGCTCCAACGACATGGGATGAGTTAGCAGCAGCCGCAACAACCTTAACAAAAGAAATCGATGGCAAAAAAGTTGTAGGTATGGGTTTTGAAAACGGATTGGCGCATGAAATTAGCATGTGGTTTGAACAAGCAGGTGGAGACTTTGTTGATGAAAAAGAAGGAAAAGTTTTATTTAACACTGACGCAGGTCTACGTGCATTAACATTTATCAATACAATGCTGAAAGACGGTTCAGCACGTATGGCTGGTGAGGATGGGTACTTATCAGGCCCATTCACGAGAGGTGACGTTGCTATGTATATTGGTTCAAGCGCAGGTCTAGCATACGTTGCAAAAGATGCTGGAGACATGAACTGGTCCACAACTCCACTTCCGAAAGATGTCGAAGCGGCAGCTCCTTTCCAAGGAACGAACATTACGATGTTTGCGAATAGCACAGAAGCAGAACAAGCAGCTGCATTTGAATTCATGAAATACTTGATTACTCCTGAAAATACGGTAGATTGGGCGAAAGCAACAGGATACCTACCAGTACGTGAATCTGCTCAACAAGGGAAAGACTGGCTGTCATTCATTGAAGAATACGAAGCTTACCAAGCAGGGAATGCCCAATACGCGGATGGATTCATCGATGTTCGCTTACCTGGATCGTACGCGATGAAAAATGCAATTTCTGTAGAGTTAGATAAGATGCTATTTGAAGGTGCAACGCCAGCCGAAACGTTAGAAGCAATGAGCAAG
Organism: Sporosarcina thermotolerans; assembly: GCF_042658975.1. Classification (NCBI taxonomy): domain Bacteria; kingdom Bacillati; phylum Bacillota; class Bacilli; order Caryophanales; family Caryophanaceae; genus Sporosarcina; species Sporosarcina thermotolerans. Next base: position 86,884 of record NZ_JBHSRM010000009.1, on the reverse strand, counting down.
AAAGCGCAAGAAGCGTTAGATCAAGCAAAATGATGGAACAAAACGATTTTAAAAATGGGCAAACGACCATTCAATTTTATGCTGGCTTAAAAACAATTGGCGGAACTATTTTTGAAATAACGTATAAGAACGAAAGATTGATAGCAGATTTTGGAATTGTTTTTCAAAATAACTTGCTGAAGGGCGTTCAATTGCGCCCTCAGCACGTGATTTCCGATTTGAAACAGCTTGGTGTTCTCCCTTCGATTCCAAATCTATTTAGATCGGATGAATTAACAGGAGATACAACAATTGCCATCTCTCATTTACATTTAGATCATATCGGTTTGTTGCAGTATGTCCATCCAGATATACCGATCATTATGAGTGAAGAGAGCAAAGCATTGTATGGACACTTGCATGCAATTGGGGAAGAATCTGTAGATGTCGATAGGCAAGTGAAGAGCGTTCCGTTCCATCAGCCGATACAAGTGTCTGCGCATATACAAGTAGAGTTTTTCCCAGTCAATCATGATGCGCCAGGGACGTCCGCGATTCGGATTACAACACCGGATACAACGATAGTCTACACGGGAGATGTGCGTTTACATGGGGACGATGTTGAGACTGCAAACTTACCAAATGTAGCAGGATCTCCGGACATCTTAATTATTGAAACGACGAATGTACAAGCAGATTTTCTCGATAAAAATCCAGTCATTCAAAGTGAAGCAGATGAGTTAATCCCTGCGTTACTGAAGATTGATTCGACCTCGATTGTTTTCAATATTTATCACCGAAACGTGAGACGTTTGGAGATATTAATAGAAGCGGCAAGACAAAAAGGGAAAATCATTGTCTTCGAGCCTGAAACAGCTTATTTGGTGCAGGCATACAATATGGAAGCATCACATGTACGCTATTTGCTGGATGATTCAAATGTCAGCAATCAAATCCATGCGATTGAACCGATAACGGTTGAAGAATTAAATAGTGATTTTTCACAAGTATGGCTCCAATCTTCTTATCATCAGATGATGACGTTACTGGACCTGCCTGTAAAAGGAGCTACATACGTTCATTCGAATGGTGTGCCATTAGGAAGCTTTGATCCTATGTATGAGGGATTGTTGGAGTGGGTTGACAAACTCGGCATGGGGTTCGTTGTTCTTGGGGTATCCGGCCATGCATCAGCCGCGCAAATAAAATGGCTCGCAGATGCAATGCAAGCAAAAGTAACAATTCCGCTACACGGTTTTACACCCGAATTGTTGCAAGGGCCAAATCAGACATTTTTGCCTCAAACAGGGGTCATTTATCCAATTTCGACACTTTTGAAAGAAATAGGACCTTCCTCAAAGTGAATTGTAACGGCCGGATGTTCGAGCATCCGGTCTTTTATTATAGGATAAGTTTAGCGTAAAACATTCTATGAAGAAACGCTATCTTCAAATAACAAATTCAGCTATACTCATAGTAAGAGGGTTCGAAACCATCCCCTCTATAATAAAAACTAGGGAGGAATTACATAATGGAAAAAGCGGTAGTCGTATTTAGTGGCGGGCAAGATTCAACGACGTGTCTTCTGTGGGCATTGGAGACATTTGATCACGTTGAAGCCGTCACTTTTTTGTATGGGCAAAGAAATGCGTCGGAATTGGACTCGGCGAAGAAGATTGCAGAGGATTTGGGGGTTCCCCATAAGATACTGGATCTGGATTTGCTGAACCAGCTGACGGACAATGCCATGACACGCAGTGATATGGAGATTGACGAGACGGGTGAAGTTCCGAATACGTTTGTCGAGGGAAGGAATCATATCTTCCTATCCTTCGCAGCGATCTACGCAAAGCGAGTTAGAGCAAGGCATGTCATTACAGGTGTGAGTGAAACTGATTTTAGTGGCTATCCTGATTGCCGCAATGATTTCATCAAATCATTGAATGTCACGCTGAATCTTGCGATGGACGCACGCTTCGAGATCCATACGCCGTTAATGTGGAAAACGAAAGCGGATGTCTGGGAGATGGCGGACAGAATGGGCAAGTTGGCGTACATCAGAGAGAATACGACAACCTGTTATAACGGTATCATTGCTGATGGATGCGGCGAGTGTCCTTCTTGTAAACTACGAAAGCAAGGCCATGATGCGTACCTGACAGGGGGTCGCGCACATGTTTAGGATTCTCATCTACTTATTCTCCATCGTAATTGCCAACGTCGTTACAGCTAAATTTGCGCCGATGGAATTAGGATTATTCATCATCCCTTATGGAACGTTGTTCATTGGATTGACGTTAGTCATGCGGGATATGGTCCAAAATCGATTTGGTCGTAAGAAAACGTATCTATTGATTGTCGCAGCACTTGCAATATCTGCGATCACAAGCCATTTGTTAGGTGACGCACTATGGGTCGTATTTGCATCGACGCTCAGCTTTATCATATCCGAGACGGTCGATACGGAAATTTACACACGCTTCAAGCTGCCTTTCGTTAAGCGAGTCATGTATTCCGGAATTATCGCAGGATTTCTTGATTCGGCCATATTCGTGATTGTAGGAATCGGCCCGTTAGGTTTGAAGTATGTACCTTGGGAGCTTGTTCCCTATGCGATTGCGGGACAGTGGGTTGCGAAAACGCTTATGCAGCTGATCGTAGCTGGTGGAATCAGGCATTTTGTTATCAAATTAGGCATTTATGAACCGAATATATCAGATGAACTATCACATAAAACGCCGCAACAAGTGCGGGCAACACGATAAGGAAGGGGCAATTCAGAATGAAACAAAGTGACACGAAAGACCTTACACTGTTGGGAAATCAAAACACGGAATACAACTATGACTACAATCCGGGTATACTTGAGACATTTGAAAACCAACATCAGGATAATAATTATTTTGTGAAATTCAATATTCCAGAATTCACGAGTCTCTGCCCGATGACTGGCCAACCGGACTTCGCGGCCATCTATATTTCGTATATTCCGGATGTCCGTATGGTGGAAAGCAAGTCGTTGAAACTATACATGTTCAGTTTCCGGAATCACGGAGCTTACCATGAAGACTGTGTAAACATTATTATGAATGACCTGATTGAACTGATGGATCCACGCTATATTGAAGTGTGGGCCAAATTCACACCACGTGGCGGAATCTCCATCGATCCGTATTGCAATTACGGAAAGTTAGGTACGATGTTTGAAGAAATGGCGATGAACCGACTCATGCAGCATGATATGTATCCGGAGAACGTTGATAATCGATAAGTAGAATGAAAGAGCGTTAGAGCCGTTAACATAACCCCTTCAGCCGTAAAATGGTTGAAGGGGTTTTGCTAATTGTTTGATATACACTACATCTGTGCGCCGAATATGCCTAAATACTGTTCCTGCAATAGAAACCCATTATTTTTCCATCCCAATGTATTCATAATATAACCTAAGCCATCCGCATGATATCTGCCGGAAATCTTTTGATAAGCTAAAAGCTCATAGACCCCGTTCGAATCAAAATCCACCGGATATAAGCCGCTTAATGGGTCCACAAAACCAGTTATCGGGCTTTTTAGCTTGCCGTTCCGATCATAGATTTCATTTAAATAACTTGCATCCCTGGTTGAAATATCAATAATATATCTCTCGTTATTGGGTCTGCTGACAACTTCAACCTTATAATTATCCTGATAAGTGACGTCATATTGGAAGTGATTATTATAAACATCAGAATCAAAAAGGAATTTTGCTTGATTCCCGACAAAGGAAACAATGTAATAATTAATAATCCCACCACTGCCACCTGTAGTAATACCAATCAATATCTCATCCACACCGTTACCTGTGAAATCGCCCAAGAACAAGGTCGGATTATAACCTACATTATTATGAAGCGGAATGCTCGTCACAGCCCCAGTTCGGCCGTCCCTAATGTGAAGAGTTATATTTTGAATGAATGGACTATCCGCCGTTTTTGTGCCAGTCAAATAGATTTGATCAACTATCTTATCACCTGTTACATCCCCATTGGCTGATGCTACAATAAAAGGTTGCCCTATAGCAGAACGAAATTGAGAGTTATTCATTACATGCCCCTTTTCATAAAGACTATTGTTATAATCTATCCTATGGGGGATTGGGCTGATTGATACTGGTTGGAAAGGGGATTACCAATTAGGTATGGGAATTTCAGGTTCTAATTGAACCCTGAATTGTTTCATAATCCAGCACCTATCAACCTTGCATATTCTTCTGCAACTAACGCAGCACCCCTGCTGTTTAAGTGGATGCCGTCCAACGTGTAATGAAGCCCTCTTTTGTTTGAAAGTCGATCGATTCGTATAGGATCCTTATAAAATAGGGCGTCTATCATGACCCTCATAACTTTTGTGTTCAGGTAGTCCGAACTCGTAACTTTCTTAAGATGTTCCCTAAACACTGATTGCAGATCTAAAAATTCAACTTGTGGATAGTTGCTTGAAATAAGTTGTATGGCCTCGGTCAAGACCTCAAGATCATTAGTCGGTTTGCTGTTCAGATTCTCTCCTGCCAATGCCGGGGAAACAGTTACTACCTGTTTTGAGGAATGGAGAACGACTTCCACTACTTTTTGAAAGACATCTTTAAACTCTTCAAGATCCCTTGAAACCGGTTGGGCTTGAACTTTCAACAGCTTGGAATATACATCATTCACTCCAATCCAAAGAAAAATCAGATCATAATCGGAATCAATCGGAGTTTTGATTAACCGGTCATGCAAGCTCCTTACAGTTTCACCTGGTTTTCCAAGATTATCGAAGGTTAAATGCGGGTATTGCTTCTGAAGAATTTTTGAAAAAGACACCCCCGGACGCCCTTCTGTTAAACTATCGCCAACCAATCCCACTTTCATATTCAGTTCCCCCATTTTTAAAAAATCTTGTGTATCAAGTTCGTTCTATTACTACATTATTCTCTAACAATTAAAGAAATCCTTTATAAATGGGGGAACGAAAGAGTATCATAAAGGAATGGTTGAAGTCGCAGGTATGGCACTGAATGAGGAATGACTTGTCCCCCTTTTGGGTCAAAAGCCTTTGCAACGAAATATGTAACAAAAGGAGAAATAGCCATGGAAGCAATAAAAGATGAAATCCAAAAGCTTTATCAGAACTTAATTGATGCATGGAATAACCGTGATGCCCAAAGTATGGCCAATCAATTTTCAAATCAGGGCGTGCAAATTGGATTTGATGGAAGTATAGTGGTTGGGAAAGATGAGATTTTATCTCATCTCATACCTATATTTGAAAACCATCCAACCGCACCTTTTATAACAAAAGTTAAATCAATACGATCCTTAGGAACTGATACAGTAATCTTACATGCAATTGCAGGTATGATTCCACCAGGAAAAAGCGATATTGAACCCAAAGTAAATGCTCATCAAACTCTTGTTGCAGTGAAAAAGGATGATGCTTGGCAAATTGAACTATTTCAAAATACGCCGGCTCAGTTTCATGGAAGACCGGAATTGGTTGAGAAAATGACCGATGAGTTAAGGAGTTTACTCTAAAGAGCGGACTACTAAGTCAAAAGCCCACTGTTTGTTAGGTAAACAGTGGGCTTTTAGAGAATACGATCTCCTTAATATCCAAAACCAAACACAATTTCCCGAACCTCCACTTTAGACATTCCCTTGGCAGCCAATTCTTCCACAACCTCGCGACGAACACTAACACTTTTATTCTGTTCCTCTTTTTTCTTATAGGCTTCCTCCCAAACAGTCTCGCGTTTTCTGCAAACACAATAAATGAGTTTTCTCATCAGCCTCACCACCTATACGTTGAGCAGCCTTCACAGACAAACTGCTTCAACTCCTCAATTTCCGTAAATTCTTCCAAAGGTTCAGGGTATCGACATGATGGACAAATAGCCATTCGTTCAAGACTTATATGCTCTTCCATTTCTTCACCGGGCCCGCCATACGCTGTGACAGCCTCCTCATAAAGTGCTTCAATAAAGGGATTGGGGTAAAGCAATTCATCCGGGAACGAGATAATGTTGCGATATTCTGTTTCGGAATTCAAATTGTCGTTGTAAGAAATATGCGGCTTCCGCTCCTCAATTGTTAGCCAGTCGTTCAGAGCTTGAATGATTCTGTCGCACTGGTCTGCGGGCAAGTTATGCCATGTTAAATGAAGACCTTGGAACACCTCATATCGTGATAGATCCCCGAAATAAGAGAACACCCTATCATACAATTCATAAATGCGGTCATGAAGATAATGGATTTGCCGGATGTAAAAATGCCCGGGGTTTTCGGCGAAATAAACAAATGCTGAATCCCTCAAAAACGCAATTTCTTCAAGCGCTTCATCACGTTCAGACAATGAAGAAAAATGACCGTACCGATGAACATAATCCCTATACGACTCCAAAATGCCGACATAGGAGATGGCATGCAACTCATCAAGAGCGCCTTCAGGCAAGCAAACTTCAGAACAAAAAAAGCCGTCGTCAGCACGCAACGGCTCTTCCGAAAAGGTTGTGGAACAAGTGGAACAGATTTGCATAATGAAACCTCCCATTCTTTTCATTATGCAATATACATAGGGCAATAATAATTTGTTATGAGAAGGGTGGAAGTAATGAATTTCCCGATGAGTGTGGAATCATTTTTGTAAACTGATCTCTAAAATTTCCGGTAAACAGTTTTCGTATTGAGTATTGTTTTTTTAACAATTATCTTTAACGATCATATTGCTTGCTTTTTAATTAAATACGTGTTATTCTTAAGAAGAATTATTTTTGCTATTTCAGATGAGAATATATTTTATCTGAATATATTTTGTTTTTCGTCTAAGGTTTTGAGCAAGGATAGTATTATTTTGTGTGGATATACACATTAGGAGGCAAACAATTATGGAACAAGGTACAGTTAAGTGGTTTAATGCAGAAAAAGGTTTCGGATTCATCGAGCGCGAAGGTGGAGAAGACGTATTCGTACATTTCTCAGCTATCCAAAGCGATGGCTTCAAATCTTTAGACGAAGGTCAAAGTGTAACGTTCGATGTTGAACAAGGACAACGCGGCCTACAAGCAACAAACGTTCAAAAAGCTTAATAATAGCCCGAAAAAGACCCTATTCGTAGGGTCTTTTTTTTGCCTCTACAGCAAATTATTCATTTGTTAGTCCATCCAATTTCTTCACCCATTCGCGATCATTCCAAATATCTGGAGTGATCTTTTTCAATTCGTCATAATTATTTCATCACTGCCTCTTTATAAAGTTAACGTAGCTAAAGCGAAAAGGTTGTTGTTTGTTTTCGTAATTCTTTGTTATTAATTTGAAACCAATTCGGTGATGTTACGTATTACGATTTGGGGGGTGGATGGATTGTTGAATCAAAATGAAACGCGCCACATTTTCATGGCAATTTCGTTAGGGATTTTAGTGATTTCTCCTGTTTTTCTTTTGCTGGTACCATCATTTATTGCCAATTCGCTTTACCAAGAGCCAAATACATGGGTCGTTGTTGTTCCTGCCAAGGTGTATCTGTTGTACGGACTTGGAGTGCTTTTTCTTTTTATGGCTACTTTATTACTTTGGGTGCTGTCAGTAAGTAAAAAGTCGAAATGGCTTGCTGCTATTTGTATTCTGATTTCAATTTTGTTTATGGCAGACGGAGCCGGGCGTTATGTAGGTGTGGCGACGGATGGCATTTCATTTAAACGGGGGATGGCGGAGGCTAATCAGCACTATACGTGGAGTGAAATTGAGTGGGTCGGATATCGTCAGGTCCCGCATGATGGTGGGTTCCCAAAGTTCGATTTCTATTTTAAGGATGAAGAGATGATAACGCTACCCGAAAATCGGCATATGCGCATATTCCACAATACTCTTTTCAAGAAGCTTCAACAGGAAGAAATTGAATTCGTACGTTATGAAGGCTGAACAACTTCCGGTGCCGGGTTCCTATTGAATTTTGAAATTGTTTTAGAACCCGGCACCTTGGCTTCAACTTCCCATAGAAGCGTTGCAACTTCCCGTAGGAGTGCTTCCACTTCCCATAGAAGAGCCTCGACTTCCCATAAACGTGCTTCGACTTCCCATAGAAGTGCCACGACTTCCCGTAGAAGCGTTTCAACTTCCCATAAACGTGCCTCAACTTCCCATAGAAATACATAAACTTCAAATGCTGGTCACATTGATCTCCAATTTCTTTTAGCTCGACGCCATAAATTTATTCTGCATTCTTCGTATTTCAACAATTCGTTTCCAAATTGCCATATTCTCGATTAGTGCGAATTCATCGATGCCTGGTGTAGAGTTCACTTCGAATATAAAAGGTTTCCCCTCTTGATTAATCCCGAAGTCAACACCATATTCTCTACGGGGTAAGACGGAATGGACTGCTTCAGATGCCGCGATTGCAATTTCCTTTAACTTTTTAATTGTTTCCTCCTGTTTGTTTTTTAACACAGTTTGTGATAATACTTCGGAAATAGTCACTACTTTGGCGTCCCTGTAGGGATTCGCTATCCCACTTTCAGTCCCACGGCCTTTTTTAGTATTCGCGCATGTTGCGAACATCCCGCCAACGACCCAGTCGCCCTTAAGTTTTTGAACGTGAACACGAATCGCAAAAGGTTGTCCATTAAGAGTGAAGCTTTTTATATCCTCCTGAATAATATAGAGGCCGCTTTCTCTACCCAATTTTATAAAAGGATGAAGCAGTTGCTTTATTTCGTTCACTCTTGCGAAGGTTTTTTTGACGCGTTTTCCTTGAATCGTATACCCATTCACGAAGTAATGCCCGCCAATGCTTTTACGAATATTTACGATTGCCCTTCCTTGACCGGAAGTATCGTGTTTCACGTATACAGATTGATAACGATTCAATAATTCGTTCAAATTATTTTCGCTGTATAAAGTGGTTTCAGGAATATGTTTTGAGACTAATGATTGTTGTTTTAATAATAAATTTTGCTCCCATTTCCCCAATGATTTCTTCATCTATTTCCTTTCCTTTCCGTTTGTGACTGTTTGTCCTTAATCTTCTTTGCTGTGGCTATTGCAACTTCTTTATAGTGTTAGTTTATTCATGCGGAATAAATGCTTCTGGATTTTTTGGAAAGGAAGTACAAATCATCTTAACTTAGGCATAGTGGACAAACTACGACGAATATAATTCAATTGGTCGGTATTGAGTCAAAATAGAATGCTGAAGGAGAGGGATTATGGCGTATACGGATAATTATGAAAGGGATACCTATGGGATCATCGCTTTCTGGTTACGGAATGATTATGATCACGGCCGGTTTTTTGACAGAGAAATAAGCCATTATGAAACGGAATTGGCGCGTGCAAATCTAAATAATATTCAGCGCTTGGGTAAGGTATGGGAAAAGGCGGAAAAAAAACAAGGAGATATTGGTACTTTGCTTATCGAGGCCCAACATGCTACAAGCGAATTTCACAGTCTTCTTGCATACACGATGGATAAATCTCTACACTGTGATGTTATTATTGCGACACCAGTGTCGCTTATTGACCACATGGTACGAGAATCTGAGGAGTCCTCGAGGGTTTATAAATTAATTGAAAGCGGTACTAAGATTTCGCCCTCAGATGCAATTATACACGAATGCGTTTTTTGGTTAAGGCAAATGGCAGATCATCTAGGCTATATTCTTCATTATTCGGACGTATCGAATTACGACGTGAATTTCCAAGTGATGCAGATGATGCAAAAGTTTGAGCGTCTGTATTTGCAGGCAGTCGCACTTCAAACAATGATACGTACCCCAAGGAAAGAAACTTTGCCGATTTTAACACAATTTAAGAATGTGATTATTAAAGAGGCCAAGAGTTTGGAAGCATTTAAATTAGAAATTGACGAACTCATCAAAACATGTGCTATCGCCACGACATCCCCGCCGGATTTGTTGGAACATATAGCGAGGGAAGCCCACCATCTATGGAGAAACTTAGAGGAAGATAGAATAACATGATAACCTACCGTGCATCGTGACTTTCAATCTTTTAAATAAGAACCGATTTGAAATAATCCTCAAATAGGTTCTTATTTTGATAGTTTGTATTTTGGAGTCTACTACCATGTTTTCAACAATTAAAGTGGTGCCCATGCATAGGATACATATAACACGGATTATACCAGCAACAAGGTGTCATTATAGGCTGCTGACCACCTCCCACGCCATGCACGTGACCATGATGATAGTTGGGATTTCCTGTGTCTTGACTGTGGTTGTGATTCCACGGGAAAGTTGGTATGGCATAGACTGGACCAAAACCGTTTTTTAATTGATTTTGATCGAATAGGGCGGGATGGGTATCTTGCTGTTGCGATTGATAACCTCCTACACCTTGACCATGGCTATAATGCGCTGGATAAGTTGGTATAGCATAGACCGGGCCAAAACCGCCTTTTAGTTGATTTTGTCCGAATAGGGCGGGGTGAGTATCTTGCTGTTCCGATTGATAACTACCCATGCTTTGGTCACTGCTCTCTAGTTCGGGAATGCTAAGATCCGGACCCACAGGACTCACTAGATAAGAAGGTGTGAAAATTTGCCCCCCTAGCTCTCCTTGATTTGACATAATGCATAATTCTCCTTTCATGGATATTAACTATTGTATTCATGCAACATCAATTTGGGGAATGTTAAGCTTTGTGCATGGAACAAAGTTTTCCTACTACCCCCCCATTTTTTAAATAGTATGTTAACATGAAGGGAAATTGGGAAGGGGGAGAAAGATGGCTATTTTAGCTGTTCATGATTTATCGAAAGGTTATAAAAATCACCAAGTGCTTGAAAAAATTAGTCTAACGATTGATGCACCTGGAATATGGGCGTTGGTTGGTCCGAATGGGGTAGGGAAAACGACGTTTCTAAATGTTATCACAAATATTCTTCCAGCTACTTCTGGGACTGTTGAATTGGTGGGGAAGACGAATAAGGATTCATCCGTATTCAAGGAGGTTGCATTTCTTCAGGACAATACGGTTTTATTTGATTATTTATCGGGGTATGATCATCTGAAATATATATGCGATGTGCAGAAAATCCATAAAAAGAGAATCAAAGAAGTGACAGAGTATGTCGGAATGGAAAGCTATTTGAAGAAGACGGTTGGCAACTATTCTCTTGGAATGAAACAGCATTTACTATTGGCGATGGCACTCATTAATGAGCCGAAACTGCTACTATTGGATGAACCGTTAAATGGTTTGGATCCGACAAGTGCCATTTTAATGAGAGGAATTTTATTGGAACTTGCTGAGAAAGGAGCTACCATCCTTTTATCATCGCATAATCTATCCGAAATTGACCGCGTGACTAAACAGATCTTATTCCTGAAAGACGGGAAACTGACAGAAGTCGATATGAATAACTACGAAAATACGTACTATGAGTTTGTGCTTTCAAATCATGAACTTGCTCATCGCATGTTGACAGAGCATGGGTATGATGTTGAATTTGCTTCAGAGAGAATTCGAATTCAGTTGGGTAATGAACAATTGGACATGGTCATAGAACTCATTAAGGGTAAAGGGATTCGAATTTTGGATATCCAAAAAGAAATAACGGGATCGGAAAAACTGTATAAAGAGATCTTTTCAGAGGCCAGCTCATGAAAAAGATCTTTTTTGAGTGGAAAAAGATCACCCGTTTAAAAGTGTTTCCAATCTTTATGCAGCTCACATTCGTCTTTGTGTTCGGTCTGTTTTTCTATAACCATATGTCGCAGGATCAAATTAAAGTGAAAAAGACTGAGTATTTCACGGAACTTCGTAAAGATGTCAGCCGACAGCTTCTTCAAGCGGAAGAAGAACATAAAAAGAGACCATCCATGGGTCTAAGCGGACTATTGCATTTTGGGGCGGAACTTTCAGAAGGGTTACAAAGATTAATAGGTACAATTAATAGCGGTGACTGGCGGGCGGAGTTACAGACTGAAATCGAAGTCTATGAAACCGCCATTCAGTACACTATATACGATGGTGCGTACTTCGGAGTAAGTTTAATTGATATGGAACGAATCATTAAATTAAATGAGGAATTACTGAAAAGAAATTTACCTAAGGAAGATTTTGATTTATCCACCCAGACATCAATCTTTATGAAAAAAGTTGTTTCATTAGTCATGAATCCTGTTGGTTTTGTCATGTTGCTTTTCGTATTGGGACTTATTGTGACTAAAGAGTTTGATGACAATACAATACGTCAAGTATTAACCTTGCCGATGACGAGACTGGAGTATATGTTCATCAAGTTCATTACAATCGTTTCAGGGGGCGCTCTTTGGCTAGCTCTGATTTTTGGGAGTTCGTATTTATTGGGTGAACTGTTAGGCCGAGCGGAAGGTAATATTTTTCAATATCCTATTTATACAAGTCAAGATACATTTATTAGTTCAGGGAAGTATTTAGTCGAGGCTGCCCTGTATAGCTTCAGCTTTATGACGTTTTCTGTTGGTTTGCTTCTATTGTTGGCGTATACATTCCGCAATACAATCGTCACGTTTTCGGCTTTGTTATTCATCATGGCTGGTGGTTGGCTTCTTACTAGTTATGGGATTCAAAATATGTCTAATCCATTCACGTATCAAATGGTCGACCAAGCCATTTTGCAAACACCACAATATTTCCCTGCCGGAATACCGGTCTTAGGAGTGGCACTGTTGGCATTGTTAGTGGCTACAATTATGGTCAACCGAAAGCGGGGGATGTGAAGTGAAGTACTTTCTTTTTGAATGTAAAAAGATGCTCAAGAAGAAATCGATTTGGGTAGCGGTGATTCTATCTGTCGTGGCGATAGCGGCGTTTTATTTCTTTAATTATTCCGTAGCAGAACGAGTTCATAAGACTCGAATGCTTGATTTGGAAACAAGTCAAATCGATATTCCTGAAAAACTTGCAAAGGATCGGATAGATCTTGAAGAGGCAAAGGAGGCCGGGGAAAGCGCAAAGGCTCTTGATTTAGAGCATGGCATTAGTATCTATGAAAAAATGCTTGAAGAAAAAAAGTTTCAATGGGACAACATTATGGATGGTAATTGGGCGGCAATCTCGGAAAAGCAGTATGAACAGTTGAATTACTTTGCCGTAACCTCTAAGAGCCAGAACTTTCCTGTGCACTCGATTATGGATCAACACGTTTCGATGTTTACGGTAAGGGCATCTGCGGAAGAGAGAAGGCTGGTGGCGGAAATAGGGGTTGAACCTATGGTGCAATGGGACAGTTTTGCCCCTTATCATCCAACCATGTACGATAACCATGACGGCAAGGTATTGGAAATGTGGGAAATGGGTACAAAACGGTACGGGAAGCAGGGATTCTATTTTTTATATCAAGTTATCCCCGCCTTCATTATTCCGTTCATTATTCTGATAGGCTGCTTTGTCTTTGGGAATAACGTTTCCTCCGAAGCGACGAAGAAAAGAAGGAGTTTGAACTTGTATGCGGTACTTCCTGTAAAAAAACGACAGCTCTTTTTTGCTAAATATTTCAGTGGTCTGTTGTTCACGGTTATTTTTGTTGTATTTATTCTGTGTGTGCCTCTGATTTCAAGTTTGTTCACGTCTGGTGTTGGCAGCTTGCAATATCCGGTATTAATTTACGATGGGCCAGCTGAAAGCCCATTTGGGTTTGAATCAACAATATTAAATGAATGGACGGATATGTTTCATTTTATTACTCTAAGGGAATATTTCGGTACGGTGCTTCTTTTGACGATTGTTTTGGTTGTATTCATGTTTTCAATCTATTACCTTCTGTCGCTCTTCATTAAAAGCCCGACTGTCAACGCGGCGATTTTACTTATCGTCACATTCTTCGGGATGACAGTTCTGTCAAAAGCGCCTTATAATCCATTCACCTATGTCGATATTCATAGAGTCGTGAATCGGGAGTTTGCCGTAGTTAATTTTAACGAAGCGATTACAGTAGGTAATGGGTTAATGGTTTTAGGGATGATTGGAGTAATAGCAATTGGTCTATGTTATTTGCGATTTAGGAGATTTGTAGTTGAATAATTATGTTGTGGCGTCTACCTTATTGAGGAGACGCCATTCCGTTATGAAAAGAGGGGGATAAATGATTACTGATGTGGATAAAGGGTTCCTAAATATGGCTTTAGATGAAGCTAAGTTAGCTTTACAAGATAATACCTATCCTGTCGGAGCTGTTCTCGTTGACGAGGAATTCAATGTCATTGCAACGGGAAGAAATCGGGTTCATCCTAATAAGGACGTGTCGGCACATGCGGAAATAGAAGCAATTCGTAATGCGGGTGAAGTTGTATTTGACGCGAAAATACATAATAAAAAATTCACCCTTTACAGTTCTTTGGAGCCATGCCCAATGTGTACGGGCGGTATTTTATTTGCAAAGATTCAACGGGTTGTCTGGCTGTTGAATGACGATAAGGGATTTGGGGGATTTTTAAAGATGAAGGATGCTGCAATTTTCGAGGAGAAATTCAATCGGATTGAAGTGATTGCTGAGCCGGACGAGGAATTGAAGATGAAGCAAATTGAACTTATGGATCAATGGGAGAAAAACGCTAATCATGTGGGGAACTTGCGTAAAGTCGTATTAGCTGATATCTAAAGGAAGTGACGTCAATGAAGAAAACATGGAATCACCAAGGAATCATCGAGAAATTCCAAGCGAACCGCAATGAGAAGCAAGCTGGTCCAATGAAGGCATATATGAAAAATCATTTCCCGTTTTTAGGGATCAAAAGCCCTTTGCGCAAGGCATTGATGCGTGAGCAGTTTCTTGAATATGCATTACCAGAGCCCGAGGCACTTTTTTCAGAAGCATGGAAGCTATATGGTTTGCTGGAGCGTGAATATCAATATGCAGCAATCGGGTTGATCGATAAGATGAAGAAGCATTTGACGACGGAGGATTTTCCGGTACTTCGTCAGTTCATCGAAACAAAGTCCTGGTGGGATAGTGTGGATTCGATAGCTCCTACATTCGTCGGACAGCTTGTTAGACTTGATAGGAACTATGGTGAGAATGTAATGTTAGACTGGTCTGATGCAGATAATATGTGGACAAACCGTTCTGCAATCCTTCATCAATTGAAATTCAAAGATCAAACAGATACAGATTTGTTGTTTCGCATTGTACGGCAACATGCCGAATCAAATGAGTTTTTCATTCAAAAGGCGATTGGTTGGGCTTTGCGCGAGTATGCTAAAACGAATCCGGAAGCGGTTAGGGAATTTGTAGGTGAGACTACTTTAAAGCCATTAAGCCGTCGTGAGGCGATGAAGCACATTGGCTAATTCCTTTATTCACTCTAATTCCTTTAAGAAATCTGGGTATACTTCTTTGAAGGAGTTGACCGAAGATGACTGTTAAGAATTCCGATCGTTTTATCGTCGCGTATAATCGGATTGAGAAATTACTTTCGGCGAAAGTGGATGAGGAGGGATATTTTCCATTTTATCGCCTTGTTGATAAAGTGAAGATTAAAAACTCTGTTGTTCGTAAATATGAAGATGATTTGCGGGAATTTGGGGATTTGCGTAATGCGATTGTTCATCATCGAACAGGGGTAGATTTTGTAATTGCTGAACCGCATGATGAAATCGTCCAACGGATCGAAGAAATCGAGGAGAAATTAGGCAATCCACTTAGTGTGGGTGCCCTTTTCGGTTGCAAAGTGCATACATTGCAATCCACAGATTCCCTATTCGCCGCCTTGGATTTAATGCATGAAAATAAGTTCAGCCAAGTACCAATTTATGAGGATGGGAAATTCAAGGGCTTGATTACAGCTGCAGGCATTACATATTGGTTAGCCGGTCAATCGACAAAAGGTTCCATTCCCCGGGAAATACCGACACTTTCTTCTGTTTACAATTATGAAAAACGGAAAGAGTCGTTTGAATTTGTCGAAAAAAACCTTTCTGTGTATGAAGCCGATGACTATTTCAAGCGGGCGATTACAAGGGGGACACGTTTGGAAGCATTGCTTATTACAGAAAACGCAGATCCAGAAGGGGAATTGATCGGGATCATAACGCCTTTTGATTTATTGAAAATAAAATGAGTATCAAAAAAACAGTAGGAGGTTCAGTTCGACACTGAATCTCCTACTGTTTTTATTTCATAAATCTTATTCGACTCTTTTCCGTATTGTGAAATTATCTCCAAGTAAGAGCCAATTTTGTGGGAAAGGATATCCAAGGACCCAATAACTGATGCCTCGAAGTTTATAGTCTTTTACCATATCGAATTTCGCTTGTGCACTGCGTGCATCTTCAAACCAAACTTCATGGGTGCGTCCTTCTGAATCAGTGTAACGGAAAAACGGGGCTTGAGCTGTTTCATCATATTGTATGGCTACTTGGTGTTCGATTGCTCGGCGGATCGCTTCCTGTTGGCTGAATGTTTCAGCTTCCGACCCCTGAACGAAAGGAAGAAGCCAGTCACGAGCATAAATTTGAAAACCGAACAGAATCTTCTCTCTTGGAATGACTGTGACAGCGTAGTCAAGAACTTTTTTTATCTCATTGAGGGGTGAAATTGCTTGAGCAGGCCCCTTTCGATAGCCCCATTCATATGTCATCAACACGACAAAGTCTACAATCCTGCCATGCGCTTCATAATCATGCGCTTCATAAAGTAAACCTTGTTGTTCACTACTTGTTTTTGGGGCAAGCGCTGATGATACCGAGTATCCTTCTGGGTGTAATCGATCAACCGCAAGTTGTAAAAACTGATTGTAATGCTCTCGGTCGGCAGGATACACATTTTCGAAATCGATGTTTAAACCTTGATAACCTTTCTCTTTCATGACAGCGAGTATATTCGTTATGACCTTTTCCTGAAGTTCACTACTTGAAAGTATAGTATGCGCAAGGTCGGACCCAGCAGTCGTTGCACTGAAATTTGTAATAGCTATTATTGGAACGACTTGTTCGGCGAAAGCGGATTTCAGCATTTCCGTATCATCGAGCGTCGTTAAGGTGCCATCCTCTTTCACACTATAAACAAATGGCATCCAATAAGTTAGGTACTGGCCGACTTCTTGAATTTCCCGAGCACCTGTTTCTCCTGTGTTAATCGTATAGGCGTTTACATCAATAACCGGCTTCGGGACGGTTGACTGGGAAACGGTCGGGATGACAAGAGCTTGCCCAATGACCAGTGCATTGGGGTTTTCCAATTGGTTCGCTTCAATTATCTGATCCATAGTAACGCCATACTGATGAGAAATTCCCCATACTGAATTACCCTGTTTAACGACATGAATTTGCAATTCACTTCTCTCCTTACAGTTCATCTCCTGTAGGGTATTCCAATTGAATTTGGGATGACATCATTTTCAAAGAATCCAAGCAAGATGAATGCTAAAATGGGCATAAGAACGGGGGAATTTGAATGCGGCTTGAAAGACCATCAATGAAATGGAAATCGGAACACATTGCCTATATGAAGGATTGGGATGAAGAGAAGATCAATCCAAGCAGTTTTCGTTTGATAGAGGACCTTTCTTACGAGGATTATCTAATAGAGTTGAAGGAAAAGGAAGCAGGGCAGGACAATCGGGTACCCAATTCGAATTACTTCCTTGTAGATGGGAACGACCGAATTATAGGAACGGTTACTATCCGGCATAGCCTAAATGATTATTTACGCAAAGTAGATGGCCATATTGGGGCTGGGATCCGTCCATCGGAACGTCGAAAAGGGTATGCGACGTTTCTTCTTTCCGAAGCTTTGAAGATAACTGATCAGTTAGGTATCAACTCTGTATTGGTCACTTGCAATGAAGATAATATCGGTTCGGCAGCTGTCATTATAAAGAATGGCGGAGTGGAAGATGAAAGCTTTACGGAACCGCATGGCAATGTTGTGAGGAGATTTTGGATTGAACGATAGTACCTACACTTGCATAAAGAAGAAATGGGCAGTCGCTAACATGAATGGTTAGTCGGCTGCTTTTTATTTTTATTCAAATATATGAATTACCATAAATGTCACATCAACTTCGACTACATCGTATGTTAGTTCATTATATTAAAATAAAATTGACAAGTGTAAACTATTGTTCTATTCTGGCGATAAGTAGTATACCGTATACAGTCGACAAGAATTGAGGTGTCTGTATGTCACAGTTCGTTATACAGAAAACGACATTGAAAGACCAAGTCTATGATTATTTGAAAAACGGAATCATTATGGGGCAAATTGAACCGGGAGAGAGACTGATAGAAGAGAAAATCTCTGAAACACTAAAAGTGAGCAGAAGCCCTATCCGGGAAGCCGTGAGAATGCTTGAGAAGGATGGATTATTGGAAGTACATACGACTGGGGGAGTGACCGTCGTCAATCCATCTGTAGATGATTTTCGTAACCTGTACGAAATCCGAGTGGAAATGGAGTCGCTTGCGGCGTTTTATGCTGCGCAACGCAGAGATGATGTTGAAGTTGCGGAACTAAAATCCTATGTTGATGAAATGAAAAAGGAAATGGCAAATGATAATTTTACAGATTTGCTCGATGTCAATTTTAAATTTCACGAATTGATCGTCTATGCAAGCAAAAATCCATTTCTCGTTTCGATGATACTGCAGTTAAGAGGTGTAAACAGCTTCTACAGAAAAGTGATTTTAGAGGCCAATCCAGGATACGCGGAGAAAGCGTATGAAGATCATCTAAAGATTTTTGAAGCGATTGCGAATCAAAAACCAGAGCAGGCAAGGGAATTAATGAGGCAGCATATCGAACATGATTATCAATTATTTACGAGATTAGCTGTCAAGTAGGAGGTAATGCAACCGTGTCGAACAAAAGGAAGCCTTTAGAAGGCATTAAAATTCTTGAATTAGGTAATGTGGTAGCCGCTCCATTTGCGGGAAAGCTTTTTGCGGAGTTTGGAGCAGAAGTCATTAAGGTGGAAGAACCCAAAAACGGAGACCCCCTTCGAAATTGGCGAGTGATGCATAAGGATACATCTGTTTGGTGGTATGTCCAAAGTAGAAATAAGAAAGCGATTACAATCAATCTTCGTGATCCTGAGGGGCAGGAGATTGTAAAGTCTTTAATCAGTAAGGTTGATGTTGTGCTCGAAAACTTCAAGCCGGGCACTTTAGAAAAATGGGGTCTTGGCTATGAGGATATGAAGGAAGTGAACCCATCCATCATACTTACCAGGATATCTGGATATGGTCAGACGGGACCGTATAAAGAAAAACCGGGGTTTGGAAGTGTGGCAGAAGCAATCGGCGGGTTACGTTATTTGACGGGGTATCCAGATCGTCCCCCGGTACGAGTAGGAATTGCAATCGGGGATATGGTGGCAGGCTTATACGCGGTAATTGGAACGTTGATGGCATTGCGTGCAAGAGACGAGGACCCTGAAAAGAAAGGTCAAGTCGTTGATGTTGCTCTTTACGAAGCGGTATTCAGTCTGCTTGAAGGGATTCTTCCGGAATACGGTTTGACGGGGCAGGCGAGAGAAAGGACAGGGACTACTTTACCTGGAATCGCGCCGTCGAACACCTATAAATGCGCGGACGGAAAGCATATTGTCATCGGCGGAAATGGAGACCGCATTTTTGAGCGCTTAATGATTGCAATGGGTAGGGAGGATTTGGCCAATGACCCACGTTATTCAACAAATCAAGGGCGTGCAGATCATGTGGAATTTATCGACCATGAAATTGAGCAATGGACGTTGCAATATCCACTGAAGGAAGTTCAGCGACTATTGGATGAGGCCTCTGTACCAGTCGGGCCGATTTATGGTGTTCAGGACATTATCGCAGATGAACATTATCAGGCCCGCGATATGTTGAGAGAAATCGTTCTTTCGGATGGTGAAAAATTGTTGGTGCCAGGAATTGTACCAAAGCTTTCCGAAACACCGGGAGATATCGAATGGAATGGTCCGGAATTAGGTGCCCACAACGAAGAAATCTACACAGATTTCATTGGGATATCAGCTGAAGAAATAAAGCAGCTAAAAGAGAGGGGGGTCATTTGATGGGCGAAGTCACAATTATAGATGTCAGCCCAAGAGATGGCTTGCAAATTGAGCCAGAACTGGTCTCAACAGAACAAAAGTTGAAACTTATTAACATGTTGGCCGATGCGGGTATCCATAAGGTTGAGGTCACCTCATTCGTCCATCCGTTGAAAGTACCTCAAATGGCGGATGCTAGTGATGTACTTCAGGCAATAGCCGATAGGAAAGGCCTTGAAACAACTGCTTTGATCCCCAATCTGAAAGGATACGAGCGAGCAAAGGATCACAGTTTGTCTGAAGTGAATTGGGTCAGTGCAGCAACGGAAACTTTCAATGCAAAAAATATCGGAATGTCCATTGAGGATAACATGTCCCAATTCCTGATTGTTTTGGATGAAGCGAAAAGGGACGGCATTAAAACTTGCTTCTCGGTAGCTGTCAGCTTTGGCTGTCCTTATGAAGGGGATGTGGATGAAGAGAAAGTACTGCAGATTGTCCGACGTGTCAAAGAAGCCGGCGTCGATAGGATCGGCATTGCGGACACGATTGGAATTGCAACTCCGGATCACGTCGAAAGGCTGATGAAAAGGGTACTTGACATTGCAGGTGACACTCCAGTTGCCATCCATTTGCATGACACACGCGGACTTGGGCTCGCGAATGCATATATGGCTTATCGGGCAGGGGTTAGGATATTTGAAACATCTGCGAGTGGCATTGGGGGATGTCCATTTGCGCCAGGTGCCGCAGGTAATTTGGCGACAGAGGACCTTGTTTATTTATTCGAAAGGATGAATATCCCGACAGGGGTCGATTTCAGAAAACTGTTGGGCGCCGCTGATTATGCGGCAAGTCTTTCAACAAAAAATCCGTTAGGTCGTATCCGACATGTGGAAAAACAAAGGGAAAAGGGGAAAACAGTATGAAAAAATGGATGGTAGGTTTGTTTGTAACAATTATTGGAATGGTAGTATTGTCTGCTTGCAACAATGAGAAATCGAATGATAAGGCTGCAGCTGATAGTGGGGACGGATATGAAGAAACGACAATCCGACTTGCTTATAACTTACCTCAAGATCACCATGTCGCAGTTGGTATCGAAGATTTTGCGAAAAAGGTAATCGAGAAATCTGATGGTAAAGTGAATGTGCAAGTTTACCCGGCGGGGCAATTGCTTAGCGATAAAGACATGAACCAATCGATTCTTTCGGGCGGTGTTGAAATGGGTGTGAACTCTTCGACGCTTTGGTCTTCAACTGTGCCTGCAATGGGAGTTTTCGATGTTCCTTATATTTTCAACGATTATGCTGCTGTAGGTGAAGCAGTAAATGGTGAATTTGGCGACAAGCTTCGAGGTGCAATGGAAGAAAAAGGTGCGAAAGTGTTAATATTTGCTGACTATGGTTATGTTCAATTCGCGAACAACAAGCGTCCATTAAAAACGCCAGCAGATTTCAAAGGCTTGAAGATTAGAAGTATCGGAGACTTACCATCAGAATTGATCAAAGCATATGGTGCATCACCAGTATTCATGGGTGGTGGAGAAGTATACATGGCACTTCAACGTGATACTGTCGATGGTGCAACATCAGGTACAACTGCGATGCTTCAACGTAAATATGATGAAGTTACGAAATACTTGACGGTTAATAACTATGCATATCTTGAATTCCTATTAGCTGTCAATAAAGACTACTGGGATGGCCTTCCTAAGAAGACACAAGATCTTTTGACTGAAGTGGCTGCTGAAACAGAAACGTGGATTCGTGAACAAGCTGAAAAAGAAGATACTGAATCCGCAAAAGGCCTTGAAGAAAAAGGAATGGAAGTTTACTACGTTCCTGCAGATGAATTGGACGTTTGGAAAGACGCTGCAGCTCCTGTACGTGATGTATTCGTGAAAAACGCTGGTGATCTTGGTAAAGAGCTTCTTGAGTTGGTAGACAAGAAATAATAGATTTGGGGGGAACCGCTTTGAAAAAGGTCTATAATTTTTTGGATCTGCTTGTCAGATGGGGCGCTTACATTGCGGGTGTGCTTATTTTAATCACGACAGCGATGACGTTCTATGAAGTTGTTTCGAGATCCTTTTTCCATAAACCAACTTCTTGGGCGACTGAGCTATCCATCTATGCAATCATTGGCAGCTGTTTTTTAGGTAGCGCCTATGCGGTTCGGACCTATTCACATATTACAGTTGATATATTGATTAATAATGTAAATGATCGTTTTAAAACTATCCTAGCATACCTGACGAATTCTCTTGGTTTGGTGTTTAGCATCATCTTTACACTTTATAGTTACTTGCATGTCATCAAGACATTCAACTTAGGGGTTACATCCGCATCACTGTTAAGGATTCCGATGTATATACCGGAATCCCTCCTCGTATTCGGGGGCGTGCTGTTATGTATCGCTTTCATTTTGCAGATTATCGACGGCGGCATCCATAGAGGAGGGGAGCACCTATGAATCTATTTTTTACAGGTGGTATGGGAATTCTTCTTCTCATTGGGTTACCAGTGGCTTTTACACTTAGTTTACTGGCAGTAGCAGGGATGTATTTCTTTAATGGAGGCACATTTGCCTTCATGCAGATTCCGATTATTTCGTATAAGTCATTAGATGACTTTACGCTTACTGCGTTGCCGATGTATGTGTTAATGAGCCAGGTGCTTGTCGTTAGTGGCGTCGGTCGGGATTTGTATGAAATGGCGAGCAGATGGTTCAGGCATTTCCCTGGTGGACTCGCTATTGCGACATTGTTCTGCTGTACGGTTTTCTCTGCGATTTCTGGGTCAAGTGTAGCGACTGCTGTTACTGTTGGTTCAGTGGCACTTCCGGAAATGGTACGTAGAGGATATAACAAACGACATGTATTAGGATTATTAGCAGCGGGCGGAACACTTGGAATCCTTATTCCACCTAGTATTCCAATGATCATCTATGGTTCTGTTACTGGGGAATCCGTTGGTAAACTTTTCATAGCGGGAATAATCCCTGGAGCAATTCTGACAATCACTTTCATGATTTTCTCTGCATACCAAACGCGCCATATTAAAGACATACCCGCAACTTGGGGTGAACGGCTGGAAGCCTCACGCAAGGCAATATGGGGCTTGCTGCTGCCAATCATTATCATCGGCGGAATCTACACAGGTATTTTCACACCGACTGAAGCAGCTGCTGTCGGCGTTGTACTAAGTTTCGCAATTGCAATTTTTGTTTATAAGAATATCAATTTGACAACGCTAAAGGAAATCTTGGTTTCCACAGTGAAGACGAATGCAATGATCCTATTCATCATCATTGGTGCAATGCTATTAGGCTATATCCTGACAATCCTTCAGATTCCACAGGGCATTGTCAACTTTGCAACATCTCAAGACGTTTCACCATGGATCATCTTCATTTTGATTAACATCGTCTTGCTGATCCTTGGAATGTTCTTGGAAACCGTTTCGATTTTAGTTATTACATTGCCAATTCTATATCCGATCATCATAGCACTTGGTTTCGATCCAATTTGGTTTGCTATCATTATGGTTATCAATATGGAACTGGCTCTGATTTCACCGCCAGTCGGACTGAACTTGTTCGTCTTGAAGGGATTAGACAAAGAAAACACGATTAGTGAAATCGTCAAGGGCGTTATCCCTTACGCGATAATCATGCTAGTTTTCATAATCGTACTATCCTTCTTCCCTGAAATCGCGACAGTACTCGTCCATAGCGACATTAAATAAGCAAAGCCCACGGTGAGATTTCACACGTGGGCTTTCTTCATCTTTTCGCGCAAGGGCTCATTAATTTCCTTTAACAAGCTATTCCTTGTTAAAGCTGAAAGGTAAAGCAGTTATCGTAGAAGGAGAAGGTTGATAGACCAATAGGGAGGAACCGATTATTTTTAATTGGTTCCTCTTTTTGTTTCCCTTACTATTTTAGTTGTCCCTCTTCTTAAAAAGCAGTAACTATTGATATAATAGAAAGAAACAGCTGTGGATTGCTGCGAAAGGTGGGATGATTTTATGGATCAGGAAAAATGGAGAGAACGATTACTGACGAACGAAGAGTTATTCATCGGTGAGAAGACGGCTTTCCGTTCAGCCGTCTTAATTCCACTTGTTCAGCTAAAGGGGGAATGGTGTGTGCTATTCGAAGTCCGCTCCTCCAAGATGAGAACGCAACCCGGCGACATTTGCTTTCCGGGCGGCCGGATTGACCCTACGGACGAATCCCCTCTTTTTGCTGCTTTGCGGGAAACACATGAAGAACTTGGGGTGAACCCGGATTCTGTGGAAGTACTTGCGCCGTTAAGTCCGTACATTACTTCTCCCTCATTTGTCGTCTATCCGTTTGTCGGAATCATAGATTATGAGAAAATTATTCGGTTCTATAATAAAAACGAGGTGGAAGAAGTTTTTATTGTACCGCTACAATATCTGCTCGAACACGAACCGTATATGCATGAAGTTCAGGTGGATTTATCGCCTTGTATAAATTTTCCTTACGATAAGATCCGGAATGGTGCCAACTACCAATGGAGGACGCGCTCTGTTGAAGAATGGTTTTTCGAGTATGAAAACTATACGATTTGGGGAATGACCGCGAGGATTTTAAAGCAGTTTATTGATAGTATTCGGAAATAGATAGATGAAAGGTCTATCAGTGAGCGCTTGTTAAATGCAAGCGCTCGTTTATTTCGGGAAGCGCTCGTTTATTTCGGGAAGCGCTCGTTTATTTCGGGAAGCGCTCGTTTATTTCGGGAAGCGCTCGTTTATTTCAAAAAGTGCTCGTTTATTCCAAAAAGCGCTCGTTTAATCACACAAGCGCTCATTTATTCCGTCAGTCCTCCGCTTAGCAAGCTTCTTAATACTTTTTTATCTCCAATATACGAAATCTTAGCGATTTTGTCATCGCGCATGATCGCAATACCTGTTAACTGAATAGCTGTCTTTTCCCCATCTTTATTCACATAATCAAGATTGACGATGAAATCATAATTCGTCGCTGTCACTTTGTTTTGTGCTACCTCGATATTGTTCACCTGAAGTTGATAATCGAATTTAACGGCGGCTTCATGGAATGTTACAAGTTCATTCATCATCACGTACTGCTCGAAAGTGCTTTGCGTAAAATAAGCTGCATATGTTTCCTTCAAATAGTCGGTATATTCGTCGAGTCCCATAGCATTATCATTCGAACTGTCTGACATGTAATTTAGGATAATAGCTTTTTCATTGGGTGCATTCAATTGTAATCCAATAACCGTTTTAATAGTTTCTCGGTTCTCTTCTTGCTCATCAGGTTTCGAGCAACCCACAAAAACGAGGCAAATTACGACTAAAAATACGCTTAATCCTCTCTTTTGATGTAAAATCTTTATCAATTTCATTTCACTCCTTTAGGTACCTTAAAATTATTTTAAATACCTCGTTGCACCGGCATACTCTGACTTATATGGTGCAGTGTTTATCGATATAATCTCCAAAGATCTTGAGTAGTTAGGGGAGTGAATCATTTGTCCATTCCCGATATACATAGCAACGTGGTGAACGGCACCTTTTCCTTTATTATGAGCAAAGAATAATAGATCCCCAGCTTGTAGGTTGTTTTTGGAAACAGCTTCTCCTTGTTTTGCCTGCACGGAAGAATCACGTGGGATCAAAATGCCATGTTGCTTATAGACGCTATACGTGAAACCCGAGCAATCAAATCCATATGCAGAAACCCCGGCCCATAAATAGGGGAGCTCCAAGAATCTTTTTGCTGTATCTATTAGATCTTGTTGTGTCGGCTTAGGTATATTTTTATAGTTGGAAAAGACTTTAACATCCTGCTTTTGTATAAACATAATCCCGTGTTGCGGTGTTTGGACTTGTATCCAATTATCCTCTACCTTAAGAACTGGCAAGATCGTGTTGAAACTTATCTCTAAAAACTTTGAATTTCGGAAAGTCGTGTTATATAAATGCGATTTGTTTGCAGTTACAATTGCAATATCACATTCTTCATAATTAGAATAGGTTTCTGTGATATGGGATTTTGGTACCCAACCAGGATACCCTTTACTATTTTTAGGACTCGCTTGTTCTGTGACTGCGATCTTATACCAATTGCCTCTATTTTCTAAAACTGTTACCTCTTGTCCGTACAATGCTTGTGTTTCAATCTTTCCGAGCAACCCTAACTTCTGCTCGTAATTCATGTTTTTTGTCCAACTCGATAGATCGACAGGTTTTGAAATTGATGGGTTATCAACTTTGCGTGTGGAGTTTGGAGCCGCCCATAAGGTTGTAACGGCTACATTTACAATATGTTTATTTGTGTTATTTGCTTTAAAGCAAAAATTGCCTGCAGCATAACTGTTAGGTGTATTCGTAAAAAGAAATAGAAAGACTAAGAAAAAAATAATGTAATGCTTTCTCAAACTCTGCACACCCTTATTCATTAAATTCCTACTACCAATAGTATAATGAGAATTTTTATACAATACAATTGAATTTTCAATAGACTCATTGAGGCCTTTTGCCGATTACGGTTTTAGTGAAACTTATGATCGGCAAATTCGTATACTAAATTAATAAGCAAGGAGGACTAACATGAGACAGCTGTATATCAAACAAAAGATGTTAAGTCTAAAAGATAAGTTTACTGTAAAGGACGACCAAGAGAATGAAGTGTATTTTGTGGAAGGTAGCTTCATGCAGATTCCAAAAACGTTTTCCATCATGGATTCATCGAAGCGTGAAGTAGCATTGATAACGAAAAAGATATTTAGTTTCCTACCTACCTTTTTCGTTGAGGTGAATGGCCAAGAAAGTGTGACGATTAAGAAGCAATTCTCCTTTCTAAAAGCACGGTATTCAATTGACGCAGCTGGAATGGAAGTACGAGGGAATTGGTGGGACATGGATTTCGAAGTGCTACAAAATGGAGAAAGCATTGGATCCGTCAGCAAGAAGTGGTTCACATGGGGCGATAGCTACCAGTTAGATATTGCAAACGAAACTATGGAACCTCTTCTTGTAGCGCTTGTCGTTGCAATTGACTGCGCGAAAGCGGATCAGGCTTCAGTTACATCATCAATACCCAATATGTAAATGCTATATCTGCATATAAAAAAGGAGCCAACTTGGCTCCTTTTTTCATCCAGCTAAATTGGATTACCTTCCGTAATAAGGCATATATGGATAGCGGGCCGGGTAGTAGGTTGGATGATAGGATGGATAACTCGGTGGAATAGTTTGAGCCTTAGAGGTATTGTCTTCCTTATTTTTATTGCAATCTTTTGGCGGCCCTATTATGACTGTATCTTTGATTGGCGCCAGTACTTGTTGAATCTGTCTTTCGTCCAGGCAATAGGCATTGGCGAACTCTTGAGGAGGTGTCAAACGAAGGATGTCAGAACCCCAGACAGTTTCAAGCTTATGTGTGTCATAAATGGTAAGGACATGTGTGTTATCGGCATTTGCCGTAAAATAATGCCACCATCCCTGTGGAATATTCACAGCTTGTTGGGGACGGATTCGGTAAGCTTTTAATTCTTTCGTTGTTGGATTAATCATTGAAACAATTGTTTCTCCACTAATACAGTAAATTACTTCAGACGCATTAAAATGGTAATGAGGCTCTACGCCATTTTCAGCACTTAAAAACACATCGAGTAATAAAGTGTCGCCAAGGGTTTTCATTTGTTCGCTACCTAATACATTTATATAATTGCTGTCATTTTTAGTGAAAAACCTGCTCTGTGCCAAATCGAAAGCATATATTAATTTTGGATCTTTGAAATCCACATCTTTCTTACTCAAAGACACGTCCTCCTTCAGGAATAATAGTCATATCCATAAACTATGCGAATGTCCCGGGGGGTGTGCTAAAATAGCCGCTTTTCGCATATCTTGAGGACGAGGCAGTTAGTAGACAAAAGGGGGATAAAATGCAAAAAGTAATATATATTGTTTTATTGTTGATGAATAGCATCTTATCAGCCGGTTCGTATGATAGTGAAAAAGCGGTAAAAAACGGAGACGTCATAAATATGCATGGGCCCATTTACAACTTTGCTCGGTTTGAAGAATTTATGGAGGATGTAAATAAGGGGGACACGGCCGAGGTCAGAATTACAAATTATGCGTTAGATGGAAATCCGACTTTATACAATGTGAATTTCGATGGATCTGTTTTCAATCTGGAAGTCGATCGATCAAAAAACAAGAATCGGGGGGACAACCCCAAAAAAACAAGATTGTCATGTGACAATCTTGCAAAAGAGGTGGGTGAGCAAATATATAGTTATACACTAAAGGATTGTCAGCAATCCACCAATGATCGTTTTACTCTACTCAACATTTTGAAAGAGCAAGAAGATGATCATGAGCATTAACAGATTCTGTTTTATTCTTCAATTTTCGTGAAAAACGAGTAATGTTGTGCCATTTTTAAGTGGTCTACATATACATATAAAGAACAACACGATAAATTGAGATAAATGTATCTAACATAAAGCTCTATGATGCTACTCTACATAATTTCTTACTCGGTACCTTATTTGGCACAAATGCTGCAGAGTATATGGAATTCGTATGAAACAATTTCCATTTGAATTTAATCTAATACTTTACTCGCAAGTACAATTAGATGAACACTAATTGTATCCAGAAAAATAACAGTGCCAACGTTACGATTGTTGAGATGGGGATTACAATTAAAGATACACTCAAGTAATCTTTCCAGCTGATTTTTATATTATTTCTTCTTAGAATACTCATCCAAATGAGGGATGCTAATGTCCCAATTGGCAACAGCAATGATCCGATATCACTTCCGATAATATTTGCCAGATAAATGGTTTTTAAGGTGATTGGGTCTAACCCCATTTCAGTCAATGTAATTGTCCCAATCATCAAAGCCGGATGATTATTGAAGAAGTTGGAAAGGATTGACACCAATCCACCCATGGTGAAACTCGCTTGAAATATTCCTTGATTGACAATCGGTTCACATAACTGCACGAGAAAAGCTGTAAGTCCAACATTATGCAGACCGTAGATAATCACGTACATGGAGAATGCGAAAATCAGAATATGCCAAGGTGTCTTTTTCAAGATGTCTACCGGATTCGTCCGTAAATGGTACCATCTCCACAAAAGCAGGAAGACCGATCCAAGCACAGCAACAATTTCAATGGGAACGTTAATATAAGATGCAACAAATAGAAGACAACGCATGAGGAAGACAAATAGCAAGATTTTTAACATTAATCTTGTACGTTTGCGCTTTGTTTCGACAGGCAGTTTTGTCTTAAGTGGATGAAAGTTTTTAATGAAAAAGGATTCTTCAATATCCATTATGGAATCAGGCAGCTTTTTCGGCAAATTTTTCTTTACAACAATGTACATTAGGAATGACATGAACAACAATCCTAATGTTCCCGGGACAAACATCATTGCCGTATGCATCCAAAGTGACATGTCAATGATATTCAATGCTATTAAGTTCACGATATTACTAACGCCTATGGGAGCACTTGACGCCGTCGCAATAAGTGCACCACATAACAGATATGGTATTTGTTGTCGGGGTTTAAGTTGAATGTTTTTTAGTAGAAGGATTAAGATAGGTGTTGTAATGAGGATGCTACCATCGTTATTAAATAGAAGTGTCATTAAAAAACAGAGTAACTGAATGTTCCAGTAAAGGTGATAACCCGATCCCTTTGAAAGTTTGGCTAATTTCGCTGCTGACCAGTGGAAAAATCCGAAACTTTCCAGTATAACAGCCATCACAATCGTTGCGATAATGGTAATGGAGGCACCACCAATTTTACTGATGATATCTACTATGTCTTCCCACGAGACAATTCCTGCTATGAGGATGAATCCTGCTCCTACCGATGCAGGCCATGCCTCGTTCAATCCTTTAGGTCTCCAAAATATGACTGACATTGTCAGTAGGAAAACCATACTTGTTATTGCAATTTGAAAACTCATGCATATGCACATTTCCCTTCTTTTTTTATTCGTCAGTAATGTGTTGATCCGTTTCCTTGTATGTATATTCAATTCAAGGTAAGCGAAGCGAGATGTATGTCCACTCTGATATGAAAATTTTTGTACAACCCTGGGGTATTTTTGACTTGGACAAGCAATGATACTATGATGGGCAAGTCCAAAAAAAAAAGGGCTGTCGATAATTTCTCGTCAGCCTGAAAAAGGATTTCCAATAAAAGAATCCCATGTAAAATTGAACCGTTTTACACTTCGTGAAGCGTTTTAATATGACGTAGGTTTAAGAATATCTTGGCTGCATTTGCTAATTGAAACTCAATGATTTGCTGTTCAACGTTATTTATTTTTCCTATGAAGCTTTCACGCTCTCCTACATTCAAAAAAACGATTTTATTCTTAAACTGTTCAACTTGGGATTCGAAGGTATCGCTGAATGTTTCATTATTTGACTGTGAGGGGACGAAGTTGTTTTCCAACCCGTAAAGTTTATAATCTTGTGCCAAGGGGATCAACCATTTGATATGTTCCAATGCAATATACATCTTTTTGTAAATGGGGGATTGAAATACGATATAGTTTTTCGTTATACCTGTTATTGTTCCATGCAAGGATTGGATACCTGACACATAGATTTCAACAAGCCTTCCTTTTGCCTTCGTGAGAACCTGTTCAAATGATAAGTCTTCCTGGATTTCTTCAGCGACAATGCTTGGTAACTCTGTAGGTGTTTGAACGTTGTTTTCATTTTCACTACTCGCCTCGAAACTGCGAATGTGATTTAAAGGAATATACATATAATCCATTCCGTTAAAAAGCACGATCATATCGCTTCCTACGTCAATAAGAGAACCGCCAACAATTCTCTTCCCAGAAACCTCAATTCGAATAATTTCCTTAACTAGACTTTGAATAATTTTATTCACTTAACTATCTCCTTCTTTATTTATCAATTAATTGACGATACATTTTTGCTGCATGATTCATCAAAGAAATGTATTGTTCATCAACGGGATGTTTACTCCGATTGTTTTGTGAATAGTTAGCTGCATGCTTCGCTAAAGAAAAGAATTGCTCTTCTAACATTGCTTTTTCTTCTTCTATAGTCATTTTAATAATCGTTATTGATGAGTGAGTGGTTTTAGAAGGCTGTGGCACTTCATTTTTAAACCCAGTAATATCATCGTTCTCTCCAACACGATTCTCAAACGTAGGACGGTCAAGTAATTCCCCTAAGTTAGAGTGATCGTTTAACTGAATTGAAAGTTCGTTGAGCGAAAAAGAGTCCTTTTCATTGGTTTGGTCTGTTTGAGTTGTTTTTGTACGATTGTCATTTTTCCTGTTTTTTGAGAAGGATAGAGGAAAACGTCTTTCGTAACCTAATGGATCGGAAAAGGAAAGAAGTCCCACTGAATCTTCGATAAACGAGGATTCCATTTCTCCCCAATCATCTAATTCTCTAGAATATTCATCTACCTCAACGACTACTTTATGTGCATCCTGTTCAAGGAGTGTAATTTCTTCTGGTAGTTCATTCTCTAATTCGTCAAATGTATTTATTGAATAAATGCCTTCATAGTCTTCAACAATTTGATCTTCGTTTTGAATTTCTTGACTTTTTTCCAACATAATGTTGAATGATTCTGTCGTTTCATTAGTATCCACGTTTATATTTCCGACAGCTTGTAGTTCAGCTTCTTCATCAGTATCGAAAACTTCATGGCTTTCCAACATATCTTGCTGTTGGGTAGTTTCATTAAATTGGTCAATAACTTGGTGTTGGAAAATATCCTGAGGTTGGACAACGTCCTCCTGTTGGACAATTGCTTGAGGTTGATCAATAACTTGGTGTTGAACAATTACCTGAAGTTGGTCAACTTCTTGCTGTTGGACAATTTCTTGAAGTTGGTTAATAACTTGCAGTTGGTCAATTTCTTGAGGTTGATCAATAACTTGGTGTTGGACAATTACCTGAAGTTGGTCAGCATCCTGCTGTTGGACAATTTCTTGAGTGTGATCAATCTCTTGCTGCAGAACAATATCCTGTAGCTCTTCCTTAATTTCTTCATCATCATTAAGAATCTGTTGGTTTGTTAGTTTTCTCTTTTGATTTGTAAGATGAATTTGACCTTCAGGTATTACGCCATGGATGTTCGAAATATAAATTATAGGAATGTATAGTAACTCTGCATGATTGATCAAGACGATATGATCCTCGGATATTCTGCTCAATACGCCAAAATGTGCATCTTTTTCGGAATCATTAATGGAAACATAGCTGTTTTTCAAATCGCTTAATATATCTATGAAAAGCTGACTTTCGAGATAAGGGACAGGATTCGGTTTTTCACTATGATCTTTTGAGTTCTTCGATAGTGTTTTAATATGTTCAAGTGAAATATAGTGAACCTTTTGATTTTTATCCATTACAACATGATCTTGTTTAACAGCTAACAAAACGCCTTCCAGAAAGTGTTGATTTAACAAAAACAAACCGATGTTTGAATTTACAAGGTCGTGTAATACTTTAACAAACTCTGGTTCTCGCAATTTCTGAGCGCCTCCTTCATAAGAATATCGTCGCTTCAAATGTATTGAAGCGACGAATGTCTCAGATGATCGTATGCAACCTTATGAGTGATTGCCATACCTTACTTATCTACTGTTGTCTTTATTTTTATTCTCGTCAGCTTTGGATTTTTCAAGTTTGACACCGTAGCTGATATTGCGAATGTGGAAGAGGGCAACCCGGATGATTTCTTCATTTGCAACAATTGTTACAAAATCATCAGTGACGACATCCATTACGCCTTCTAACGTTTCAGGGCCTCCACGGTTAATTTTCACCCATCTAAGTGTTAATTTCTGCAGAATACCTTTAAAATCTGAAGCTTTAAGGTATTTGAAATTCCTTGGAAGATCATACTCAAAATCAGCTTGGCTTTTCGAATTGTACGTTACACTCTTAACATGCTGTGTATTATAATAGATGATGCCTTCATCATCATGTAACAGCGTGAAGAAATCGTCCTCAACAGCCAACACTCTACCAATACGAGATTCGGGTCCTCCTCTGTCGACTTTAACTACTTTATCGACGAGAGTTTCGATCATATCCTTCTTCAATTGTCTACCTCCTTTAATAGTATCTCCATATTTATATGTGTCTTGGGTTAATCGTGCTAATGGACAGATGCCTAAATAGGTCATTTAATTATAATTTGCTAGCTTTTAGTTGGGCAGCAATAGACGTTTTAGGTATTGTAGACACAGTTTATAAACAGTTGAATACAATGATATTAAACTCTAATTCAAAGGTGGGATTTATATGCCGAAAGGAAACAAAGATAAACATTTAAAGACTTCATTATCTACAGCCGTAGCCGCTGCAGCCGCAGCCGGTGCCGCAGCCGCCGCTGCTGCAATTTCCGAAACTGATTCTTCTGCTGCTGCAGCTGCAGCTGCTACTGCCGCCGCAGCCGCTGTTGCTGCCGTTCTTGCTGCTGAAACCGCTGCAGCTGAACCTGAACTAACTACTGAGGGTGCTGAAACAGTAGAAACTGCAGATGTTGAAGAAACTACTGATGTAAAGAAGAAAGATGAAAAGAAAAAGGACGGAAAGAACAAAGAAGACAAGAAAAAAGATGAAAAGAGTAAGGACGGAAAGAACAAAGAAGACAAGAACAAAGAAGACAAGAACAAAGAAGACAAGAAAAAAGATGGAAAGAAAAAAGAAGACAAGAATAAAGAGGAAAACTAATCGTACCAGTGTGAAACAACTTCGTAAACTCACTACAAATGATTAAACTAACAAAAAAGAATCCAATCATATTAACTTATGGTTGGATTCTTTTTGAATTGCGCTTTGCAAAATCGTTTTAGGGAGATGAGATGTATGGTTCAAAACAGTTCAATCTGTAAGCAATTTGGAGATATTTTAAAGGGTAAAAGCAAAACAGAAAATGGTGTTTGTCGTGTGGCTCTTCATCGGACGTTCAAAGCGACAGTGCAAGGTAAGGCAAGCACATCAGTCTTGCCTGTAGGCGTACTATTCGAGTCTCTCGATCACAATGGCAACGCATTGAACTTAACGGAAATGGCGATTTTGCAGGAGGAAATTCCTGCATTCATGCACTCCCTTCTCAATCAGGGATTGATAGTCAGCGCATTGCATAATCACTGGTTATATACGTCCCCTTTAATCATGTATATCCACGTACAATCAGTCGAACCACCACTTGATTTCGCAAGGAAAATGGAGTATTCCTTTAGGTTTTTAAGCAGTCCTCCTATTTCTTAATAGCTTTGGTGAAAGGCACTTCCGTAAGTATTTTACCTGTAGTTGGCAGTTAGATAGACAATTTTAGTTTACCCTTATATTTATTTAAAAAACGATAGCATTCTTCCCTTAAAAGGCGTACGATGTATATGGAAACCGGGCGTGGATTTTTTTTGCTCGGGCATATTACATATAACGCCTTTTTGGCGATGTACGAATAGAGAGGAAAAGGGTAAAATGACATTTCAAACTGGTAGGGTCGAGAAGGATTTCTTAGGTGAGAAAGAAGTTCCTGGTAACGCGTATTATGGAATTCAAACGATACGGGCAACAGAAAACTTTCCAATCACAAAGGAGCGTATGCATCCTGAGTTGATTCGAGCAATTGGTATTGTCAAAAGAGCTGCAGCCATTTCGAATGTACTTGTCAATGATCTGCCAAAGGATATCGGTCTTGCAATTGTTGAGGCTTCGGACGAGGTAATTGCCGGAACTTTAACCGACCAATTCATCGTCGATCCGATTCAAGGGGGCGCAGGAACTTCATTCAACATGAATGCCAATGAAGTCATTGCGAACCGTGCACTTGAAATCATGGGCCGTGAAAAAGGTGACTATGATTACATTAGCCCGAATAACCACATTAATATGTCCCAGTCAACAAATGATGCTTTCCCGACAGCTATTAAAATTGCCACACAGCAATTGGTCAATCAGTTACTTGAAACAATGGACAAGTTTGCTGCAGAGCTTAAAATGAAGGAACAGGAATTTGATGGAGTTATTAAAATGGGAAGAACCCATCTCCAAGACGCTGTTCCAATTAGACTTGGTCAAGAATTCAGTGCATATAGAAGTGTAATTGAGCGTGATATCGAACGGATCGGTAGGACAAGAATCCATCTTTCTGAAATAAACATGGGCGCAACTGCAATCGGTACAGGACTTAACGCAAATGCACAATATATTGAAACAGCGGTTGAACATCTACGTGAGATCAGTGGTTTGCCTTTGGAATCTGCTGCAAACTTAATCGACTCCACACAAAATACTGATGTCTACACAGAATTGTCATCGGCCTTAAAGATTTGTATGATCAATCTTTCAAAAATGGCTAATGATTTACGTCTTATGGCATCAGGTCCAAGAGCCGGATTGAATGAAATCAATCTTCCTGCAAGACAACCTGGATCTTCCATCATGCCAGGAAAAGTGAATCCTGTTATGGCTGAAGTGATGAACCAAATAGCGTTCCAGGTAATCGGTAATGATCATACAATCAGCCTTGCTTCGGAAGCTGGTCAATTCGAATTGAACGTCATGGAGCCAGTTCTTGTCTACAATCTATTGCAGTCATTGACTGTTATGAACAACGGTATCGAAGTTTTCCGCAAATATTGCATTAGTGGAATCACAGCGAACGTTGAGCAAATGCAAAACTATGTGGAAAGAAGCCTCGGTACAATTACGGCGCTTACTCCATATATCGGCTATGAAATGTCTTCAAAAATCGCACGTGAATCTTTTGAAACAGGCGTTCCGCTCAAGGAACTTTGCCTACATTACAATGTCCTAACTGCGGATGAATTGAACAAGTTATTGGACCCTTATCAAATGACAGAAATGAAAAGAGAAGGCGTCGTGCATTCATAAGAAATTGAATAACGCTGTATAACACCCTCGGTTGAGAATTCGACTGAGGGTTTTTTAGTTTGAATTGATTCGCAATCTGGTGAATCCAATCGAAATCCGTTATAATAGGGCAGTATGTCACTTTTTTTGCAGAAGTCGACAAGCCGTAGATAGACGGCCTTTTAATAGATAAGGGAAATTTCGAAAGGAGAATCATCAGTTGACCGTTATTGTAGGAGAGAAAATTGTTGCTGAAATTCACAGTTTGGACGATAAAGGAAATGGCCAGGCAGCAATTTGGCGGGAGAATGAAAAGGGTAACCTGAGAAAGTTGAAGCTCATCATTCCGCAGTCTTTGCCGGGAGAAACTGTACAAGTGGTTGTGGATAATCCGTCTATGAGATGGAGTAAGACTTTGCCTGAAGAAATCTTGGTCGCGAACCCGGACCGAGTAGAAGCACCTTGCCCGCATTTCGAACTTTGCGGCGGCTGTGTTTGGCAGCACTGGAGCTACGAAGGCCAGTTGAAGCATAAGACGAATCATGTGAAAGAAGCAATTCAAAGTGTTGGTATGGATCCGGACCTCGTTCAGGATACAATCGGCATGGACGACCATTGGCATTACCGCAATAAAATGGAATTTACGTTTTCACCTGAAGGAAATCTTGGCCTGCATGAGCAAGGGAATTTCCGTAAAATCATCCCTCTTGAAACTTGCCTGATTGCTGGCCGTAACATGGTTGATGCAACGATGGAAGTGAGCGAATGGGTGAAAGGCTTTGGCCTTACTGGATATAATAAAGACACACATGAAGGACTGCTCCGTCATTTGATGGTACGTGAATCGTTTGAAACAGGCGAAATCATGCTTTCATTATTTGCGACAAAAGCTCCAACTGGGGAACTCGCGTCAGCAGTGGAAAATCTGATTGACCGGATCTCCGATAAGTTTCCCAACGTGAAAAGTTTGCTATGGCATGTAAATACAGATTTGGCAGACCGTACACAATCCGAAGATACTCACGTGTTGGCAGGACGTGATTTCATTTATGATGAATTAGGCGGATACCGTTACCGCCTTTGGTTCGATACATTCTTCCAAACAAATCCGGTTCAAGCACAGAAGCTTGTCGACCTTGCACTTGAAATGGGCAAGCCGCAGGAAGATGAAAAAATGATTGACCTATTTTGTGGTGTTGGTACATTCTCATTGCCGTTTGCCGCTCGAGTGAAAGAATTGGCTGGCATCGAGATTGTCGAAACATCGATTGAATCAGCAAAACGAAATGCATTGGATAATGATTTGCATAATACAACATTCCTTGCCCGCGATGCACGAAAAGGAATAGACGAAATCCATGAAAGCTGGGGCTTGGCGGATATATTGTTAGTTGACCCACCGCGTTGCGGCGCTGGCGGCAAAGTGATGCGCCGCATTGGGCGATCAGAGCCGAAACGAATCGTCTACGTTTCATGTAACCCGGACACATTCGCAACGGACATTGCAGAATTGGTGCCATTCGGTTATAAACTTCAAAAAGTTCAGCCGGTTGACCTTTTCCCAAACACTGTACATGTGGAATGCGTTGCGTTGTTGACGTTGGAAGCAGAATAAATGAATGGAGGCTCTCTTCTTTAATGGAAGAGGGCTTTTTTTATGGGTTTATTGTTAGGTTAAAGGTCCTGAAACGACGATTACTTTGTGAACTTGACCGATAACTCACGGATAGTGACCGATAACTCCATCTAAGTGACCGATAACTTCCGGAAACTGAACGATATCTGCTTTTCGAAGGAAATTTCCTGCGCAAATACCCCTTTTCCATCTAAATCTATTGTCTAAAACCTTACAAACACATAGTAATATCATTTTTGGACATTCTAACAAGAAAATATCGGATGAGGGGATGTTTATGAAAATTGAAAGATCGTCCGAATGGAAAGAGGGCTTCGAGGAACGATTAGAGAATCGCCAAGCATGGGATAATTGGACATTATACAAAATGTGCTATGAGGTGGAAAAGGCAAAATTGATCAAAGACTTCAACGGCCTTCAAGCACCAAACTTTTTACCCGAACTAAAGCCTTACCCTCATCAATTGGAGGCAGCACAAACGGTAATCGAACGGATGAATGGGAAAGCCATACTTGCCGATGAGGTTGGTCTTGGGAAGACCATTCAAGCAGGGTTGATCCTAAAAGAGTACCTAATAAGGGGGCTTGTGAAAAAAGCTCTCATTCTTGTCCCTGCTTCCCTAATTAACCAATGGATCGAAGAACTGAACCGGAAATTCCATATTCCTGTCATGCAATATAATAAAAAATACGACATGAGTTATTGCGATATTGTTATCGCCAGTATGGACATGGCGAAAAGAAGCCCACATAAAGAAAATATTTATAACCAGGATTATGATTTGATCATCATTGATGAGGCCCATAAATTAAAGAATCCCAAAACGAAAAACTATGAATTCGTTCAAAACCTAAAAAAGAAATTCTGCTTACTGCTAACTGCAACACCGATTCAAAACGACGTTTTTGAGCTGTTTAACTTAATTTCTTTATTAAAACCGGGTCATTTAGGCAATTTTGAGACGTTCCAATCCGTATTTTCCGCAAGCAAACATAATGTAGAGGAAGACGAGTTTTTAAAAGAATTGATAAATCAAGTAATGGTTAGGAATTCTCGGCATGACACGGGAATTGAATGGACGAACCGTCGCGTTCAAATCATCCCTCTTGAGTTCAGTGATAAGGAAAAAGAAGTGTACGATATGATTTCGGAACTAAAGCATGTCTCCCCCGTATTTTCGGGTGCATTTTCGATGATTACCTTACAAAAAGAAATATGCAGTAGTAAACATGCAGCATTCCTTACGTTGAATGAAATGCGACAAAAATGTACGAAATCTGAAGAAATCTCTTTCACAGATGAGATTATACTGAAATTATCCGAGCTTGATCGAAATACCAAAGCGGAAAAGGCTTATGAAATTATCAAACAAACGGATGGCGAGAAAGTAATTATCTTTACGGAGTACCGTGCAAGTCAATCATTTTTGCAAAGTTATCTATACGAAAGAGGAATCATCAGTGTCCCGTTCAATGGCCAATTTAGCAAAAGTAAACGTGAGTGGATGAAGCAGTTATTTAAAGAAAAAGCCCAAGTATTAATTGCAACCGAATCCGGTAGTGAAGGGATAAACCTCCAATTTTGCCATCATGTCATTAACTATGATTTGCCATGGAACCCGATGAAGCTTGAACAACGGATTGGTCGTGTCCACAGGTTGGGACAAGAGCATGATGTTAATATATACAATTTAGCCATCAAACATACAATTGAGGACCATATATTAGAGTTGCTGAATGTGAAAATTGGCGTCTTTGAAAAAGTGGTGGGCGAGTTGGATGATATCCTGACATTTAAAATGTCGATCTAACAACAAGGAGGTAGCGTATGTACCCTCAACAGATTCATCAATATGTTCGGCAGTTTTTCCAGGAGAATAATTGTGAAATTCTTCGGGAAAGCAATGATTTTCTAAATGTACAATTGACGATTGAAATGGATAAACGAATTATGAACCGGCCTTTTTATTGGAAGTACCTGGAGAGTACGGGGGATGAACCGAATCCGGCACAGCTTACGTTAATCACAGATAAAAATAGACTTACTGAAAGTATTGCGGGGGAGGTTGTTCATTACGGTTCCCCCCGTCTTAACCAATTGTTCAAAGTGACAAAGGAGCTTGGCTCATTTGTGCAAATGTACGAAAAGAATGTAAATCAAAGTGGAGAGCAAACGATATTGACACCTTGGGTTGGCGTGAATTATAAAATAACGTACTCCAGTGATCGGACAAAGGAAATCCTTTATTCGTTGGGCATTAATCTGCTGACAGGTGCCATTATAAATGGGTTTCAGGAATCGATTAGTCATTTGAATTTGGAAAGCACGATTGCGCCGAACACATTCCACGTGCCATATATTATTAAACCGTTACGTGCCTTGGAGCGGTTAGATGCTGTGATTGAAAACCAAATCTTACATGATGATCATACATGGGCGGAAGAAGCGAAGGAAAGACTTCGAAAAGACTTGCTCGTTTTGGAGTATTTTTACAGAGATATTGATGAAGCGAATCGGCCCGAGTGCTATGAGGGTGAGAAGAAAGCGATGGAAGAGCAGTATGAGACGAAGGTGAAAGTCGAGGTTATCAATGGCGGTCTGTTTTATTTGCAAACTAATGTAGGCATCCAATAGAAGTGCTTCGACTTCCCATAGAAGCACTGCGACTTCCCATAGAAGTGCTTCGACTTCCCATAGAAGTGCTTCGACTACCCGTAGAAGTGCTTCGACTTCCCATAGAAGTGCTGCAACTTCCCATAGAAGTGCTACGACTTCCGGTAGAAGTGCTTCGACTTCCCATAGAAGTGCTTCGACTTCCCATAGAAGCACTGCGACTTCCCATAGAAGTGCTTCGACTACCCGTAGAAGTGCTTCGACTTCCCATAGAAGTGCTGCAACTTCCCATAGAAGTGCTACGACTTCCCGTAGAAGTGTCTCGACTTCCCGCAGAAGTGCCACAACTTCCCATAAAAGTGCGTCGACTTCCCGTAGAAGTGCAGCAACTTTCCGAAAATAGATGTTTAGGTAATAGGCGCCTCACACATGGAAATTCCTCCTCGCATATACTGTAGAGATTGCAATAAAGGAGGAGAACCAATGCATTATTGGTATTTCCCTTACAGTATTCATGAAGCCTATCCATTAGTTGTACAGCAAGTTACTGACCCACTTGCTGTTCGAGAAAACTCGACAGCGTCACCAAGTGATCCAAACCCCTATCCACCCGTTCAAACAACCCGGTTCACCAACTCTGCGAAGCATTCTTTGGATTTAATCAAACAGGCAGAACTGTTAATTAAAAAAATTTCAGAATCTGAAACGTTCGCTCATGAATTGATGACTTCGGCACAACAATCTAATCAAAAAAAAGTAGACGAAATGTGTACCTCCGCGGGAATCACTGCCAAGTTTGAGACGAAGTACACACCCGATGGATTTCGGATTCAGCTTCAAGAAGAAGACGATAAGGGCGGCGTATGCTGTAAGGTGATCCTGAACCTTCGTTGGTAATAATATTTAAATGGAAACAGCAATGCATCCCAAAGCTTTTGGCATGCATTGCTGTTTTCTTTAGTACGTATATATGGAACAATGGAAGATACTGAAACGGAAAGGACGGATAAGGGGATGAAGAAAAAGATATTTGGTGTGCATGATGATAATACATTACGTCAATTCGAAAATTGTTTACGGGCAGGACAGGTAGCAGGCGGTGTGCTATGTGCTGACGGACATTATGGATACAGTCAGCCGGTTGGCGGCGTTATAGTGTATGACGGGCAAATTTCGCCATCGGGGGTCGGCTATGACATCGCTTGCGGAAATAAGGCGGTTCGCACTAATCTGAAGTGGTCTGAAATCGAAAAGGATCTTCCCCGGATTATGGATGAAATTGCTTCATCCATTTCTTTCGGTGTTGGGATGAAAAATATGAAAAGGGTGGATCATAAACTATTTGATGATCCGGATTGGGACGTCTTTAAGGAAATAGGTAAGCAGGAGCATGATCGGCTGAAGAAATTGGCAAAAGATCAATTGGGGACAGTTGGCGCCGGGAATCATTTTGTTGATGTACTAGTGGAGAAAGAAACAGGTGATGTGTGGATCGCCAATCATTTTGGGAGCAGGGGATTCGGCCATAAGACGGCGAGCGGATTCTTGAACTTGGCGAGTGGTAGGGGATTTTCAGACCGGGCACCTGGTGAAAGCATGGAGCAAGCGCCGACATTAATTGATTTGAACAGCGAAATGGGCGATCTTTATTATCGTGCGATGACGTTAAGTGGGAAATATGCATATGCCGGAAGGAATTACGTAATCGATGAAGTTCTCTCGATTTTAGGCGCGACTTCCGAATTTGAGGTGCATAATCATCATAATTACGCTTGGAAAGAGACTCATTTCGGCAAGGAATACGTCGTTGTCCGTAAAGGGGCGACTCCTTCAGCACCAGGGCAATTAGGCTTCATCGGTGGCAGTATGGGTGATGTTTCTGTAATCGTCCGTGGAAAAGGGAACGAAGCAAATGCAGATTCATTTTTTAGCACAGTCCATGGAGCTGGCCGAATCATGAGTCGAACAGAAGCGGCGGGCCGGATGAACTGGAAAACCCGAACACGGTCCGGTGGGAAAATTTCACAAGAACGTATGGATCAAGCCGTTCAAAAGTACGGCGTCGAATTGCGTGGCGGAGGGACAGATGAAAGTCCGTTTGTCTATCGCAAATTGCGTGATGTGTTAGATGCACATGAAGAGACGATTGATGTCCTCCATATATTGAAACCAGTCGGAGTTTGCATGGCTGGTGCGAATGAATATGATCCGTATAAGGATTGAAATACGTAAAAGCCAATCACATTCC
Organism: Sporosarcina thermotolerans; assembly: GCF_042658975.1. Lineage (NCBI taxonomy): Bacteria > Bacillati > Bacillota > Bacilli > Caryophanales > Caryophanaceae > Sporosarcina > Sporosarcina thermotolerans. The sequence continues at coordinate 44,484 of NZ_JBHSRM010000009.1, read as the reverse complement.
GGTTGATTGGCTTTTTTTTATTCATTAACAATAACAATACATCCCTATTCAACATATATTTATTGTAATTCGATAAATTGCGTGATAAAGTCAAATTATATTAAATTAGTGAGGTGCATTTTATGAAACGCGAAACACTCTTTTTAAAGTTGGCTGTTGTTCTTATGGGGATTCCGATTCTTGCCATTTGCATATTTGTTGTGCCAGAAATTGGGGAATTCGCAGCGGAACTTTATCCGACAATGCCTTATTTAAGATACCTTGTAGTGATCGATTTATATGCGTCGGCAATCCCTTTTTACTTTGCTTTATACCAGGCCTTTAAGCTGTTGGGGTATATCGATAGGGGAGAAGCCTTCTCGGATTTATCTGTGAAAGCATTAAAGAATATCAAATACTGTGCACTTATTATCTGTGGCGTATACGTGATAGGCATGCCACTTTTTTATCTCATGGGGGAAATGGATGATGCACCGGGCATTATTTTAATCGGATTGGTTATCATCTTTGCTTCATTTGTCATTGCGGTTTTTGCTGCTGTACTTCAAAAACTTCTGACAGATGCCATTGAAATTAAATCAGAAAACGAATTTACGGTCTGAGGTGAAAACATGGCGATTATTATAAACATTGACGTGATGTTAGCGAAAAGAAAAATGAGTGTAACAGAACTGTCGGAAAAGGTTGGGATTACGATGGCCAATCTCTCCATTTTAAAAAATGGCAAGGCGAAGGCAATCCGATTATCAACGTTGGAAGGAATCTGCAAGGCGTTAGACTGTCAGCCAGGGGATATTTTGGAGTATCAAAAAGGTGAAGAGTAAGAAAAAGAAATGATCTGGTGGTGAACTTATGAGCCAAATTAGCGATTATTCGAAGCAGGATTTACGTCTATCTAAAAAAAGTCCTTTTGTGATTAGGGTTAGAAGAGCATCCCAACAACTTCTTCGTTTTGGTTGGGAACAGGCACTATCCTGCCTGTTTCCTGTCGTAATTTTTGCCTCTTTGGCTATTACACAATTTCTCCCACTCCCTTTTCTGCCACGGTATGATTGGCTGCTCATCATTTTCGTTTTGATACAATGGTGGATGGTCCGTTCCGGGATAGAAACACGGGATGAACTGAAGGTCATTACATTGTTTCACCTCATCGGTCTGGCACTCGAACTATTCAAGGTGAATATGGGCTCCTGGGCTTATCCGGAGGAAGGGTATTCCAAAGTGATGGGGGTGCCTTTGTATAGCGGATTCATGTATGCAAGTGTAGCGAGCTATCTTTGCCAGGCGTGGCGTAGGGTGGATGTGGAACTTATTAAATGGCCACCTTTTTGGGTAGTCGTCCCTCTTGCGTCCGCAATTTACTTGAACTTTTTCTGGCATCATTTTTGGATTGACGTGCGTTGGTGGTTATCTGGTCTTGTGATTATCGTTTTTTGGCGTTCATGGGTCACTTACGTTGTTGGTGGAAAAAGGTATCGAATGCCGATTGCTCTATCTTTTGTGCTCATCGGATTTTTCATCTGGATTGCTGAAAATATCGCAACATTTTTCGGAGCTTGGAAATATCCGAACCAATCCGATGCATGGAGTCTCGTCCACTTAGGGAAGGTGAGTTCATGGCTTTTATTAGTGATTGTTAGCTTTCTCATCGTCGCTACTTTGAAACTTGTAAAAGGAAAGACACAAAATACTGGGGAGTAAATGGCTTATAAAAAGGGGTGGCTATTATTTTAATTTTGTTTGGTCTTTTAATTTCCTTCGTTATGGTAATTATATTTTTAATCCTTACAGTTAGGATAATAATTTCATTAATTAAAAAGAAACCATTTCCTAAAAAGTTAATGGTTGCAATGTTAGTTGGGATTGTATTGGTGTTCTCAATCTATGTATTTGAAGTCTATTTCTTTACATTTGACGATATCGATGAAAAGTACATCCAAAACGGACCAGGTCCTGTTGTGTCACCCACTGGGAAATATACTGCTAATGCGTATTACGAACCATATGGTGGTGCAGCGGGGGGTGTGAATATGTGGGTGGAGATAACAAACCATAATGAAGATAATAACAAAAAAGTAATTTATTATAGCGATGCAAATGACAATATTCTTATTGACTGGGTAGATGACAAAACGATATTCATTACCAACGCGGGACCTTATAAAAGCAATAGCATCAAATTGGATGTAGAGCATGAGATTTATCATGACAGGGGATTAGCGTGTCGAAGTTGGTTCATGAAAAATGAATATGATACATGTTATCAAGACTAACTCTTGTTGTTAATAAAAATCAAAAGCAATCCGTTGTGGGGATTTTCCCCTGCAACGGATTTTTTGATTCATCCTTAAAAGGATTTCAACATTTAGTGTCGAATTTAAACGGTACGACAGGTGGAAAGCAATTATGTTATGGAGTGGGAATTGGCTATGATGCAAGGAGAAAAAGAAGTCTTAATTAACAAGCTGAAAGATCTGTTTGACAATGAAGAGGTGGAAATAGTCCCTGCGTCGGATGGGTACCATAATTATGTTTTTATCATTACAACTAATAATGAAAAACTTGTAGCCCGTCTCAGTTTGCACAGTTGCAGGACAAAAGAGGAAATAAAGTCGGAGCTTGATTGGATTATGGCCCTAAGTGATGCAGGGGCACAGGTGGCAAAGCCCAAAAAAATTCCTGGATACGATATGATTTTCGAATTAGCTACCGATGAAAATGCATATTGGGTTGCCTTTTTTGAGCATACGGATGGCAGTCCAATAGATGTTATGAATCCCGATGAATGGGATCAGGAATTCTTCCATGAATGGGGTAGGCAAATAGCTTACATGCATAATGTGAAAATATCCGGGATCAATCGTCACGTCTATTTGGACAGTGAAGAGAGGAAGAAAACTACCATTGCTGATGCGTGGCTAAAAGGTAAACTTGAACAACTAATAAATGAAATGGCTACGTGGAGCAGGACCCCTGAAACGTTTGGGTTAATCCATAATGATCTACACCAGGGTAATTTTCATCTGAATAAAAATGGCTTTGTTTTCTATGATTTTGATGATTGCACGTATCACTTTTATATGCAGGATCTGGCGGTCTCCATCTATCATGCTTTATGGACGGGAATGTCATTCCACCCTGAGTCTAAAAACTTTCCGTATGAATTTCTCTCATCTTTTTTGAAGGGTTATTCTATGAAAAGACAACTGAATGCGGATATGTATGAACAACTTCAAGTTTGTTTACAGATGCGAGAAGTTTATCTTTATTTGCTATTTGTTTTAAAGTGGGCTCCTGATGATATGATGGACTGGCAGGCAAATAAACTAGAAGAGTTAAAAGGGAATTGTATCACGGGAATTATTCCATACAAAGAAGAGCTCGAAAAAGTGAAGTATTTATTTAATTGAGAGGGTGCAAATAATATGGATCTATTAAAAGAACAAGCAGTAAATTTTCTTCAGTTAGTCGTCGCGGGAAAGATTGACGAGGCGTATGAGACGTATGTAAGTCCGGATCTTCGTCATCATAACCCATACTTTCCCGGGGACATGGAGTCATTGAAGCAAGCGATGAAAGAGAATGATGGCATGAGCCCAAACAAGACACTTGAAGTAAAACAATCGATTGAAGAGGGAAATCGGGTAATGGTGTTTTCCCATATTAAACAAAATCCTGAGGATTTCGGAGGGGCCGCTGTCCATATATTCCGTTTTGAAGCAGGTAAAATTGTTGAAATGTGGGATGTCGGGCAAGCAGTACAGGAAGATTCACCAAACGAGAATGGTATATTTTAATAATAGAACCAACTAAATGGGCAGGCAATCATACGAATTTATGATTGCCTGCCCATAAATCTCTATTTATCTTCTTCTCTTTCTCGGATCACTCTCTACCTTTTTGCTTCTATCTACAATTACCTCGAATTCAACAAAGACAAAATATCGGTTTTCATCCATTTGCTGAACATCGACCACTTTGCCATTCCGCCCTTTAATTCTTACATTCTCATCGATAGCAGGAATTGTTCTTAATGCTTGATTGAGTACATATGTTTTATTTTCATAGAAGTGAATGGAATACATATTCTTGTCCCCTTTTTGATAGTTTAATAGTAGATTCCATTCATTCTATGAAGGGGGCAGGAATTTAGAACGTAGTAGGACAATCCAAATAATGAATCACAATCGGGCAAAATAAAACAGAAAGCCAAGGATGGCTTTCTGATGTAAGCTTGACTCTTATTTCTCTTTTTCGCGTTTTAGTGGTGTATCGTATATATCGCCTTTCACGTCAAAGTCCTCTGCAAGTTCTTGAGTGCGGTTTTCACCAGGGTTATTCGTATTGCTGTTCGTGTTTAGACCTCTTTTATACTGTTCGAAACTATTATGAGTCCTTTCATTCATCGTCTTTTTATTGTTTTTCATGAAATCGTCACCTCCTACGTCTACTATGCTCGGGAATGAAGGATGTATGCATTCCAATCCACTTTCATAAAAGGAACTTTCACTACACTTGTCGAATAATGTAAGAACGAAATAGAAAAGGGGAAGAGCGCATGACAGTTGAACAGTTTTTAGAGGAGCAAAATAATGCAATTAGGGATTTTCACATTACAAGAGCAAATAGTTCCTGGATGGCTTCAACGACTGGAGAAGATGAATGGAATAAAAAGACGGCCGAGGCGCAGAATGCAACGAACGTCTATCTTTCAAATCCGGAGCTTTTTGAGCAAGTAAAGGCGTACCTTGCCCAAGACGATTTAACGACAATTCAGCGTCGCCAGCTAGAAACTCTTCATACGTACATGGTAGGAAAACAGATTCCGGCAGATGATTTAAAAGAATTGGTGGAGCGCTCTACGGAATTGATCGGCATATTTAATACATTCCGTGCAACAATTGATGGAAAATCAGTATCCGAAAATGACGTTCGACAGATTTTGATCAAGAGCAATGATTCAGCTGAACGTGAAGAAGCGTGGCATGCGAGTAAGCAGATTGGGAAGGAAGTAGAGGAAAAGCTATTAACCCTTGTCAGAAAACGGAACGAAGTCGCGCGTTCATTAGGATACGAAAACTATCACCAAATGAGTTTCGAGAATCAAGAACTTGACCGCGACGAGATCTTTTCGATCTTCCATAAGCTGAAGGAACTTTCCGATGAGCCATTCCGCCAGATGAAACAAGAGATGGACAGGGAATTGGCAGGGCGTTTTGGTGTTGAGGTAGACAATCTTCGACCTTGGCATTATGCCGACCCATTCTTCCAGGAGGCACCGCCATCCAAGGATTTGGACTTGGATCCGTTCTACGATGGGAAGGATCTCGAGCAATTGACGATTGAAACGTTCAAGAGCATGGGGATGGATATTACGGATATGTTGGCGAACAGCGATCTATATCCTCGAGACAAAAAGAATCAGCACGCATTTTGCACGGACCTTAACCGCGAAGGCGACATCCGCGTATTATGCAATAACGCTCCGTCTGATTATTGGTCGACTACAATGCTACATGAATTCGGACATGCCGTTTATTTCAAATACGTTGATCCGACACTTCCATTCCTGTTAAGATCTTGCGCGCATACGCTGACAACAGAAGCGATTGCAATGTTATATGGTCGATTCGGAAAAGATCCAGCTTGGCTCCAGCAGTTCTTAGGACTCGACGCTGCTGAAGTAGAGGAATTAAAGCCGCTTATCAATGAATCCTTGCGTAAGCAAATGCTTATCGCAGGACGCTGGATCATGGCGTTTTCATTCTTTGAGCGCGAGCTATACGAAAACCCTGACCAGGATTTGAATAATTTATGGTGGGAAATCGTCAAAAACGTGCAATTTGTCAACCCACCTGAGGGGCAAGACTACCCACATTGGGCAGCGAAAATCCACTTTACGCTTGCTCCGGTTTATTATCAAAACTACTTATTGGGTGAACTGACGACTTCTCAACTACATGCTTATATTGAAAAAAATATCTCCGAAGACATGTTTACACCGGAAGTCGGGGCGTATTTAATGGATGAGTATTTTAAACCGGGTGCGCTTTATTCGTGGAATGACAAGATTGAAAGAACGACTGGCGAGAAGTTGAATCCACAATATTTTATTGAGCAATTTGTAGAGAAAGTTTTGGTTTGATTAAATCAAAGCCGATTCGAATGAAGGAGGGGATTGGATGAAGCTTGCAGAGGCATTGATAACGCGGGCGGATTACCAGAAGAGAATCGAGCAGCTGAAAAGACGGATCAGCATGAACCTAAAAATCCAAGAGGGAGAGGAACCCTCGGAGGATCCGAACGCGATGCTTGCTGAGTTAGACGGCATTATGAAAGAATTAACGTTTTTAATCAAGCGCATCAATAAAACGAATTGTTCCATTCAATTCGACGAAACACGCACGCTTGCGGATGCTTTGGCAGAGCGTGATCAAATCTGGGATAAACGGTTGATGTTAGGGAAAATTGCGGAAGAAGCGTCTGTCAGAAATGATCGATATAGCCGCACTGAGATCAAAATCATCAGCACGGTGGACGTCAAGGCAATTCAAAAGCAGGTGGACCAATTATCAAAAGAGTTTAGGGAAATGGACACGAAGATTCAAGGATTGAATTGGAGTATCGATTTAATCTAATGTAAGTCGGTAACTGTTTTTCGTAAAGGTGAGTGCAAACCCGCCGACTGGGAAAGTCGGACTCAATGGTAGGTAGATGGGGTATACCAATCGGTTCGAATCCGTCATGAACAATTGAAGCCCAGTACCGTGACATTTGTACAAATAGATTGTTATTGTAACGACCATGCACTAATTTGCGAAGTCAGTGAGGGTGGGATCGGGGCTCCTTAATAGGGGAGGAAGGCATCTATGCTTGAGGGCATAGGTGCTTTTTTGATTGGTAAAGTAGTTATCGGTCACTTTCGGAGAGTTATCGGTCAGTTTCCGGGAGTTATCGGTCACTTCCCGAAAGTTATCGGTCAAATCAACGGATATATCGTCGTATCATTACCTTAGGCCTATCTATTGAATCAAGAAAAAACGTCCCGACACCAAGATGCCGTGACGTTTTTCTGAATCAATCCTTATTCCGCGTCAGCAAGCCATACATCATAATAGGATGCCAACTTATTCTCTAAATCCGTTATCAAAGATACTTGCCTATCACTTGCCTGCCCCCTTAAAGAAGCAATTTCGGCTTCCAATTTCAAGATTTCGGTTTCCAAATCCAGCGGCTTTGCGGCATGCACTTTCTTTTTGACGGTAGTCGCCGGTTTCACTTCTTCCGTACTAACAAATTCCCGCCATTTTTCACGAGCCCAATCAAAAGGTCCCTCAAAAGTTGTTAAGGTCCCGTTTTCAAGCCACGCCGTTCTGGGGAAAAGTTTATTCAAGAAATACCTATCATGTGAAACGGCAAGAATTGTGCCAGGGAAATCTTCAAGTGCTTCCTCCAAAACTTCGCGCGATTCGATATCCAGATGGTTTGTCGGTTCATCTAACACAAGGAAGTTAATGTCCTGATGCATTAATTGCGCTAGCCGCAACCGCATTCTCTCGCCGCCGCTCAAATCAGCAATCCGCTTAAATACATCAGGACCGTAAAACATGAATTTTGCAAGAATATGCCTTGCGTCGCCTTCAGTGACACTCACCTCATCTCGAAACACATCTATCAATCGAGCCTTTGGATTGTCGATTTCAAAGTGTTGAGACAAGCTTCCGACCTTCACATTACTTCCTAATTTGCTCATCCCGCTGTCCACAGGTAATTCACCTAAAAGGGCTTTCAAAATGGTTGATTTTCCGGTGCCGTTGCGCCCGACAATTGCCATCCGGTCTTTCCAGTAAACATGCAGATTTGCATTCGTAAGCAACTTCTGTTCGCCGAAAGATTTCGACACTGCCTCCATTACAACGACTTCTTTCCCGCTTCGAGGTGCAGCTTCGAATGTCAAAGCCATTTTCTTCGGGTCGATCAACGGCTTGCGAACCTTTTCCATTCGTTCTAGCGCACGTTCCATATTGCGCGCTTGCCTGTGAAGTCCCGCATTCGGAGGATTCGCTTCATTCGCCCATATGCGCAACCGTTTGATAGCTTCTTTCATCTTCCGAATTTTCTTCTGCTGTTCTTCGTATTCCTGAAACTCCCTCAACAGTTGTTGTTCTTTTTCTATGACAAAAGACGAATAATCACCATGATAAATCCGAATCTCACCATCTTCCAAGTCGGCAATTTTAGTGACAACAGAATCAAGAAAATATCGGTCATGCGAAACAATGACAACTGTGCCCGCATATGCGTTCAAAAACTCTTCAAGCCATTCCACTGCAAAAAGATCGAGATGGTTTGTCGGTTCATCTAACAGCAGCAGATCTGGTTTCGTCAATAAAAGCCGTCCAAGCATGATTTTCGTTTGCTCACCACCGCTCAATTGATCGAAAGTCCTGTTAACAAACGGACCTAATTGTAAGCCGGTGATTATACTGGCGACTTCGGAATCCATCGAATACCCATCGCGATTCGTGAATGTTTCCTGCAAATCACCGTAACGTTTTAAAAGCTTTTCCATTTCGTCGGGACCTGCGTTAGCCATATTAATCTCAAGATCGGTCATTTGAGATTGCATTTCCTTTAAACCCTCAAATGCTGTGTAAAGGACATCCAATCCTGTCGTCGTTTTTGCGAATGATGGGATTTGCGCCAAATACCCGATAGTCATCCCTTTTTTAAAATGAATGAACCCACTATCAGGCGTTTCAACTCCTGCAATCAGTTTGAATAAAGTCGTCTTCCCACTTCCATTACGTCCAACGACACCCAATCTTTCACCGGTTTTAACGTCCAAAGATAAATCTTCAAAAATAGTATTTCCGCCAAGCATCTTGCTTATATTTTGTACTGTACATATCATCGTTTTCCGCTTCCTCTCGTTTTACACACGAAATTCGGCAACAAAAAAAGACCGCGTTTATGCGATCTTCTCCTTAAAATTCATGTAAGGAATGAAGTGCCAAACAGCTGTGTGATTACTGAAATTGTCTAAAAAAGGGCATACCTATCCCGTTGTGGGCAATTTCATGAGTAATCGCACATGAAGTGGCTAAATATTCCAATAGAGTCTCACGTGCATACACAGTGTCCAACATTCCATCCTCACCTCCGCTCGCTAATAGTGAGAAAAGTTTAACATAGTTTTTCATTCAAAGCAATTAGTTTTTTAAATTGCTGAAAAATAACCCCTTTGAAAGTAACATTCAAAGGGGGTGGCGGATTTACTTATTGCATTTCCTTCGTCGGACCCATTACACCAGGAACAGCAAGACCAGCTTGTCTCAACAACACTGTCATTTGTCCGCGGTGATGCGTTTGGTGATCGATAAATGTGCGTAGCAACTTACCGCGCGAAATTTCAGTTCCGAATGCAGGAACTCTTTCAGTCAACGAGTCATCTGTAAGGTTCGCTATTTCATTTTCCATGGATGCCATCACTTTTTCATATGCTGCAACGATTTCTGTCACATCTGTAGGTACCGGCTCAGTATGTGCAGGTACTTCGATTTTCAATCCAGATAAGCCACCAAAAAAGCCGACTGATCCCACTAAATGCCACGCCAACCAGCCAAGAGTACTATGCCCCTCGACGATTGCCTGATCTAATTTGTCATTCGTTATTGCTTTAATGACATTTAGTGTTCCGTTAGCTGAGGCGTTCCAATCTTCAACGTAATCTTCAACTTTACGATACATATGAACCACTCCTTTTTTCTTCTCCTAAACAAGTATAGCGAATGGGGAGGGGAGTGTCATACTTTTGAGGGCGAAAAAATACCAATGACCAAAACTGAGGAAGGGCTTGGTCACGGGCGTATAAAATGACTTTGATTCCTGCAATCGTAGTACGTCAGCTGTTGTCTCTAATAATTCAAAGCTATATCCATTTTACAGGGGCAGATTCTTCCCTTTATCTCAATCCAACAGGTATATGTACTCCCGACAAATGGGAAGCCTATGTTCAGTACATAGTACAGGAGGATTAAGAATGAGTAATGATCAACTGAATGGAAAACTTCCAGAGCATCCGGAGCCATATTGGAGGACGAGTGTCGAGTTTCCAACCTTTCCAAGTTTACAGGAAGATATTGATGTGGACGTTATTGTCGTTGGAGCGGGCATCACGGGTATTACATCAGCCTATTTATTGGCGAGTGTTGGTCTGAAAGTCGCTATGATTGAAGCGGATAAAGTGTTGAACGGGACGACCGGGAACACGACAGCTAAAATTACAGCGCAGCATGATCTGATTTATGATGAATTCATTCATAATATGGGTAGGAATACGGCGAGATTATATTATGAAGCGAATATGGAAGCCTTGGAATTCATAAAAGAAACGGTTGAGAAAAATGGAATCGACTGTGATTTCACAAGTGTGGATGCGTATATTTACTCGGTCAGCGATAAATATGCCGAAAAGATTAAAAAGGAAGCGGAAGCGTATCAGAGGCTACAGATCAGAGGCGGATTAGTCGATAGCATGCCTTTTGATATTGATGTGAAAAACGTACTTGTCATGAAGGATCAGGCACAATTTCATGTGACAAAGTACTTGGTGCATCTTATTGATTTATTCCAAAAAAGCGGTGGACAGATTTTTGAGGATACGGTTGCAGTTAATATTGAAACGGGTGAGCGTCCGGTTGTCCTGACACGTGAAGAGAAGCGAATATCGGCGAAGCATGTTTTAATTTGCACCCATTTTCCGTTTTACGAAGGAACGGGTCTTTATTCTACGAGGATGTATGCAGATCGATCATATGCCCTCGCAGTTAAATCACAAAAAAAGTTCCCGCCGGGTATCTTCATAAGCGCGGATGAACCGACCCGTTCTTTACGGTCGATTATGGACAACGGCGAAGAATTGGTGCTCATCGTCGGTGAGAATCATAAAACCGGTCAAAGTCCGGTGGAGACGATGGATCATTATCGGGCATTGGAGATGTTTGGCGAAGAAGTTTTAGGGCTCAAGGAGATTACGAACAGATGGTCAGCTCAGGATTTGGTCACGTTGGATAAACTGCCATATATCGGCGAGATAACGTCTGGGAATCCAAATATCCTGATTGCAACTGGCTTCCGGAAATGGGGGATGTCGAATGGAACAGCAGCGGCATTGCTTTTCAGGGATATGGTAACAGGAAAGGAAAATAAGTTTGAGAAACTGTATACTCCATCCCGCTTTTATGCGCACCCAAGCTTGAAGAATTTCCTCGTTCAAAATGCTAACGTCGTTGGTCAATTAATCAAAGGGAAGCTCGATTCCCCGAATACGAAACCGGAAGATTTGGCGAAGGGTGAGGGTGCGGTCATCACACTCGACGGGCACCGAAAGGGAGCATACCGTGATGATGACGGGAAGGTCCATATTGTGGATACAACTTGCACGCATATCGGTTGTGAAGTCGAATGGAATAACGGTGACAAGACGTGGGACTGCCCATGCCATGGCTCAAGATTCAAATTTACTGGTGAAGTGATTGAGGGACCTGCTGAGAAACCATTGCAGAAGTATGATTATACGATGATGGATAATTTGACCTCGGAAGACTCGGGGTATTAAATGATAACAACCCATCTCGGCATTATGCTGAGATGGGTTGTTTCTCATTTATTCAACTTCCTTTAGCATCTTTTCAATTGAAGTAATCCGGGTATTCATCTCACTCATTTTTTGTTGAAGAATTGCATTTTGTTCTCGTTCAAGTGCCAGTTTTTCTTCGGCTCTTTTTTCAAAGCCTTTTACTGTTTTCACGATAAAAATGATTATTGCAATAAAGATAATTATGGGTAAAAGTGCCATTAATAAACCTAAATATCCCAATTGAATTTCCCTCCTTTATTTGTTTTTCTTCGACATCGTAAGCGTTTGCGCTAAACGGTGGACCAAATCCTCGTTCAATTCAAAATGGAATGATGTAAGCGCGTAAAATTTCGCCGCTTTGCCACTTTCTAAAATCTCCATATTGCTTGTGACCAATTGGACCTCCTCTAACTTTTGTAGATGCAAATACAGCAGAGGCCTACTCATTCCAAGTAGACGCGCCAATTCGCTGACGTATTGTCGCCCTTCCGACAACACCGCGATAATTTTCAAGCGGTGCGGGTTGGAGAGGGCTTCTAAAACCGCTAATAAGTCATCGCCTTCATTTAAATGTATCATATGTAAGTATTATATTACAGGTCGTTGGAAAGTACAAACAAAAAAAGGATTTCTTAAGAATAAATCGAATATGTACAAAGGAAAATAGATTGGATATGAAGGGAAGTTGAAGATGATGAATACGAATGTGACGTCAAAAATGAAAATATATAAACCGGTGGATGTAGTATTTGAGGCAATTGTAGACCCTGAGAAGATGGGCGGCTACTGGTTTTCTTCAGGTACAAGCAGGGTTGAACAAGGTAAGACAATCACTTGGAGGTACGAGGAATATGGTGCCGAAGGGGATATCCATGTATTGAGTGTCAAGGAGAATAAGGAAATTGTTTTCATTTGGGGAGGTCAAGATCAAGAAACGACCGTTAGGCTTGTGTTTAATGCAGTAGATGAGGAGAGCACAATCCTTGAAGTGACTGAATCTGGATTAAGAGCGGATGATCCTGATGTTGTAAGTAAAATGGTGGGGCAAACAGGAGGCTGGGTGTATATGCTCACTTGCCTGAAAGGGTATTTGGAGAATGGAATTACTACGTTGAGGGCTTCGCTGGTTCACTGAACTAATAGATTGCGAGCATTTATGCTTGTTTGAAGCGTTTTATGGACTTTTGTAGGGAATTATACGCGTTTGCTGCGGATTATGCTTGTTTCGGGGGATTTATGAGTGATTCGCTAAATTTATGCGTATTTGGGGATGTTTAGAGATTATTTCTTATGGGGGGATTCAAATGAAAGGGATCATTGCAATGGAATCGTTTGAAAAGCATGCTGAGGTGTATGTGAAGAAGCATTTAATTCCGGGGGCGATGATTGGTGTTAGCGAAAATGGACAGAAAAGCTATGAGAAAGGTTTTGGGTATCGGAATGTAGCGAAGCGGCTTTTAGTAACGGGGGATACGGTTTTTGGCATTGCTTCGATGACGAAGTCGTTTACGAGTGCCGGTATTATGAAGCTTCAGGAGGACGGGAAGTTATCGGTGCATGATCGAATCGTTGAGTATCTTCCTGAGTTGAAGAAGCCTAAGACGCAAGTGGAGCAGATTACGCTTCACCATCTGATGACGCATACAGCGGGCTATCCGCCGCTTGCTACGCATGTGTATGCACGGAAAAATAGCATTGAGCAGGATCCGTCCGCGAAGGATTATGGATTAGATTTGTTGAATAATCCTGGTCCTCATATTGAGACATATGACGAGATGTTAAGCTTTATGGCTAACGATGAGTTTGAATGGCTTGGCGAACCTGGGCGATTTTATAGCTATTCCAATGATTCATATGGATTGCTTGGCGTTATTACAAGCAAGGTGAGTGGACAGCCTTATGAGAAATTTATAGAGGAAACAATTTTGAAACCTGCGGGGATGAAAAACAGCTTCTTCGATATGGAGTTATTGGATGAAAAAGAGAGTGTAACGACTCTTTACATGAAAGCGAAGGATGGGTCGCATGTTTACGAAGCTCCGCTCTGGTGGGATGCGCCTTCGATGCGTTCAGTCGGTTATTTGAAGTCGACAGTTAGTGATATTTTACGGTATTTGGAAATGTATTGGAATGAAGGTGTTGTGGCCGGAACGCGGATCTTGTCGAAGGAAAGCATCGAGCAGATGATTCATCCGCATGTAGAGTACGAGCCTAACAGATGTTATGGCTATGGATTGCGAATCATTCCTGACTATTTCGGCTCCACTTTGGTCAGCCATGGAGGTGGATTGAAGGGTGTTTCTTCATACATGTGTGCAATTGTCGAGAAGAAAAAAGCGGGTGTTATTTTGACAAACGTCTCTGATGTTCCCGCCGGAGATTTACTGATGAGTGTCATGAACATAACGGAAGGTAGGGAACTCGCAGCCTCATCTGAAACAGTTGAAGTCCAAGAAATTGGAGTGGATGAACTTAGTAAATTTGTAGGCTCCTATATTTCGAGCGAAGGGATGAATGTGAAGGTGACACTAAATGACGATCGGCTAAGTGTCGAATCGAATGAAGTGATCCGGACGTTAAAGTGCATAGGGAAAAATATTTTTATTGATGAAGATGAAAATGATGGAGTGTTGCAGTTTATCGAACAACCAAATGGCGAAATTGAGCGGATTGTATATGGCGGCAGGCATATTATGAAGGCAAATCCTGAAATTTCGCACACTGAATCACATGGGTGACTGTCATGTACAGCTGTGTTTATGTCACATAGTATAAGTGCATAAAGTGATTTGGGGGTGTTGATAAAATGTCGAAAGAAGTTGGCGGTGTGGGTAAAGAGTGCGGTTCGGGGTTCACGTTAATCGTTGTATTGTTCATCCTTTTGATTATTGTCGGAGCGTCGTATTGGTGCGATGGATATGGCGGCTATGGTGGAGGATACGGTTACTGTTAATAGGTAGTCTACAAGGAGGTGCACATTTAAAAATGTGCACCTATTTATTTGTTGAGAATTGATCGGACAATATAGATTGAATCCCATTCACCTGAAGAAAATCTTGTCATGGGGTATTTCTTTTTGAAAATGAGGGAGTGAATTTCCTGTTCACCATATCCTTGTTTTTCGAGCGAATATATTCTATCCCGTAGTTCTTGTAAGTAACTAAGCTTATTGAGCAAAGCCCGACGACCATCTTTCACATAGCCCGCATGGCAGCAAAATAACTCTTCAAAGTCATAAGTTAAAACATGTTGAAGTGACGAGATAATTTGTGGAATGCTCTCCTCGCGTAAAATAAGCTTCGTTTTGGGATGTACATACAGATCGCCGGAAAAGAGTTGTCCCGTTTCCTGATTCAAAAAAGATAGATGATCCTTTGCGTGTCCTGGTGTTTCAATTACATCCCATGTTGCGTTCCTGGAGGTGAAAGTTTCCCCGATGGGCTTCGCTTGAAACGGTCGCCTCTTCCCCCAAAATAACTGGCGATACAATGGATAATCCGCCTTCTGACGACATTCCTCAATCGATATTCCATTCATTAAAATCGGCAATCCATATATCTTTTGTAAATGTGCTGCACCTCCAGTATGGTCTTCATGGGAATGGGTGACGACGACCTGATCCACGTCAGCTTCTGTAAAAAATGCATTGAACTCTTTAGACAATGCATGGGCGCCTGTATCGATCAACACGCCGTCAACTTCAAAGCAATGAACATTCAACCGCACACTTGCAAAGGACAACCTCCCGTTTATGAATCGGACATTACTCTGTTTATCTACGACTGACTCCCGTTTTAAAAACATCCTACCACCCCTTTTCATCTACTCATAGATTATCACGAAGTGAATGACTACTCATTATGTTTCAAATTAGATATGCAGTATCGTATAATGGAATTACTTGTCAGACGAATAACATTGAAGAGGAGGCTATTCGAAGCGCGATGACTAAATTCGGGACGGAACGGGAAGTCGGAGAAAAGTTGATAGAAGCGGTGCCCCCTTCTAAAAAAGGGATGATGCTGACGCTATCACTAACATCATTGCTCTTCGCCTATAGTGTATATGCATGCCAATTATTCATTATGGGAGATGCACATATCTTATGGCTTATTTTAGCTGTCCTTATTAGTACAACTATACTTATTGTTACGGTACGCCCTTTAGCAAAATGGAATCGTCGTTTTTGGATGAACAGTTTGTTGCTCGTCCATATTTTTATCAATTTCTATGGATTTTTGCTAGCATCTGATTTAGATCGGCCTTATTCCACCGGATTGTCAATCATTGCTGCACTGTTATTGCTATTAGCCATAGTTCTTGTCTATCGGACGACTATCTATGATTTTCCATCGACACACAAACCATTGATGAAAGATGCGAGACGATTGCATTTCATTAATATCACAACGGGAATATTCTTAGTCTTCGTTACCCTGTTCTTCTTATGGGCATTTCTGTTGTTCTCAGGAAAGGCAACACTAGGATTTTTGATGCTATTCGTACCGATTATCGGCTGGATTCTGTCTTATGCGCTGCAAATGAAGTTATTGGCAAATCAACAGAAAGCCGCGGCATACGCCATTGTATTCATCCAAACAGCAGTGATTGTAACAGGAATCGTACTTTGGATAATTGGGATGTAAGGAATGGGGGAAGGATAATGAATAAAAAACATGGTGTACTGCTCGGTATAATCGGAGTTGTAACCGCAATTTTCATAGTACTTGGTCTGGTTTTCGATAAATCCGAGAATGAGAAGCAACAAGGTTTAAGCGGTGTATTTGATGTATCCGTTGACGGTACAATCGCTTATATCGAATTTGAGGATGGCAAAGCAGGCATTTATCTGACCGATGGAAGGAATGGGCCAGTCGTCCAGTTTTCTGTTGAAGAAACGATTCTCGATATCAGTTTCAGTAAAGACGGTAAGAATCTCGCCTACATACTTTCCGACAAAGAGCTGGATGCGGGCGGCGGTAGCGAAATACGCATATTGAATATGGAAATGTATTCGGATGAGTCCTTGTTTTCATCCGAAAATATAATAACTGAACTTGCATTTGATCCGAAAAATTCCAACCTCCTGTTTTACCTGCAGGCTGGTGTCTATACAAATTACTCACCAATTACGGGCAAGCACCCCCATGATTTTGACGTTTATAGCTACGATTTAACTGACAAGACGCAAAATCGTTACACGGAGTTGAAGAAGTATAATATGCAATCGCTCCAAGTGTCGGCAACCGACGAGTCTGTGTTTGTCCAAATGGACGATGATGAAAACGTAGAAACAGCTGAAGAACTATTTGCTTCCAAACAACGTATTTTTCAAATCCCACTCAACGAGCCCAATAAGAAAACGGTCGTAAGTAATCCTGTCGGTGAAGAGGATATATATGACTTCCTCATTTTACCAGAAAGAGAAAAGATAGTTTATCAAGCTGTTGGCGGTACGGGGAAAAATGGGATATTTGAATATGAATTATTCAAGTTCAACTATAAGACCTATGAGACGAAACAACTGACCAACCTAAAGGAATTTGCATCTAAACCACTTTTAGGTCCGGACGGGAAGATCTATTTCCTCGTTGACCGTAATTTTGGAGGACGTCAACCCAACTTCTATATCTACCAAATGAGTGTCGATGGCAAAGACGTAAAAGAAATTAAATGGTAATCGAACGGTGGCAGGCAACGGAACAGTGAATATGTTCCTTGCTTGTCACCGTTTTTTTGTATATAAACGGAAAGTTGTCGAATAACTAATGATATGCGGAAGTTTCTTTCTAATTCGAGATAGGTGCCAGATCTGTTTTTACGGTTTATAATGAAGAGCACTTTATTTATAAAAGTGTTAATCGGAAAGAGAATGTTTACATATTTTTCCGCTCCATAACAATATTTTAAGGCATCTAGAGAGGAGTATTTACTTTGAATTTCATCATCTTTATTGTGGCATTGCTTGTTATTTTTATCCTTGCGTACTTAGTGAGCAATGGCAAGAAAAAGATAAAGATCAGACCAGTAGTAACAATGGTTGTCCTGCAACTTGTTTTTGCTTTCCTTCTGTTGAATACCGAATTTGGGCTATTCATCATCCGAGGGATTTCCAGCATCTTCGATTATCTTTTAGCTTTTGCAGCTGAAGGAATCAATTTTGTATTCGGAGGAATGGCGAATGAAGGGATGAGCCCCTTCTTCTTGAATGTCCTATTGCCAATCGTTTTTGTATCTGCTCTCATCGGTATCGCGCAATACATTAAACTCTTGCCTCTCATCATCCACTTCCTTGGATTGCTATTAAGCAGGATCAACGGACTCGGAAAGTTAGAGTCATTCAACGGCGTAGCCTCTGCCATATTTGGGCAATCTGAAGTTTTTATTTCAGTTAAAAAACTGCTGCCTAACATACCCGAACACCGTCTATACACAATGTGTACATCTGCCATGTCCACCGTTTCGGCATCGATTCTTGGTGCGTACATGACGATGATCGATCCGAAGTATGTTGTTACTGCACTTGTATTGAATTTATTCGGTGGGTTCATTATCGCGAATATTATTAACCCATACGAAGTCACTCCTGAAGAGGACAGAATCGAGACGAAGGAAGAAAGAAAGCAGTCCTTCTTTGAAATGTTAGGGGAGTATATACTCGACGGCTTTAAAGTCGCAATCGTCGTTGGCGCAATGCTCGTCGGATTCGTAGCATTAATCGGCATGGTGAACGGCATCTTCGAAGGTGCATTCGGCATCACCTTCCAGGTCGCACTTGGTTACGTTTTTGCACCGTTAGCCTTCCTTGTCGGCATCCCGGCTTCTGAAGTCATCCAAGCCGGAACAATCATGGCAACTAAGCTATTGACGAACGAGTTCGTTGCGATGATCGACTTGGGCAATATCGCCTCCTCCCTTTCTGAAAGGACAGTAGGCATCATCTCTGTATTCCTTGTCTCCTTCGCCAACTTTTCGTCAATCGGAATTATCTCCGGTGCGGTGAAAGGGTTGCATGAAGAGAAGGGGAACCTTGTTGCAAAGTTTGGTATCAAGTTGCTTTACGGCGCAACTTTGGTCAGCCTTTTGACAGCCGCAATTACAGGAATTATGTTAGGGTAATCAAAGTCGGACATCATTATGATGTCCGGCTTTTTGAGTTCGTTAATTGGATATCGGTATGTCGAAACGATATTATGATGAAGAGAATATAAAATATAATATTGGGGAGTGAGCGAAGTTGATCAACCCTTCAGCAAAGAAGTTTAACAGTATCCCGCTTTCAATTCTTGATCTCGCGCTGATCAATGAGGGAAGTACCGTGGGCCAATCTTTTAAAAACAGTGTGGATCTTGCTCAACATGCAGAAAAATGGGGCTATAACCGCTTCTGGCTTGCCGAACATCATAATATGCCGGGCGTCGCCAGTTCTGCGACATCTGTCATTATCGGACATGTGGCAGGCGCAACAGAAACAATCCGTGTCGGTTCAGGCGGTGTCATGCTTCCGAATCATGCACCTCTTGTAATCGCGGAGCAGTTCGGGACTCTTGAAGCGATGTACCCTAATCGAATTGACCTTGGACTTGGACGTGCACCAGGAAGCGACCAAGCAACGGCTTACGCATTACGTCGAACTTTAAATAGTAGCGGCAATGAGTTCCCGCAGCAATTGGCCGAGTTGCGTCAGTTTTTCGAGTACGATCCATCTGCTCGCGTCCGCGCAATTCCAGGCGAAGGCCAAGATATCCCGATCTGGCTTTTAGGATCAAGTGACTTCAGTGCACGGCTTGCTGCAGATCTCGGGCTTCCATTTTCATTCGCAAGTCATTTTGCACCTCAATATTTAATGCATGCATTGCAGCTCTATCATCAGCTTTTCCGTCCATCAAAAGCACTTCAAGAGCCATACGTCATGCTTGGAGTCAACATCATTGCCGCGGAAACTGATGATGAAGCACAACATTTGGCAACTTCCTATCAACAACAATTCTTGAACATCCGAAAAGGTGTTTCATCGAAGCTTATGCCGCCAGTCGATGACATAGATACATTCTTCTCAGACGTCGAGAGAGCCGCAATTGGTGAGCTATTAGAATGGCCTTCGACAATCGTCGGAAGTCCCGAAACGGTCAAGCGGAAATTGGCAGCATTCATTGAAGCGACAAAAGCCAATGAACTCATCATCAGTTCGGGAATTTACAATCACGAAAAAAGACTCCGTTCCTACGAACTTGTCGCTGACATGATGGGGTAAGTCAGGTATTATGCAAACACGCATAAATTGGCTAAATCACGCATAAATCGATTGAATTACGCATAATCCGATCCAGCCACGCATAAACACGCTGAATCACGCAAAATCGTTGTCAGCCACGCATAAATCCCATGAATCAAGCAAAAAACCGAGAACTTCACATGCTCTCGGTTTTTTCTATACCTTTATCCAACCCATGCTTTTTCTCATGTTGGTCAATTAACGCGGTACCGACTAAATCTCCTGTCACATTCAACGCGGTCGCACCCATCCCCACAAGTGCGTCAATCGCAGTCAATAGTGCAACCGCCTCCATCGGTAGTCCAAGTTGCACAAATACAGTCGCAATCATGACGATACCGGCCCCGGGAACGCCTGCCGTCCCAATAGAAGCGAGTGTCCCAATAAGCACTACCATCAACATATCACCAAAACTCAGTGGCGTCCCAACAATATTGGCAGCAAATACAGCTGAAACGGCAATCCGTATAGCAGCCCCATCCATATTTACCGTTGCGCCAAGAGGAATGCTGAAACTATATAAACTCCTTGATATGCCCATGTTTTTGGCCGCATTCAATGTAAGTGGCAGCGTACCAGTACTACTTTGCGTGACAAATGCCGTAAGCATTGGCGTCCGAGCATGCTTGAAGAAGTGACCAGGATTGATCTTGAAAAGGAGAAGAAGGATGATGTAAAGGCAAATATGGATGATCAATGCAATATAAAAGACCCCAATCATTCCTCCAAGAGATATGAGCGTATCAATTCCTTGGCTTCCCACTGTTTTTGCCATAATCGCAAATATCCCAACTGGCACATATTGAAGAATCGCTTTCAATACAATTAATGATGCTTCATTCAAAGCAGTAAAGGTTTGTAGAAGTGAATTCCCAAGTTCAACATGGTTCTTGGAAGAACGCATTGCTGATATTGCAATCCCAAAGACAAGTGCTGTGAAGATGATTCCAAGAAGGTTCATTTCCGTAAAGGCAGTAATTATATTTGAAGGCACGATATTCAGTAATACATTGACGATACCAGGATTTTCTGGGACATCGAATGTTTCATTGCCCGTCAGCTTCATACCCGAACCTGGATGAAGGATGCTTGCGACAAATAAACCGACAACAATAGCAGCAGCCGAACTTACTGTGTAATAAATGAATACTTTGCTACCCATTCGTCCAAGGTTTGCGATATTTGTTTGATTCACCCCGACGATTAACGTGAACAGAATGAGTGGGATGATGAGGAATGTAAGCAATCGAAGGAGCAAGTCCCCTAATGGCGCAAGCACGATGGCCTGCTCTCCTAAAATGAAACCCGTGATTACGCCAAGTACAAGGGCAATTGATATTTTTAGGATTAGTGAAGCATGAAGGTATGATTTCCAAAATTTTTTCATCAAGCGGTTCTCCTTCCTTTGGTAAATTTGAATAGTGAATCGTTTAGTTACTACGTAAAGTGTGTCCAAATAAAATGCTTTCCTTTCCTTTACCCTAAAAATCAAAAGGAATGTCTGAGGCGGATGGCGAATAGGTATAGCAGGGAGGGATGTTGCGATGATGTTGAAAGAGTTAGAGCAGGCTGTTGAAAAGCAAAAGGAGCATATTGAGACGCCGGTAGCGACGTTATTCAAAAAATTTGCAAAACATAGGGATGTAACGCTTGTGTATGGTGATCCGATTGAAGTCGGATTGACAAAAGTAATTCCTGTTGCAAAGGTTAGGTATGGTTTCGGCGGGGGTGGAGACGGCGCAGGAAATAATGGCGGCGGTGGTGGATTCCAGATTAACCCTGTCGGCGTGTATGAAGTTACTCCGGAACATGTGAAGTTCAAATCGACGCGAAGCAAGATGACGGTTGTATTGACACTAATGACTTGTGGTCTTTTTTGGCTGATTGGAAGGAATATGGGGAAATTCAAAAAGCATTGATATGAAACGCTGAGGCTCTTCCTAAAAGGGCCTTTTACGCATACTAATTTGTTCTTAATGGGGGAGAGGGAATGTTGAATATCACTGAAAACAAATTTGCCAATTATCCGCAACAGCCTCATGGCGGTAAATTAGTTGATAAGGTGTTGACTGGTCAAGAAAGGGACGACGAACTTGTTAGGGCAAAGCAGCTTCCGTCAATTATGGTGGATCTTGAGGCGGTCATCACGCTTGAGATGATTGCGACGGGTGTATTATCACCAAATGAAGGCTTCATGAACGAAGACGATTATAAATCCGTTTTGGAGAAAGGACGCCTAACAGATGGGACGGTTTGGCCAGTTCCACTCAGTTTCGCACCGACGGGTAACCGAAATAGCGAGATCATAAAGTCGCTTTCTGTTGGAGATGAAGTGACATTATCCAACGAAATTAATGAACCGGTGGCCATTCTTAAGATTGAAGATATCTTTGCATACGATAAAGACTATCGCGCCGCCCATTTGTTTGGCACAACGGATCGCAATCATCCCGGAGTTGACGCGATTTATAGAAGGATGGGGAATGTCGCGTTGGGTGGTAAGATCCGTTTACTTAACCGCGTCGATTGGGGTCCCTTTGAAAAGCTGCGTTTGGAACCGAAAGATACATGGCATGAATTTTATGAAGTGAAAAAGTTCCGCTCCACTGCAGGCTTCATAACAGGGGCGAATCCATTGCACCGAGGTCATGAATATATTCATAAAAATGCATTGGAAGAAATTGACGGGTTGCTTTTGCAGCCATTAGTCGAGATGGCGAAGCGTGAGTATACGCGTCATGAATTCCGGATGCTTTCCTATCGCGCAGTATTGGATACATATTATCCAAAAGGTCGTTCAATACTAGCACCACTCCGTGTGACATATATCTTCGCTGGTCCTCGTGAAACCGTGCTGCACGCATTGATTATGAAAAATTACGGCTGTACACATGCGCTAATTGGCCGGGATCATGCCGGAATCGGGGATTATTACGATAAATACGCAAGCCATAGTATTTTTGATCAATTCAAGCCCGAAGAACTTGGGATCGAGGTTAGGTTATTCCATGAAGTCTTCTATTGCACACGTTGTGACACTCCAGCGACAGCGCAATCTTGCCCGCATGACGAAAAATATCGCATCAATATTTCCGGCACAGGCATTCGGGAAATGCTTCGCCACGGAATTATGCCACCGAAAGAAATTGTGCGTCCGGAATCCGCAAGAATTGCCATTCAAGGCGTCCAACCGAAAGGGCTCGATGAATTCGAGAACTCCATTTCACCAGTCGGTAAAACGATTAAAAGCATGTTTCCGTTCTACCTCAATCAAACAAGGCTTGGTGGCATGAAGCGCAAAACGCCTTTGACAGTGGAAGAGTTGACGAATTTCGATCTTGAGGCAGCAAATTTAGATGTCCGTGCAAATGCAGATAGGATTTATCGTGAGATTTTCGAAGAATATAGCAGCGTAGGCGATACGAACCGAAATATGCAACCTGAATGGGTGATGAATGCCCGCGAATCATTAATTGCCCAGCAGGAAATGGTCATTAATGATCTTAAGGAGAAGGTGAAACAAGCTCCTGTCACAGCTTCAGACGAATTCATGTACCAGGACAAGGGAGAAGCGGAACGAGAGTTAGATGTCGCTGAAAAGATTCTTAAGGATATCCCGAAAGCGCTTCGGGCGAATGATTTTGATTATCGTTCCTGGAATGCACTGCCCTATAAACGTTATCGCGGAAGTGACGAGCCTACGGAATAAAAAAAGAATTCCACCAGGAGAAGCCTGGTGGAATTCTTTTCATCTTTTATTGATAATCAACTGAAGTTTCTTTCACATGTTTCATCTTGCTACGCCCGATGGATAAGGAGATTACTGCACAGATGAAAGCGATAATGACAACAACGCCTCCGACAGTCGCTGTGCTGGTAACCGAATCAGTTTGGCCCAATACGAAACCGCCAATTCCCGAACCTACCGCAATCCCAATCTGTAAAGCAGAATTGTTGAGGCTTTGATGGATGTCAGAAGAAGCAGGGTCTGTCTGGATAATATAATCTTGTTGCGGTGGCGAAAGAGCCCAGCTCAAAGTGCCCCAAAACATCAAGATGACAATGAAGACCGTGAATGAGAATGTCGAATAGGGCAATATGAAAAGAACCAAAGCGAAAGCGCCAATTATAATGAGGATGCTTTTCTTCGAACCAATCCAGTTTGCAAGATTACCCCCAAGTGCACCCCCTCCGACCGCTGCAATCCCGAAAAGGAAATAGCAGATGCTGATCCAGTATTGGTTCAGGCTAAAATTTGTCTCCAAGAATGGTGTCAAGTATGCATAAACAGTATAATGACCGGCTAACATGAACATCGTCGCCAAATGCGCAAAAACTATTTTTTTATTCGCAAGTGCTTTTATTTGCGCAGAAAGTGGCTGAACTTCACCGCTTGGAACCTTCTCAAGGTAGAAAAAAATCAGAATGAAAGAACCGATTGAAAGAACGGCTATCCCTAAAAAGACGCTGCGCCATCCGAACGCATTCGTAATGAGAATACCGAGTGGCACACCCAATACGAGGGAAGAACTAATTCCCATAACAATATAACCGAGCGCCTTCGCACGGCGAGGGGCATCGACAATCCGCGCTGTAATCGTCAAGGAAAGAACGATAAGAAGTGCTGCACTCATGGAAGTGATAACACGGGCAATCATGACAAATGTAAAAGTGGGACTGAAAAAGGTCATAATATTACCGACAAAAAAGACAGCCATTGTATATAAATAAAGTTTTTTCCTTTCAATTTTCACAGTCAAAGATAATAAAACCGGTCCAGCAATGGCAAACACGAGGGCGTAGACCGATATGAGCTGCCCGGCTGTCCCGATTGAAACGTTTAAATCATCTGCAATAATCGGCAAAATGCCTCCGACAATCAATTCAACGAGACCGACTGTAATCGTAGAAATGGCAAGAATGATTACTCTAAAATCCATTGAAATTCCTCCTACTCATCTATACTGTGCGCATTCCGCGCGAAATAATTTTCGGAAAATAAAAAAACCCGATTACAAAGTAAGTTTTACTTTTGTAATCAGGATTTAACGGTTCCTGGTAGAGACCCTCAAACCATATTATTGAGGTTATACATATATAATCGTATGAAATTTTCCATTCTCCAATCTAACATGATTCGACAAATAGTTCAAGAAAAATTTCCTTTTCGCGACTCGATATGATTATATTAAGAAATGTATACGACATTCATTGGAGGTACCCTTATGTATGATCCGACAGTTTTTGAAAATTTAAAAGTAGCATTTGAAAATAAAATTTATGATTTAGATACGATTGATCGAGAAGTTACAATACGTAATCGATCGGATCTGATGGACTTCGCCACTCTTACAAGGAAACTTTCCATTCAATTTACGCTTCTCCATCAGAAGGATGTATCGGCGGAAGTTGTATTGCAGACCTCTTTACAAGATCTGGCAGATGAGATATTGGAAACTCCGGATAAAGATCCCGGCTGCTCATTGACATTGCATTTCACGAAATCTGTTCAACAGGTGGATGAGCAATGCCGGCAAATAGAGGAAGCATTAAATGTCATTTGGGAAAATGACATCAAAGTCACCCAAACGTTAAGTTTCGAATACGGAGATGAATCACCTGGTTACCTCAACTTGATCGAAGTGAAATTCAATACGAAAATCAACGAAGAGCATATGCAGGAGATTCCTGATTTCCTACATAGTGTCCTCCTAACATTAGGCGTACTAAATAGCATTTGATTTAGATAAATAATACCTATCCCGAATAAAGAAATCGCTATATAATGAGGGACATATGCAAATTTAACGAAGGAAAAGGTGTACAACATATGAGTTTATTAACAGTAACAAATTTAAGTCATGGGTTCGGGGATCGGGCGATTTTTGAGGATGTATCATTCCGTTTGCTACAAGGAGAACACATTGGACTAATCGGTGCGAATGGGGAAGGAAAATCCACATTCATGAATATCATCACCCGAAAGCTTGAGCCCGATGCGGGAAATGTCACTTGGGCAAAGCGAATGCGGGTTGGCTATTTGGACCAACATGTCGTTTTGCAGCAAGGGATGAGCATCCGTGATGTACTCAGAACAGCGTTTCAATACCTGTATGATCTTGAAGCAGAAATGAATGCACTATTCGCTAAGATGGGCGAAGTCGATGCAGATGAACTTGAAAAACTTCTTGAAGAAACAGGTCAGATGCAGGATGAGCTGACGAATAATGATTTTTACATCATCGATTCGAAAGTGGATGAAGTGGCAAATGGACTTGGCCTTGATGAATTCGGGCTTGAGCGTGACGTCCATGATCTAAGCGGTGGACAACGGACCAAAGTTTTGTTAGCTAAACTGCTTCTTGAGAAGCCTGACATCCTTCTACTTGATGAGCCGACGAACTATTTAGATGTCGAGCATATCGAATGGCTGCGTAATTATTTGCAGAACTATGAGAATGCGTTCATCCTCATTTCACATGATATTCCATTCCTGAACAGCGTCATTAACTTGATCTATCATATGGAAAATCAGCAGATTACCCGTTATGCAGGGGATTATGATGAGTTTTTACGTGTGCATGAGATGAAAAAGCAACAAGTGGAAGCCGCATTCAAGAAGCAGCAGAAGGAAATTGCGAATCTTAAGGACTTTGTCGCGCGTAATAAAGCGAATGCTGCGACAAGCCGAATGGCAATGTCCCGGCAAAAAAAGCTTGATAAGATGGAAGTCATCGAACTGGATGCGGAAAAGCCGAAGCCACAATTCGACTTTAAACTTGCCCGTACGCCTGGTCGTTATTTATTCCAAACGAAAGGTCTTGTTATTGGATATGATGAGCCACTTTCAAAAGAGTTGGATTTGACGATGGAGCGTGGGCAGAAGATTGCTTTGTCGGGGGCGAATGGTATCGGGAAGACGACACTTTTGCGAAGTATCCTTGGTGAAATTCCATCACTTGCAGGTTCCGTCGAACTTGGGGAACATCTTGAAATTGGGTATTTCGAGCAAGAGATGAAGACGGAAAATAACCGTACATGCTTGGAAGAAGTGTGGGATGAGTTCCCTCATTTCACTCAGTATGAAGTTCGCGCTGCGTTGGCGAGATGTGGTTTGACGACGAAACATATCGAAAGCAAAGTGAAAGTATTAAGTGGTGGAGAACGGGCTAAGGTTCGTCTTTGTAAGCTCATTAACCGTGAAACAAATCTACTTGTCTTGGATGAGCCGACAAATCACCTTGATGTCGATGCGAAAAATGAATTGAAACGTGCTTTGAAAGAATACAAGGGAAGCGTTTTGCTCATTTCACATGAACCTGATTTCTACGAAGGCGTTGTGACGGGCGTTTGGAATGGGGAAAATTGGACGACAAAGATGTTTTGATTGAAATAAATAGATAGGCACCCAAACGATTCGTTCGGGTGCTTATTTTTAAATATAGCCGTTGATCTTAGATTTGTTTTCCTGATGGATTTCCTCTTCCAACCCAGCTATCGCTTCCTTACGGTGTTGGTTCTTTTCCTTGATGGAAGCAAGTTCACTGCCCTCTGCAGTTTTCGCGGCTTCATTTGCCGCCTCCATATTGCTGATCGTCTTCTTCAGACGTTCCTCGTTATCGGCAGAGTCATTCGGTAATGGTCTAGGCATGTTCATTCCTCCTTCTTTATTCAATGAAATAGTCTTTCCTTGGTACGGGTAATTATGTACGAATAAAAACGACTTGGCTTCAGAAGGCCAAGTCGTTTTATTATTGTTCATTCAAAATCGCTTCCACAGTGGATTCAACTTCTTTGCGGTTCATTTTCTCTTGTCCGCTTTGCATAGCGTTTATCGTTCTATTTGCCAGCGCCAGTGGAATTTTGCAGAACAACAGAATGTTTTTATTTGAAATGGACTCGATATACTCATCCGCTTTTTTCAAATTGGCTTCCGCGTATTCGAACAACTCTTTTCGTGTCCAACCATCCGGGATGAAATGCACACCGCGATCTGCATCTTCGTCCTGATTGCGAAGCATGTTCACCGCCTGTAGGCCGCGGCCGTACCCGATAGCAAGTTCCCGATCCGTTTTCGTGCCATCAAATTGCTCCCAAATATCGGATAACATCACACCAACAAGGCCTGCGACATAATAGGTATATTCGTCAAGATCTTCCTTCGTTTTGATTACAAAATTCTTTTCGACCCACTTCGCCATGCCGTCCGCCATTATGCTAGTCGACTCTTTTACTTTTTCAACGATGCCGGCTGGACAGACGGTGAGCCAATCGCCAAGCCTTAGCGTGACTTCAGGCAATAGACTTTCATACGGCTTCAGTAAATCCCTGTATGCGGCTACATCAAATATATCGTTCTGCAAAAGCTTACTCGTAGACCGAAGTAAATACTGCTTGCTATCTGGCTGCAATTCCTCGTGATCCTCGATTTCATCAATCGCACGCATACATAAGTAGGCGGAGCCCACTGTCTTGCGCAACGTTGGATTCAGCAATTTAATCGGTATATAAAAGGTCCTGCTCGTAAGCTTCAGTATATGCATTGCTTCTTTTTGCAATTTTGCCTCGTTCATCAGTTGGATCCTCCTTCATTACTAAAAAAGAAAATACGTCTCATGCGTTATTATGATTATCATACACTATTCATTAAGGGACTTGCCAATTCTATAGATAGGAAATATCTAAAAGAATATTTTTACAAATGAACAAAAAATAAAGTTAAGGTCCAACTAAATTTGTTGAGAAAGTATTTTGAATATGAGATATTATCTAAGGAAAGTTTTCGATTCATGGCATATGCTCTAATGCATACCTTGCCTTGGTCTGGAAACGATATGTATAAAGGAGATTTTATAAGATGACTATTAAGGTTAAGGCGATTATAGGTAGTACAAGTTCTAAATCAGTCAATTTAGGTGTGGTTGAATTTTTAAGGAAAAAGTATGTAGGAAAATTGGAAATCACTCCTGTTTTCATCAATGACCTAACGATGTTTTCAGTGGACTTGGAAAGCAATCCTCCGGAAATCGTTACTGAATTCATGGATAACATAAGGGATTCGGACGCAATTCTTTTCGCTGTTCCCGAATACAATTACTCGATTCCTGGCGTATTGAAAAATGCCGTCGACTGGCTATCACGAAGCAACTTCGCTATAAAAGATAAGCCTGCATTCATGATCGGGGCTTCGGCGGGAGTGTTAGGTACAGTGCGTGCACAAATACACTTAAAACAAATACTTTCTAACCCGATGCTTTCACCTGCACTTTTGCCTGGAAATGATGTATTCATTGGTTCGATTCAACAAAAAGTCGATGAGATTGGACAATTGACAGACCAAGCGACGATTGATTTCTTGGATAAAGTTGTGAACAACTTTATCGAGTTTTATTCAAAGACTAAAGCGTTTGCTGAACTTCAAGCATAATTTTAAAAAATGGCCTGCCTTGAGTTGCTCAAGGCGGCCTTTTTTATTAGTTAGAAAGAACGGGGGATTTTGAAGCTGCTGTTAGGGCTTGCTTTAAGTCGTCAATTAAATCTTCAGCTTCTTCCAACCCTACGGAAAAACGCAATAGCCGTTTGTCCACTCCACGTTTTTCCCTTTCCTCCTCAGGGATATCAGCATGGGTTTGTGTCGTCGGATATGTAATGAGGCTTTCTACACCGCCGAGGCTTTCAGCAAAAGTAATAAGGTGTAAGTTCTTGAGAAACGGACCGATCCATTCGCTGTTTTGAAGTCGGAAGGAAATCATTCCACCTTTTCCTGCATAAAGGACATCCGCTATAAGCGGTTCATTTTCCAAATAGGCGACGAGCTCCTTTGCATTTGCGTCATGTTGTTTCATCCGTACATGCAATGTCTTTAATCCGCGGACGACAAGCCATGAATCGAAAGGGGATAGCGTGGCGCCAATCGCATTATGGTTTTCGCCTAAAAGATTGCATAATTCTTCCCCTTTCGCAACAACAAGTCCGGCCAATACATCATTATGACCACCGATGTATTTTGTCGCGCTATGGATGACGATATCCGCACCAAGTTCAATTGGGCGCTGATAGAAAGGCGTTAAAAACGTATTATCGACGATTAACAGCAACCCGTGTTTCTTCGCAAGCGCCGCGTATTTTTCAATATCTATTTCCAGCATAAGCGGATTCGTCGGTGTTTCGATAAAAAGTGCTTTTGTGTTCTCTGTGATAAGCCTCTCTGTTTCTTCTACATTTTGAAATGAAGTATAGAATGTCGTAATGCCATATATATTGGCATATTGTTTGAACAGACGATAGGTACCTCCGTATATGTCGTCAGGTGCAATCAGTTCATCTCCAGGCTTGAAGATGGAGAGGGAAAGTTGGATAGCTGCCATCCCGGAACTGCATGCGTAGCCTCGGTCGCCGTTTTCCAAATTGGCAATTCCTTCTTCGAGGATTGTCCGTGTTGGGTTTTTCGTCCTTGTGTAGTCGTATCCTGTGGAGAGCCCTAAGCCGTCATGTTTGTAGGCGGTGGAGAAGTGGATTGGGGGATTGACTGCTCCTGTTCTCGGATCGCTATGATTTCCTAACTGTACCAATTTCGTGTTTATGCTATGATTTGTCAACATGTCCATCTCCTTTGGTTTATCGATATAAAAAGGCCCTCTTCGAATAAGAAGAGGGCCTTCAACGGTTGTTGAGATCAATCTTCTTATCTTCAAGACGGGGTCGTCTTTTGGAATTAGCACCATGCCAAATCGAGCTGGTTGCTGAGACTTCGTCGGGCCAAATCCCTCCGTCTCTCTTGATAAGAAACAAAATATATAATTGTTGGAAAAATGATTTATCTAAAATTACCATGATTCTGTATAGATTGCAAGAGAGCTCTGAAAATAACTTTATAAATGATTTGCTATAATGGGGTCATGTTGAGTGGTGAGGGGGATTTTTATTGGCTTGGCTTTATGTTTTATTGGCGGCGATCATCGAAGTGTTTTGGGTGATTGGACTTAGGTATTCCGACTCCGCCATAGAGTGGGCGGGGACTGTTGTTGCGATCATCATCAGCTTTTACGCAATTATAAAAGCATGTGAGAAGCTGCCGTCGGGGACAGTTTATGCGGTTTTCACCGGTTCTGGAGCTGCGGCGATTGTGTTGGTCGATTTTCTGTTTTTCAATGCGGAGCTTTCCATCATGAAGGTGTTTTTCATTGCAATTATTATCGTCGGTGTTATTGGGATAAAGATGACTTCCGTTGAGTCAATCCCGGTGGAAGAGGGGGGCGAATGAAATGGCATGGGTTTATCTTGTCATCGCCAGTTTAGGCGAGATTTTCGGAGTCATGTCCATTAACTTATATTTGCAAAAGAGGTCATGGCAACGATTGATAGTAATTGTCGCTACATTTTCAATAGGATTTTATTTTCTATCGCTTGCGATGCGTGAAATTCCGATGGGGACTGCGTACCCAGTTTGGACTGGATTAGGTGCTGCGGGGGCTGTCTTGATGGGCATTTTGTTTTTCAAGGAAGCAGCTGGATGGAAACGGATCCTTTTCTTATGCTTAATCATCGGTGGGGCAGTCGGGTTGAAATTATTTGGATGAAAAAAAGGGCGATTCAGTCGCCCTTTCGCTCACTCGGATATCGTTTCAAGTGCACTCATTGCTTCTTCTCTTTTCTTCGATAAACCTTTTCCTAATTTTACTACGATATAGGCAGTTAAAATTGAACTGATAACAAGTAGGACAGACAATGTGCTAGCATTGTTAATAATATCCTCACGCGTTGCGATAACCACGCCATCGAACCATGAGGCTGGCAAAAATGAAGAGATCACAGCAAGCGTGTTGTTCAATATATGCATCAAAATCGGTAGTAAAAGGTTTCCGGTTCGCAAGTAAAGTAGACATGCGATAAGTCCGAATAGGAAAGCGCCGATCATATCGGCATGCAAAACCCCGAAAAGGATGCTCGATATCAAAATACCGCCCCACATTGATGTTTTCTTCATGAAGCGATGCAAGAAAACTCCCCGGAAGACGAATTCCTCGACAATCGGGCCCAAGATGGTGATAGCAATAATTTCAGTTACCAATAAGACGGGATTCGTAGGCATTGGCACTTCAGTCATTAGAAAATCAGCAAATGCCGGGAGTATTGGGTCAACGACAAAGACGAGCAACCAAAATGAACTTAAAGAGAGTACGATAGATACAATGACGATGCCAACTATGGCTGGACCCCACGGTTTTATCCCCTTGAAGAAAACCGTATCCCGAATCACGTTCGGATACTTATTGAAATAATACCCGAAAAAAATTGCAGGTATAATCGCATAAATAACGATATTTGCAGCAGCTCCGAAGAACTCCTCGTTAACTCCGACCCCAACTGTAAATACAACTAAAACAAGTAAACTTACAACCGATAACGCGAATAAATAACGGATTTTCATCTCTTCAAACAAGAAAACACCCCCTTGATTAATCTTAGGCGAACTGGAATGATATGTCACTATGTTATATGAATCGATAAAATAGTCTATCTCATTTTAACCGTTTCGCTCTGATCATTTGCATCCTCCCATTAAACAATGTTGGGTAAGAGAGAAATCCTAACATGATACTTGTAACGGCAGCCGTTGCCAATAGAAGAAAGAGGATGATCAGTTGGAATTGCACTGCCTGCATAGGGTCGGCGCCAGCTATTATTTGACCGCTCATCATACCAGGTAGCTGAACAAGACCAATCGTTTTCTGGCTTTCTATCGTTGGAATCAAGCTTGATTTAATGGCATTGATGAGCTGTTGATGAATGGCCTGCTTCGGCGTCCCTCCAAGAGAAAGGATCAACTCTATTTCATCGCTATTAGATTCAATTTCCGAAGAAAAACGATTCAGGAAAAGAATGGAGAGTACCATTGAATTGCCGATTAACATGCCGCTAATTGAAATGATGAATTGAGCGGTGGGTGGAACAATTTGCAGGCCGATTAAAAGACCTTGCGTTAGCAGTTCAACGGTTATAAATGTAACAATCAGTTTCCATGTAATGCCCCGAATCCCTTTCCCTTTCTTTCGAGCATTTTGCGTCGCAGCGGCAATCATTAGAACTACCATTAAGATGATGAATAAAAAGTTCTCCGAATCGAAGACGAACTTAAGTACATAGCCGACAAGCAATAACTGGATAATCGATCGTACAGTGGCAACGATCGTATCCTTTTCAAGCCCCAATTTCAGTGTTTTAGAAAGAAGCAATGGAATCAGTACGAAAATAAGGGTTAAGGATAATGCATAGTAGCTCAATTTCCTTCCCCCTTTAAAAACCCTTGTACTTTCACGTTCTTTGAAGTTTTCAATAGATTGGCATTGCCCGCCTCAATCAGATTACCGTCCATTAATACCCAAACGTAATCCGCCATCCTCATTGCCTGCTCCAAGTTATGAGTAATCCAGATGATTGAAACGTCCCGCTCTTGTTGAATCCTTCGAATCAAAACTTCTATTTCTTGCAAAGAAACTCGATCCAAGGCGGAGGTTATTTCATCTAACAAAAGAACCCCGGATTGATTGGCCAAAGTCCTGCCAATCGATACTTTTTGACGTTGTCCACCCGATAAATCATTTACATTAAAATCTAAAAACTGTAAACCCAATCCTACCGATTCAAGCAGTTCAATTGCAATTTCCCTTGGTAAGTCCAATCCTTGCAAATGTAGGGGGAGCGCCAGATTATCATAGACTGTCCCTTTAATCATCGGGGAGTTTTGCAGTACAATACCCACATGGCGACGCAACCTATTAGGATCCATGTCTTTGATTGGTTGATCTTCAACATAGATTTCACCCTCATTCGGGGAAAGAAGGCCATTGCATAACTTGAGTAATGTTGTTTTCCCTGCACCGGAAGGACCGACCAAAGTCGTGATTTTCCCCATTGGAAAGGAGCCGGTAATATCTTTCAAGATGGAATTGTCATGAATTGTGTAACTAACATGGTTGAAATGGAGTGCTGGCTTATAAGCAGACATCAAGGTCATACCTCCGTTTTTTGCACGATTTCCTTAGACTTTACCATAAATGAATAAGGACAACCTATCCAATGTAGTTTTACTTTATGTTATTTCCCATTTGAAATTGGGTAAATAGTGTATACTGTAAGCATTAGAAAGCGGAAGAAGGAGATTTGGCATGAGCTCGATTTATACAGACGACAGTTTGGCATTACATACCGATCTTTATCAAATTAATATGACGGAATCCTATTGGGCGGACGGTATTCATGAAAGGAAAGCGGTGTTCGAACTTTTCTTCAGGAACTTGCCGTTCGGGAATGGCTACGCGATTTTTGCAGGTCTTGAACGGATCCTTGATTATTTAAGAGATTTTCATTTCAGTGAAAGCGATATCGTATATTTGAGGGACGAACTTGGTTTTCAAGATGATTTCCTCACCTATCTAAAAGACCTACGTTTCACTGGCGACGTTTACTCCATGAAAGAAGGGGAACTTGTATTTGCCAATGAACCAATCCTTCGGGTGGAAACGACTCTCGCTGAAGCACAGCTTGTTGAAACGGCACTTTTAAACATCGTCAACTTCCAGACATTGATAGCGACAAAAGCGAGCCGTATCAAACAAGTTGTTAAAGATGATGTTGTCATGGAGTTCGGAAGCCGCCGTGCACATGAAATGGATGCTGCGGTTTGGGGAGCGCGTGCCGCTGTCATCGGCGGAGTTGAAGCGACAAGTAATGTACGTGCTGGGAAACGTTTTGGCATTCCGGTCGCTGGAACACATGCACATGCTATGGTCCAAGCATATAAAAGTGAATACGAGGCATTTCATTCATACGCTAAACGCCATAAGGATTGTGTGTTTCTTGTTGATACGTACAATACGTTGAAAATTGGCATTCCGACAGCTATCCAAGTTGCTAAAGAGCTTGGGGATAAAATCAATTTCATCGGCATTCGACTCGACAGTGGCGACATCTCATTTCTTTCGAAAGAGGCGCGCCGTATGCTTGATGCAGCAGGATTCCCTGATGCGAAAATCGTCGTATCAAATGATCTTGATGAATACACCATCCTGAACTTGAAAGCCCAAGGGGCAAAGGTCGATACATGGGGGATCGGAACAAAGCTGATCACAGCCTACGACCAACCTGCACTTGGTGCGGTCTATAAAATAGTGGCTATTGAAAATGAAAATGGTGAGATGGAAGATACGATCAAGATTTCGAACAATGTTGAAAAAGTGACGACTCCGGGCCAGAAAAAACTGTATCGCATCATTGATCGCGAGAATGGTAAAGCTGAAGGCGACTATATTACAATGCATGACGAAGATCCAACGGTCGAAAAAAGGATTAAAATGTTCCATCCTGTGCATACATTCATCTCGAAATTTGTGACGAACTTCGATGCCATCGATCTACATACAAAAGTGGTTGAAGGCGGGAAAGTGATTTATACGAATCCTTCATTGGATGAAATGCGTAACTATGCACATGAAAACTTGAACTTATTATGGGATGAATATAAGCGCTCCTTGAATCCTGAAGAATACCCTGTTGACCTAAGTCAAAAATGTTGGGATAACAAAATGCGCAATATCCGTGAAGTACAAGAGATGGTCGATGAGTTCTTGATGAAATAGGAGGTCCAGACATGACATTCCAAGAAGAGGTAATTGCTCAGCTAAAGAGCAAGCCCGATATTGATCCACAAGAAGAAATTCGTAAATCAATTGACTTTATGAAGGAATATGCCAAGAAAAATACATTTGTCAACGGCTTCGTACTTGGCATTTCAGGAGGTCAGGATTCGACGCTTGTTGGGAAGCTTGCACAAATGGCAGTCGATGAATTGAATGTGGAAAATCAGACAGACCGTTATAAATTCATTGCCGTAAGGCTCCCATATGGCAAACAGTTTGACGAGGATGACGCCCAAGATGCACTTGAATTCATGAAGCCGTCAGTAACATACACTGTAGACGTTAAGGAAGCAGTGGACGCCAGTGAACGAGCGCTTGCTCAAGCAGGCATCGTCATTTCCGATTATACAAAAGGAAATGAAAAGGCCCGGGAACGCATGAAAGTCCAATTTTCCATAGCAGCCACACTTGGTTGTGTCGTGTTAGGTACGGACCATGCGGCAGAAGCTCTAACTGGTTTCTATACGAAATTCGGGGACGGGGCAGCGGACCTGATGCCAATCTACCGGTTGAACAAACGGCAAGGCCGACGATTATTGAAAGAACTCGGATGCCCGGAGCATTTGTACATCAAAGTACCGACTGCAGACCTTGAAGACGACAAGCCTGCTTTGCCAGATGAAATTGCCCTCGGTGTCACCTACGAAGAGATTGATGATTTTCTTGAGGGGAAACAAGTTTCCAAGCTGGCACTTGAAACAATTGAAAAGCTTTACCGTAAGTCTGAACATAAGAGGCATATGCCTATTACGATTTTTGATGATTTTTGGAAATGAATACAAAACCCGCTATCGCCTAATTTCGATAGCGGGTTTTCTTATTGTGTAAACTCTTCGGTAGTTGTGGGTTTTATAGAATTATTGTATTATAAGGATACATTTTGTAAATTTTCGGACATGTTAAATAGAGAGAATCTAAAAACGGAGGAAATAGAATGACACATGCACATAAGATTGATAAAGTTTTAGCGAATATCGAAAAGGTAATGATCGGTAAACGGGACATCGCGGAGTTAAGTTTAACCGCTCTACTCGCAGGTGGCCATGTACTCCTTGAGGACGTGCCGGGTGTCGGGAAAACGATGATGGTAAAAGCATTGGCTAAATCGATAGGAGCCACTTTTAAACGAATACAGTTCACACCGGATTTATTGCCATCCGATGTCCTGGGCGTTTCGATCTACAATCCAAAGGAGATGGAATTCGAGTTCAGGCCGGGACCGATTGTAGGAAATATCGTTTTAGCAGATGAGATCAATCGTACTTCTCCGAAAACACAAGCTGCTTTGCTTGAAAGCATGGAGGAATCTTCCGTCACTGTAGACGGGGAAACTATTCGGATTCCACAGCCGTTTTTCGTAATGGCCACTCAGAATCCTATAGAGTACGAAGGGACATACCCATTGCCGGAGGCGCAATTGGACCGATTTTTGTTCAAATTAAAGATGGGATATCCAAAAAGGCTTGAGGAGGTGCAAGTTTTAGCTCGTGCAGAAAAAACTGTACCGATCGACCATTTGGAAACCGTTCTAACAATCCTGGAATTGACTGAGCTTCAACAAGCCGTCAAAGAAGTGAATGTCGATGACACCATCAAAACATATATTGTCGATTGCGCCTCGGAAACCCGCAATAACCCTTATGTGTACCTTGGAGTCAGCCCGCGTGGGTCACTTGCACTCATGAAATCTTGCCAGGCCTATGCACTGATTAAAGGAAGAACATATGTGACGCCTGATGATGTAAAGTATTTGGCGCCGTTTGTTTTTGGCCATCGTATTATCCTTAAATCAGAGGCAAAATATGAAGGAATAACTGCGAATGAAATCGTGGAGAGAATTCTTACACGAGTTAGCGTTCCGATTGAACGGGTAAAATTGAAATGAACAAAGGAAGAAAACTGCTATCGATGACAGGTCGCTTTGCGTTCATCGTCAGCCTCTTCTTTTCTGTGTATGTTTTTGCGATGTTTCAAGGTGGGAAAGTAAGCTGGACGATATTTTATATGTTGACTCCCTTCCTTTTGTATTCAATCATTCTCTTTGTCTATCCGATTAATACGATAAAGGCGGAACGCATTACACGTTCGCATGTTGTTAAGAGTGGAGGGAAGCTAACGGTTACCGTTAAACTTCATCGTTCGTTTCCTTTTCCATTGCTCTATACCGTAGCCAGTGAACAATGGGTAGATTCCGAGTTGGCGGCGAATGCAAACAACCGGACAAAGCATATTTTTATCTTCGGATTTAAAAAAGAAGTTGAATGGTCTTATGAAATCGAACGTATGCCAAGAGGGGAACATATTGTCGAGGGAATCGAAATAGAAGTAACTGATTTTTTTGGCTGGATTCAAAAAAGAGGATTTATAGATTTAAAGGATACAATCCTTGTCTTCCCAAATACGACACCGATGCATTACGCCCCGATCAATGCCCAGTATGACCGTGGATCGCTTGCGTCTCCATTCTCTCTTATAAAGGATACAACGATGGCGACGGGAGTACGGGATTATCAAGCAGGTGACCGGGTCACTTGGATTCATTGGAAATCATTCGCACGCACTCAAAATCTGATGACGAAGGAATTTGAAGACCGGCAGTCGGAGGATCTTATCATAATGCTTGACAACCGGGAATCGGAAACCTTCGAAGAACAAGTTGAACTAACGGCGTCCATAGTAGAGGAAGCCTCAGGTACACAATCGAATATCGCATTCGTTTCAGCGGGGGCAGAAACATCCGTATTTCCATTCATCAACTCTGCGGATCAGCTGCATGATGTTTTTGTGCATTTGGCAAAAGTGAGGCCGATACCTGCGGAGGACGTGAATCCATTAGAATCATTTACATTTACAGCTGTTGCTGGAAGTGTTGTCCTCGTAACTGGAAGTCCGGATTGGCCTTTTGTTCAATCAGTGATGGGGTTTGTTAAAAATCGAAAATCCGTCATTTGCTTTGTTGTCGTAAACAAAACTGTTCCGGTTTCAGAGCGATTACAGGAACAGATTAGATACGCGGAATCGAAGGGAATCACAATTCATGTCTTAGGTAAAATGCAATTTTCCGATGCGTTCAAGGAGGTGGCGAATTTATGAAAGACGGAAAGACGGATATTCGCTTTCTTATACTTATGTATGCGCTCGCCTTTATTTTGCTATGGGAATGGCTATTGCCAGTCATTGAACTGACGGATACCGAATATATAGGGATTTTTCTTTGGTTCATCGGACTATCCTTTCTTTTTAGATTAATAGGGATGAAGTGGTGGCTAACTGTTCCATTGAGTATCCTTTATCTTTTCTGGTCGATTCATTTTGTTTTTTTTCACACCATTTTTTTAACAAAAGAATCCACGAACCTTTTAGCGAAGGATCTATTATCGAACTTTTCAATTGTTGTTAGTGGTGATTGGCAGAGCATCACGAATCCAATGCGGACTGTCCTCTTTTTCATACTTTTATGGATGACAATTTACTTGATCCGACATTGGATAGAAGTGCGAAAGAGCATACTGCTTTTTTATGCGATGACGGTCTTTTTCATCTCTGTGTTGGATACATTCAGTTCATATGTTGCGGACGCGGCAATTTTCCGCATTATGGTTACCGGTCTATTATTAATCGGTTTATTGACCATTTCGCGTTTAACTGAAAAACATGACAGGAGATTGAATACAGGAATGTTCGCGGCCTTTTCAGTCCCTTTATTATTTGCGGTAATTGTAAGCAGTACATTCGCAAGTTTCATGCCTGAAAAAGACCCAGTCTGGGCGGATCCAATTCCTTTCTTGAAGTCAGCAGTTCTTGGCGAAGGGAGCGGAACTGGTGGCTCTGCCGCGAAAAGTGGATACGATTCCGATGATTCAAGGCTTGGCGGTGCCTTTTCAGAAGACGATACGTTAGTCTTTACAGCCACGGTCCCACGGAAGCAGTATTGGAGGATTGAAACGAAAAATACGTATACCTCAAAAGGTTGGGAGCAACAGTTAGTAGAAAACCCGCCTGTCACTTATGTACCCGGTGCTATTCTGCAACAGGTTGATTATTCTGAAGCCGACAATAATCTACATGCAGAAATTAGCATGAGGGAGCAATTGCCTTATCTCGTTTATCCATACGGGACATCCATAGTTCATGCAAGGACAGACGTATTGCTTAAAAAGCAAGAGGAGACCGGCCAGCTGTGGGCGATAAAGGATGGGGGAAATTATGACTTAGATTCGTTTAGTGTCGATTTTACTGAGCGAACCTATAGTCTGAAGGCGTTGCGTGAAGTGACAATGGAGAACTATCATTCTGATTCCGAAGTACCGGAACTCTCCGAATACCTGCAGCTTCCTGAACAATTACCAGAACGCGTCCGGGAGCTCGCGATGGATATTACAGGAAAAGAAGAGAGCGTTTATGAAAAAGCCAAATCAATTGAACGATATTTTACAAGAAGCGGATTTTCCTATGATCAGCAAAATGTAGCTATCCCAAGAGGAAATGAGGACTACGTGGATCAGTTCCTATTTGATACGAAAAGAGGGTACTGCGACAACTTTTCAACATCGATGGTCGTCATGCTAAGGTCGGTCGATATTCCTGCAAGATGGGTAAAGGGTTTTGCGCCGGGCGAAGGAAAGGCAAACTCGAATGGGAAAATCGAATATAAAATCACCAACAATGAGGCACACTCATGGGTGGAGGCTTATATTCCAGGATTCGGTTGGGTACCTTTTGAACCGACCATCGGATTTTCTAATCCTGCCGATATCCAATATGACCTTGAATCGGATATAAGTGACACAGAAATTCCAAATTTGGAAGAACGCGAAAGACCGGAGCCAAAACAGGATGAAACACCAGTGGCTAAAGCAAAAGACTTGGGTGGTTTTGGTTCTTTCATGAAATCAGTAGGCGATTACTTGCAAAAACACGCTTGGGTTGGAATTATAAGCATCCTCTCGTTGTTGTTTATTGTTTGGCTAATTTACAGGAATCGCGGAAAGTGGGTTCCGAAGCTGTTAGTTCATTCCCTTCGAAAAAGAAAGCCGAATTGGGTTCAATTCACGAAACAATACAAAAGCCTACTTAAGCAATTGGAACGTTTCGGTATTATGAGAACCGATAGCATGACGCTTGCGGAATATGCAAAGACTGTTGATACTTACTTCGGCGGAAGACAAATGGGTAAACTAACCGAAGTGTATGAGCAAGGGCTTTACGGCGGATATACAAATCATCAAGATTGGGCAAGTTTACAGGAAATATGGGAAGATTTAATCATTAGAGCTACTGGTTGATTTTTACTGAATCGAGGGGTATGATAGGAAAAAATGAACAACCGATAGCCCTCGTATAAGTCTGATAATATGGTTCGGACGTTTCTACCAAGTCACCGTGAATGACTTGTCTATGATGGCATGGATGGATTTGTCTATTTATGCCTATTGTAGAATGGTAAGACGCGTGGAAAGGAAGTACTTTCTAACGCGTCTTTACTGATTTTAAAGGCATCGGAAACTACTTTGGAAGAGGTGGATCAATTGTCAACGGCTCCTTTATTGATCGAACAAGAAAAGATTGTAGTAATTGATTTCGGTAGCAAATATAACCAACTGATCACGCGGACGATACGTGAGTTAGGCGTTTACAGTGAATTACACCCTCATACAGTAACAGCTGAAGAACTTAAAAGCATGCAAGCTGTCGGAATTATTCTTGCCGGTGGCGAAAAGGAAGACATGTTTAGCATTGATTCCTCATTGTTCGACTTAGGCATCCCTGTCCTTGGAATCGAATCAGGGGCACAATTCATTGTGAAGCATTTTGGAGGAGCTTCAGAACTGTTAGACGGTTTCTCTTCAATCGATGAAGAAAAACAACTTTATGGCATGCGCCTGCATCCGGATGCCGAAAAAACAGACAATCTGAAAGGAAAAATCCAACATTTTGTTGAAGACATTTGCGAAACAAATGCAAGTTGGTCGATGCAAACCTTAATTGAAATCGAAGTTGAAAAGATCCGTTCCCAAGTTGGCGATCGTAAAGTCCTTTGCGCACTAAGTGGCGGCGTCGACTCATCGGTTGTTGCTGCATTGATCCACCGTGCAATCGGTGACCAGTTGACTTGTATTTTTGTTGACCATGGTCTTCTTCGTAAATTTGAAGTTGAAAGTGTTGTAGATACGTTCAGCAATCAGTTCCATATGAACTTCATTAAAGTGGATGCACGTACACGCTTCTTGGACAAGCTGAAAGGCGTAACTGATCCAGAGCAAAAACGTAAAATCATCGGCAATGAATTCATATATGTATTCGATGAGGAATCAGCGAAGCTTGAAGGAATTGACTTCCTTGCACAAGGTACAATTTATGCAGATATTATCGAGAGTGGAACTGCGACAAAAGAAGTCATCAAATCCCATCATAATGTAGGCGGTCTACCTGAAGATATGGAATTCGAATTAATCGAGCCATTGAAGGCGCTGTTCAAAGATGAAGTGCGCGCAGTCGGTGCTGAACTTGGTCTTCCCTCCGAAATCGTACATCGCCAGCCATTCCCGGGACCGGGACTTGGAGTTCGCGTTTTAGGAGAAATCACGGAAGAGAAGCTTGACATTGTCCGTGAAGCAGACTGGATTCTTCGTGATGAAATTGCTAAAGCCGGTCTTGATCGTGAAATTTGGCAGTACTTTGCAATCCTACCTGATATCCGAAGCGTTGGCGTCAGAAACGAAAAACGTTCTTATGATTACGCTGTAGGTCTTCGCGCGGTACATTCCGTAGATGGCATGACTGCAGATTGGGCAAGAATCCCTTGGGATATTCTTGAAAAAATTAGCACGCGAATTACAACTGAAGTAGACCACGTCAACCGTGTAGTCTACGATATTACAGGAAAGCCACCTGGCACAATCGAGTGGGAGTAAAACTTAATAAACACATCGTATAATCTTGGGAATATGGCCCATAAGTCTCTACCGAAACACCTTAAATGTTTCGACTACGATAGTTGAATTAGATAGGAGAAATCCTTTTAAATTAACTGTCATTAGGGAAGTATACGAGTACGTGTCGTATGCTTCTTTTTTTATTTAAGACACTATGAAACTTTGAATATATTAAAAGGACGGTTAATTATGAAGAAATACTTTGAGTTCGAAAAGTTAGGGACGAATTACCGCAGGGAATTTATTGGGGGATTAACAACGTTTTTGGCGATGGCTTATATATTGGCGGTTAATCCGATCATGCTTTCATTGGAAGCTGTTCCAGATTTACCTGAAGCGATGCGCATGGATAAAGGCGCCGTTTTCGTCGCGACAGCACTTGCCGCAGCAGTCGGTTCCTTATTTATGGGTTTGATCGCAAGATACCCGATTGGACTTGCACCTGGTATGGGATTGAATGCGTTCTTCGCTTTTACAGTCGTATTAACTTACGGAATTCCATGGCAAGTAGGTTTGACTGGCGTTCTATTTTCAGGAATTATTTTTATCATCTTATCATTATCCGGATTACGTGAACTGATCATTAATGCAATTCCTGCTCAATTGAAGTACGCGGTTGGAGCGGGTATCGGATTATTTATCACATTCCTTGGTCTTCAAAATGCCGATATCATTGTAGGGGATCCAAACACCCTTGTTGCACTTGGAGATTTATCCGCGGGCCCTACATTGCTTGCCATTTTTGGATTGGTCGTTACGGTGATCATGATGGTGAAAAAAGTCAATGGTGCCATCTTCTACGGAATGATCATGACTACCATTTTAGGGATG
The DNA here is from genome assembly GCF_042658975.1 of Sporosarcina thermotolerans. NCBI lineage: Bacteria > Bacillati > Bacillota > Bacilli > Caryophanales > Caryophanaceae > Sporosarcina > Sporosarcina thermotolerans. Next base: position 1,104 of record NZ_JBHSRM010000009.1, on the reverse strand, counting down.
TTTGTGAAGTTAATTGATGTCCCAACAAAAATTGTAGATAAGGTTCCAGATGTTTCTCCGACTTTCGGAGCGGCTTTTGATGTGTTTTTCCAAGACCCTATGTCTTTAATGACAACTCAATTCCTTGTTATTGTCATTACATTCTTATTCGTCGACTTCTTTGATACTGCAGGAACGCTTGTTGCGGTTGCTACTCAAGCAGGTTTAATGAAGGAAGACAAATTGCCACGTGCAGGAAGAGCGTTGCTTGCAGACTCAATGGCTACTGTAACGGGAGCAATTTTCGGTACATCAACGACAACATCTTATGTTGAATCATCAGCGGGTGTCGCTGCGGGTGCACGAACAGGGTTTGCTTCTATTGTAACAGGCTTGCTTTTCATTTTAGCCTTGTTCTTCTCACCATTGCTCTTTATCATTACACCGGCAGTTACAGCTCCGGCTTTAATTATTGTTGGTGTTCTTATGGTGTCGGCTCTTGGAAATATTGAATGGACTAAATTCGAAATCGCAATCCCTGCATTTTTCGTCATTATCTTCATGCCGTTGTCTTACAGTATCGCAACAGGTATCGCAATCGGGTTCATCTTCTACCCAATCACTATGCTGTTAGCTGGTAGACGAAAAGAAATCCATCCGATCATGTATGCAATGTTTATTATCTTTATTCTTTACTTCATATTTATAAAGTAAGTTTTGTCGGAACGGTTCTATTGAGCCGTTCTTTTATATATGTCGTAATCTGCATACATAAAGGGTTTCCTAAGATAGGGGAGGGGGGTTGGATAAAAAGTTTAGTAAAAGTGTTGACGAAGTTAAATTGATTTGGTATAGTAATAAAGCAGTCGGGAGCACGACAAAAACCGACAGCAATAGACAAACAAATGAACCTTGAAAACTGAACAGCAAAACGTCAACAAATAAAGTTCTGGAGCCGACCCTGTCGGTGAAAAGAACAAAACGAATCTTCGGATTCGAAATTGACATCTTAAATGATGCCAGCAAGAAACTCGAGCTATTCGAATTTCTCTTTCATGGAGAGTTTGATCCTGGCTCAGGACGAACGCTGGCGGCGTGCCTAATACATGCAAGTCGAGCGGATTG